>NZ_JAWDKD010000014.1:0-28047 GCF_032714475.1 Methanolapillus africanus | reverse complement strand
TTTTTTTTTTTTTTTTTTTTTTTATTTTTTTTTTTTTTTTTTTTTTTTTTTTTTTTGGTTGATTTCATTTTCGTCTTTCGTCTCGATTCATTGAAAATGAACGGCTTTGCTGATACTGTTTATTTTATTTTTCGCGCCTATTTTTTCGGTCGTGTTCTTCGATTTCTCCGTTCTTTGTTTTTTCACGATTTTTGTTTTTTTGTTTCTTCCGTTTTTCGAAAATTCCGCGTTTATTGGCAAAAATTTAAGCAAATTTTAAATATATTTAACATAAATAATAAGTTTGCAAATATTAGATTATATTTCTCAATCGAATTGGTTTTGTTAAGGAAATCTTTGAACAGATTTTTGTACGGGACGGATTTGATTGTACATTCATTTTTTTAATGGTATATAATAAACAAATTGTAAAAATCTGTACAAATCTGTAAAAAACTGATTTTTGGAGAAATTAAAATGGTTACTGATGGAAAAGGTACTGCTAAAAAAGATACCGTCAAAGAAACAGCGAGTAAGTTAATCGACAAAGTCAAAAAAGATGTTGTCGAAGCAAAAGCAACGATTTCCAAAAAATTGGATGAAAAATCTAAAGCAAAACCGGCTGCAAAACCCGCCGCAAAGACAACGGCCGCCAAAAAACCGGCTGCAAAAACAACGGCAACCAAAACCGCTGCCAAACCGGCCGCCAAAACCGCCGCTGCCAAGACAACCGCTGCTAAAAAGCCGGCTGTCAAAGTAACCGCAACCAAGACTGCCGCCAAACCGGCCGCCAAAACAACAGCAACCAGAACGGCTGCCAAACCGGCCGCTAAGACTGCCGCTGCTAAAAAACCGGCTGCTAAAGTAACCGCAACCAAGACTGCCGCCAAACCGGCCGCCAAAACAACAGCAACCAAAACCGCTGCCAAGCCGGCTGCTAAAACAACAGCAACCAGAACGGCTGCCAAGCCGACCGCGAAGACCGCCGCAGCAAAGACAACCGCTGCTAAAAAACCGGTTGCCAGAGCCGCTACCAAACCGGCCGCAAAACCCGCAGCAAAAACAGCCGCCAAACCGGCTGCTAAGACAACTGCTGCTAAAAAACCGGTTGCCAGAACGGCTGCCAAACCGGCCGCAAAACCCGCAGCAAAAACAGCCGCCAAGCCGGCCGCTAAGACAGCTGCCGTTAAAAAACCGGCTGCCAAACCCGCTGCTAAGCCGGCTGCTAAGACAACCGCTGCTAAAAAACCGGTTGCTAAAGTTGCTGCCAAACCGGCCGCAAAACCTGCAGCAAAACCCGCTGCTAAACCGGTCAATGCCAAATCCACCGCTAAACCGGTGATTAAAGATTCAAAAACATCGAACTAATTTTCAAAAGGTGAGATGGAATCTGTTTTCCATCTCTTCTTAATTGTCTTCTCGTAGTAATCTTTAAATATCACGACGGATGAAATTCATTAAATAATTGGAATCTCAATTATTATTTCTCATTTTATGTAAAAACGGCGCCGGCGGGTTTCTTATTGGATCTCGGCAAATACGGTTTCAAGGTGGTATTCCTCTTGTTATCGAATCAGAGTTTTATATATAATGAGTGATTACAATTGCTACGGATTGATTCACAAATTATCAATCAAAAACAATGAAATAAAAAATATATAAAAACGAAAAAACAAAAATCAAATTCAAAACATCAAAAACAAAAACAGTAGACTTAAAAATTAAATTTACAGTCAAAACATAAATCGAAAACAATCTGCCGGATTGTTTTTTCGCGTTTGTTCTAAAAAACGCTACTGGATGCTTGTCTATTATTCAATAATTCCGAGTCGTGTCTGATCCGAAAGTATGGTGTAAATGAATTATATTTGAAAGATTTTGTCATTTTTTAAATATAATGTAAAATGATCAATATTTGTCATTCATCAAAAATTATTTACTCTGTTCGATCTGTTTGAACTGTCTGACGATTATTCAATTTGAGGCACGCGCGAAATTTTCTAATATTCTAATTATATTATTAATTCTTTAAAATATGGGAAATAATATAAACATTAGAATGTGATTAGAGACACAAAAAAACAATCGTTTATGATTTTTGCTGAAATGCTGTTTTTTATGAATACTAATTCATGTTGTAGGATGAATAAAAAATGGAAAAATATAAAAAAATAAAAACGGACGATAAAAGAATTGAAATGTTTAAAAACTTGAACATTAAAAAATCGGTTTCAAAAACGCTTTTATGTCTGTCGACCGAAGAGGGTGTTTCTTCCACAACCATTTGCCAGCTGACCGGGTTAAAACAACCGGAAGTCAGCAACGCCATTAAGTGTTTGGAAGAAAGTAATTGGGTGAGCGTTACAGAAGTGAAGTCTAAAAAAGCGGGACGGCCGATTAAGTACTACCGGCTCTTGATTTCTAAAGAAGAAATCTATGAGACAATTGAGAAGAACGCGCGAAAAGAGGTTACTGAGCGGACGGAATGCGTTGAAAGGTTGAAAGAATTGGTCAAAGATAACGGCAGTATAGATGATTTGGACTGAGTTAAAACTCGATCGCGCCAATTCAAAAACCAAAACAATATATGCAAATCGGAAATGAACTATTGATTCATTGAATCATTCGTAGGTAGGCGGAGCTCTAAGCCCCTTATTGTCGATTTATTCGGAATCTGATCTTCCATTTTTTGAAGATATCGGGGTCTCTTATTTATTTTTGATATCTTTACACTTTTTCTTGAATACATTCCCGTGATTTATGTCATGATGTTCATCCTGATGCATGTTGCTTTTGTTTTCTAATTCTAATCATTTGTTTTCTAATTCTAATCATTTGTTTTATTTTTCTTATTTTTTGTTGATATTGTTGTATTATTTATCAAATATTTATTTCACTTTTATCATATTTTTACAAGCACCATTTTTATATATTATCATTTTATATTTGTCATATATATTGTTAAATATTTCAGTGAGGAATTTCGATGTCTGCCGGAAAATCAAATCAAAAATCAGCTGACGTTCAAAAGAACGCCGGCGCCGAAAGTAAAGGTAAACAGAAACAAGCGGCTTCTAAAGCCGGTTCCGGAAAACCCGGCAAAACCATGAAATTGGCTTGGGGAATTACCGGCGCCGGTGACCGTTTGGACGAGACCGTCGTTGTGATGAAAGAATTAAAATCGCTTGGCTATTCACTGGACGTTTTCGTTTCGGTCGAGGGTGAGACCGTTTTGAAATGGTACAAGGATCTGGATGAAATCCAAAATGAATTTTCGTCTTTCCATGTCGAAAAATCGGCCAACTCGCCGTTTATTCTCGGCGATTTGCAAACGGGAAAATATGACGCGCTCGTCATCGCGCCGGCCACGGCCAACACGGTGGCGAAAATCGCTCACGGTATTTCCGATACGCTTCTGACAAACGCCGTTGCGCAGGCCGCAAAATGTGATCTGCCGATCTATGTTTTTGCAGTGGACGCCAAAGGCGGAAAAGTGAAAACAAAAGCGCCGGATGGCCGGACGTTTACGCTTTCCATGCGTAAAGTCGACGTCAAAAACGCCAAAACAGTCTCCAAGATGGAGTCTATTACCGTTGTTAAAAATCCCGCGAAATTAATCAAAAAAATCGCTTAATGAAAAGCAGTCTTCTGCTTTTCTTTTTTTCTTTATTTTTTTCTTTTTCTTTATTTTTTATTTTTCGTCGTTCTTTTCTCTTTTCTTTTTATTCTTCCAAATGATTCGCTGTCCTTTCCGATTGGCGCGCGAACGGCGGCGGTAAAAACCGAACTCGGTTTTATTTCATCGACATCATGTCTGTACGCATCGTTTTTTAAAACTTTAATACTTTCACCCCGCTTCGTTTTCTTTTAATAAGGATGGGCGTCTTTTTAGGTTTACTGTCTGATTAGAAAAGCTTGACAGGAGGACTTTCAAATGAGCGCCACAGAATCATCAGAAATTATGTTAACACCCTTCCAATTCCAGGAATGCACCAACGTTTCCCAAACCTTTGAACAAATGTCCGGCAAAATCAAATTGACGGAAGACGATGAATTTTTCAGAGGCCTGGTCGAACGCGCCAGATACTACGAACAATTCGAGGACCGGAAAAGCAAAATCACCTACTCCAGCATCAACGTCCAATCTGAAATTGGGGTTTACTGATTTTGATTTGACAATAAACAACAAGATAATCCATAAAACCTATAAAATTATAACTCCAAAAATCACTCGCCATTAACTTAATTGAATTAAATTTGAAATCACTCGACAACTCTCTTTCCACATATTACAAAACACTCTAATATTTGCAACATTTGTGTTTCTTGTATTTATTCTCCAAAAAAACGGTTTATTTTTCCTATTCTTATTTTTTCTTTTCAATTTGCACCCACAGTTGACCGGTTTTAGATTTCAGTTTGTACCCATTATTCACTATTTTTAGATTTCAGTTTTCACCTACTGTTTCTAACAATACAGGTATTTCCTAATCCGTTTTGCACCTACAGTTTGCCATCTCAATTGTATCTGTTCGCGGTATCCGTAAAATACAAACGCTATCGCGTTTGATTTTACGGGTTGGCTTTTATGACATATTGAAATTGCCGAACATATTTCCGCGACCGAAGGGAGCCGTTCGCGAAGCGAACTTACGGGAACAGCCTCCAACCGCCCTTGAAAAATTCCGAGCGCAGCGACTGAATTTTTACGCGAAATGCGTCTGTTTAATCGGGGTGGTTTGCATGATATCAAAAATAAAAATTGACGACCGGTTTTAAAAACGTAAAACGAAAAAGTGTCGCCATAACGCGCGCGCCGGCCACTCGCCAAAAAAGAAATGAAAAAAGAGAAATGAGAAAAAAATGAGTCAATTATCACTCTTTCATCACGGGGAGCGTCTGTCCGCCGTAAGGAATCACTTGGATCTTGGCGTCCGGATTCTTGGTCAGAATCATTTCAATGGCTTCGCCGACGGTTTTGCAGGGGGTGAAAAACGCCTCTTTGACGCTTTCAGGCGCCATGGCGGAAACCAAATACAGATTAAACCGCTTGGAAGCGGCTGCGGTTGTTGCGGCTTTGTGGCCGCCGAATTCAAACTCCTGCTTGAATTTTAAAATCGCGTCGTCCGGCGTCGGACAGCATTTGTTCCAGCGGTCGTAAACGGCGTTGCCGATCCCGTCGCGGCATTCCGATACCAAAACGATTGAACCGCCTTCAATAACGGCTTGCGTTGCGTTGTCCAGCGCCTTGTTGGCTTGATACAAATTTATGTCTTTGGGAAAACCGCCGCATGAGACGATGACGGCATCCGCCGGTTCGGTTTCAATTTTGTACAATTGGTCGACGACTTTTACGCCTTCCCGGTGCGCCGAAATAAAATCGCCGGCAAAAGCCGCGACAACATTTTTGTGGCTGTCCAAAACGACGTTTAAAATGAAATCCAAACCCACGATTTTGACGGCTTCTTCCAAATCCTGCCGCACCGGACTGTCCACACGGCCGGACGCCGCATTTTTCTCAATCATCAATTTGTGGTTGGCAATCACCGATTCTTTGGAACTGACGCCCGGCAAAATCGATTTGGCGCCGCCGCTGTAACCGGCGTAATAGTGAAATCCGATCTCGCCGATGCCGACAATGACGTCGTTTTCCAAAATGTCCGTGTAAATTTCAATCGGCGTTCCGCGGGAGGTTTTGCCGAGATTTTTGACCGGGAACGTTCCGGTTTCATGCTGCACGCATTTGATTCTTTGGAAGATGTCGTCGCCGGTAATGTACCGGAATTCCTCTTCGGTTTGGGCGCGGTGAAGGCCGAGCGCGCAGTAAATGGTGATATTCTTGTCCGGAATGCCGGCAGCCGATAATTCTTCCAAGATAAACGGTAGCAAATATTTCGAAGGCGTCGGACGCGTCACATCGTTGACGATCAACGCAATCTTTTGATCCGGGCGGACCATTTCAGACAAACGTTTTGTTCCGATCGGTTTTTTTAACGCGTTTCTGACGATCTCGTCGGACGAAACCACCGATTCGCTTTCATCGGTCGGCAAAACATATCCCGCAAAATTGGATTCCGGAATATCGAAAGAAACAGAGGTGCTGCCATAAGGAATTTGAATGTTTTTGGATGTCATCGTTTCTGATCCTGGTTTGATTCTTAAATTTGAAGTGACTGAATCCATTCAATCTGTTTCAATCTATTTGAATTTGTTTTTTACTTAAATTTGTTTTTTACTTGAATGGACAGTTTTTATTGAAGTCAAAAAATTGATTCTTGCTACATAAAACAGATGGGACTATTTATATATTAGTCAATATTATTTCGTACTTACTTTTATGGTATGATTTATTTTTATTGAGCGATTAAAATGTGGAACGAGATCACGTCATTCATATTGGAATATTCTATCATTGCTGATCTGATTCCGCCGATTACGTCTTTTTTAAACGATTACGGCCTCATCAGTCTCTTCGTGACGTCTTTTTTAGCCGCCACCATTTTGCCGCTCGGTCCCGAAGCTATGGTCGCCGCCTTGGTCGCCGCCGGCGAAACCAATTTCTGGGGAATTGTTTTATCCGCTACCATCGGTGGATATCTCGGGTCAGTCACGACTTATGTTCTCGGCTATTGGGGAATTACCAAAGTCACCAGCCGTTTTTCAATCATCGATCCTCAGAAATACAAAATGGCCAGCGACTTCTTTGAAAAGTACGGCGCATGGTCGCTTCTCCTCTCTTCTGTTCCGATTATCGGCGACGCTCTCGTCTTTGTTTCCGGCGCTTTGAAATACAAGTTCGGCATGTTTTCATTCCTCGTCTTTTTGGGCAAATTTGTCCGGTATATTTTAGCCGCCCTTTTTTTCATGTATACGCTCGGCGGATTTTAACTTTTTATTTTTCATTTGATGTTTTTCATTTGATGTTTTTCATTTGATGTTTTTCATTTGATATTTTTCATCTTTGACGTTTTTTATTTCTGACATTGAGTTTTTGGGTGATTGCCCTTCAAATCAACGGCCTTCAAAATCAACACGAATAGAAAGGTTTTATATACAAAAGCCGTGTCTATATCATTATATCAAAAAAAATCTAAAGCAACTCATTCATTCGAAAAATTTTGATAAATTTAAAAATACGGTTTTTCGATGAAAGCTTCATCGTATTATATCATATTGCGTATATAGATTTATATAGGATATAATACATATCAGTAAAAAGTATCACATACATTCGCCACTAAATTCAAAGAAACGTTGATGAGGACCATGTTGAACGGAAAAGTTAAGTACCACGGTACTGAAAAAATTGAGAAAAAAATTTATGATGATATCGAAGAAAAATTGGACTCACATTTAAAGGAACTTTCCGAGCAAACCCGCGAGTCCATCATCACGGAAATCCGCGAAGAGCTTCAGCCGGAAACCGTCCCGTACGACCGTCTCCGTTTGATTGAACAGCGCATCCATGAAATTTCGACCACTCAAGACGGCATCGTTCGCGAAATCGTCGATTTAAAGACGACGTTGGCCGCTCTGTCCAAAGAACTGGCGCGTTTCAAAAACAGCCCGCAAACCATGGCATCTCCGTCCGCCTCCTCTTCTCCTTCTGACTCTTATTCCCGGGCGCAGGATCCGGCCGTTCCCTATCCGTTCAACACGCCGGCTTACGTTCCGCCCGCCTCTGCACAATCTCCTTCCGCACCGTCTTATTCAAACGCTCCTTCTTACGTTCCCGCCTCTTCGTTCTCTTCTTTCCCGCCGTACCCGCAGGCTCAAGCTCAGCCGTCTCGGTATGCTGAAAGCTATGAAGAATCATATCCGCCGGCCCGCCGCCCGGATGGCTGGGAATATCAGGAATATGTTCCCGCGTCCGCCAAAAAACCGGCGGCAGAATCGGAACGGTTTGTGCCGGCCCGGGCCAACTCGTCCAAAAATGATCCGTTCTATTTCGGCAACCCCGACGACGTCGTTGACGTGAGCCCCTTAAAGAAAACGCCGGAACCGAGTCCGTTTGAATCTTTCAATCCGAAAACTGCGCCCGCCGCAACAAATCAGCCGGCTCAAAACTTCTTCTCGGTTGAATCCGTTCAATCCCAACCCAAAGCCGCCGAAAAAGAATATCCGCCGGGGCAATATATTTCCGTCAACACTTCCCGAAAGCCGATGGAAGACGCCGGTCCGGATAAAAGCGAATACATTATCGGCGACAACATCAAACGCAAAGTGAACGACGATGCGGATTACAACAAAGACTGCGAATACATCATCGCCGAAAAAAGCACGCCACGGCCCAAATCCAAATTTTCAAGAAAGGACCCGTCCGAACGAAAGGAACGCGTCATCTCCAACGATGAAGACGACTCCGAAATCATTTCCTGCGATTAATTTTGACAGCGGTGCGGCATGAAAACAACTCTCAGCAACAAGGAGAAACAGCCCGGTGTACATCAAAGAGATTGAGTTTGTCAATTTCAAATCTTTCGGAAAACGAATCAAGATTCCCTTTTTTGAAGGATTTACAACCATTTCCGGTCCCAACGGCAGCGGAAAATCGAACATCATAGATGGAATCCTCTTTGCGCTCGGCCTGTCCAGCTCCCGGACCATGCGGGCGGAAAAGCTGACTGATCTCATTTTTACGGACGCGAAGTCCAAATCACCCGAATTCGCGCAAGTGACCATCACGTTTGACAACACCGACCGAAAAGCGCCGGTAGAAGCAGATTCTTTTGAAATTTCCCGCAAAATTAAACAAACCAAAACCGGGTATTACAGCTATTTCTATTTTAACGGCAAATCCGTCAGCCTCACCGAAGTTCACGAACTTTTAGGCAAAGCCGGCGTCACGCCCGAAGGGTACAATGTCGTCATGCAGGGCGACGTTTCTCAAATTACCGCTAAGATGAGTCCGGTCGAACGCCGTAAAATCATCGACGAAATCGCCGGCGTTTCCGAGTTTGATGAAAAGAAACAGAAGTCGCTTGCGGAACTTGACATTGTCAAAGAGCAAATCGAAAAAATCGATATCATTATCGAAGAAGTCAAACTCCGGCTGGAACAACTGTCCGAAGAGCGCGAAGAAGCGCTCAAATAC
The DNA here is from genome assembly GCF_032714475.1 of Methanolapillus africanus. NCBI lineage: Archaea > Methanobacteriati > Methanobacteriota > Methanomicrobia > Methanosarcinales > Methanosarcinaceae > Methanolapillus > Methanolapillus africanus. Next base: position 18,974 of record NZ_JAWDKD010000014.1, on the reverse strand, counting down.
CGGTCCCTGCGGGAAGAAAAACAAAAATATGAAGGTTATCTCATCCTGTCCAAATTAAAGGACGCTAAGACGGAACTCGGGAATGTTGAGAAAGAAATTCTGAAATATGAATCCCTGGAATCTCAAACGATTCAAAAAGTCAAAGAGCAGGAAGAAAAACTGGCGGAAATGGAAACCGAATTGTCGGCGCTCAACCAGGAAATCCGGGCCAAAGGTGAAGACGAGCAAATCCGCATCAAAAAAGAAATTGAGGAAATCAAAGGATTGATTTCGCGCGCCAAAGAAAGCATCGGCGTTTTAGAACGCGAAGAAGGCGACTTTGAATCCAAACGCCGCGATCTGTTTATTAAAATCGACCTCCGCAAAAAAGAAGTCGATGGTTATGAAAAGTCTTTGGAAGACGAACGCAAAAAAGAAGAAACCGTTCAAAAAGAGAAGTCTGACCGCAACACCGAAAAGATTATTCTGGCCGGAAAAATTGCCGGTATCGAGCAAAAGTTTTCCGAAAAAGCCGCCGTTTCCAACCAAAAACGGTCGGAACTCAACACAGTCAAAGACGAGAAGAACAAGCTGATTCTGGATGAAGACCGTTTGACGGACGCTCTCCGCCGCAAGTCTTCTGAAATCAAGGATATCGAAAACGAAATCGAAGAAGCGAAGGACAACGCGAAAAACGCGGAAAGCGACACGAAAGTGGCGACGTATGATATTTCCAAATTGACGGAAGAATCCGATAAACTCAAACGCGACGTCGACGACTTGGAATCCGCGCAGAAGCGGCTCTCCGATGACAAACGCCGTTTGGAAGAACGATCGTCCACACTTGAAAAAGAATACGGCGTCATTGAAGCGCGCGTCCGGGCGACCGAAGTCGGCAGCACTTATTCTCACGCGGTGGAAGAAATCCTCAAAGCCGCCAAAAAAGAAGAATTATACGGTATCTGCGGCGTTGTCGCCAACCTCGGCAGCGTCGGCAAAGAATACGCCACAGCGCTTGAAATTGCCGCCGGCCCCAAAATGCAGTCGATCGTCGTTGAAATGGACGCCGACGCGGAACACGCCATTAATTACCTGAAGCGCCGGAACTCCGGCCGCGCCACATTTTTACCGCTCAATAAAATCGAGCTGCGCCGCAATCTTCCGGATTTGTCCATCGACGGTTTTGTCGGTTACGCGATCGATCTCATCGATTTTGATCCGCAGTATGACAACGCGTTCTGGTATGTTTTCAGAGACACCGTGATTGTCGATACCCTTCAAAACGCCCGAAAATCCATCGGCCGGTACAGAATGGTGACGCTGGAAGGCGAGACGCTTGAGAAAAGCGGCGCCATGGTCGGCGGTTCCGTCGCTCAGAAATCAAGGGTGTCGTTTGCCGCGACCGAACGGGAAAAATTAGAAACGCTCAGCGTTGAAATCCGTGATCTTCACAAGAAGCGCGGGGAAATTATTTCCAAATTGGACGACTTGGACGGTAAAATTTCGGCGGCCAACAAGCGCGTCAATTCGATTTCCAATGAAATTTCCAAAAAGGAAATGCAAATCGAAGAAATCAAAGGCCGCGAAGACCGTTTATCTGACGTTTTGGCCGCCAAAAAGAGTTCCTATGATGAATTCGCCGTCGAGCGTGAATCTTTCAAGCGGGAAATGAATGCGGTGATTGAACAGCGTCTCGAAAAAGAAGAGGTTCAAAAAGTGCTTGAATCGGAAATTGCCGAGATTGAAGCCGAATTGAACAATCCGGAACTGGATGAGCTTCGGAAAAAATCCGTTCGGATCGACGATGAAATCAACCGCCTCAACGGCCGCCTGGCTGACATTCGTTCCGATACGAACGCGATCGAATTATCTAAAAAGAATGCGGAAGAATTGATTGAAGAAGCCCGTTTGGATATTGCCGGTCTTGAGGAGAAAAAGACGACCAGCAAAGAAAAAATCACGGCGCTTCAAGACGAAATCAAATCGCACGCCGAAAAGCAGAAGCAAAATGAATCCCGTGAAATTGAGATTTCCAACGAACTCAAAGAACTTCAAGAAGAACGGGCGGCGCTGGATGAAAAATGCACGCTTTTCCGCCGGCAGCTCGACAAAGCGCGCCTGTCGCTTGACGATATTAAGAGTCATGCGGCGTCGTGTCTCCTGACCAAATCGTCTCTTCAAATCCAATATGAATCGCTGCTGGCCGACGTTCGCGAACGCGGCCTGGAAGAGCGGGACGACATTCCGAGTTATCAAACGGTTTACATCACCTTCGAATCTTTGGAAAAACAGATGGTTGCGATGGAACCGGTCAACATGCTCGCCATTGACGAGTATGACGAAGTGAACGCGCGCTGCGATGAATTGTCCGGCCGCCGCGACATTTTGTTCAACGAACGGGAACAGTTGCTGTCCCGGATTGAACAATATGAAAAGTTGAAACGCGATACGTTTATGGAAGCGTATACGGGCATCAACAAAAACTTCACCAGCGTTTTTTCCGAATTGGCAGACGGCTTCGGCGAGCTCGTTTTAGAGAACCCGGAGGACCCGTTCGCCGGCGGCATGACGCTTCACGCGCAGCCGAAAGGCAAAAACATCATCCGTTTGGAATCGATGTCCGGCGGCGAGAAAAGTTTGACCGCGCTGGCGTTTATCATCGCGATTCAGGAATACCGCCCGGCACCGTTTTATGTGTTTGACGAAGTCGACCAAAATCTGGACGGCTGGAACGTCGAACGCGTGGCGGACCGTGTCTTAAAATCCGCGCCGTCGGCGCAGTTTATTGTTATTTCTCTTCGTAAACCCATGCTTGAGCGGGCCGACCGGATTATCGGCGTCACGCAGCAGGACGGCACCACCAGTATCACCGGGGTGAAATCCAAATGACTTCCCATTCAAACAAAAAAGAAATGAAAGCCGCCGCCACACCGGCTTTAAAATCCGCCGTCATCTCGGCGGCATCGGAATTCGGACCGGATTCCGAATCAGATTTCAAGTCTGATTCCGGTTCCAATTCCGAATCTAATTCCGGATCCGGTTCTGATTCTCATTCCGGTTCTGATTTCGGATTTGTCGACGATTCTTTTATCGGCGACGAAACCGCTTTTGCCGATAACGGCCGGATTTTGGAAACAAGCAAGGACAACTTTGTTTCCGTCGACGGCGCGTTTGTCTTGTCGGATGACGACGACGCCCGTTCGTATTTCATCGATTCGCTGGGCGATAGTTTAAACGACAGCGGCATTGATGTTGATAAATTGGATTTTTCATCTTTTATCGGCAACGAGCCGATTGAAATCTTGGTCGAGCTGGCCAAATCCGGTAAAATTAATCCGTGGAACATCGATATTGTTCAGGTGACGGACACTTTCTTGAACAAAGTGGAAGAACTGGAGCGGATGGATCTTCGGATCTCAGGTCGTACGCTTCTGTATTCTTGCGTCCTTTTGCGCATGAAATCGACCGGTTTGTTTTTGGAAGAACCGGTTGTTGAAGACGAATGGATCGTTGAGGATGAATGGAATGTGGACGACGATTTCGATATTTCCGAGTTTCCGGCGCCGGTTTTGCCGATCCGCCGCGAAGCCCGCCGCCCGGTGACGCTGAAAGAATTGATCGAGGAACTGAAAAAAGCGGAAAAAGACGTGATCAAAAGAAGAGAACGTTTGGCCGACAGCCCGAAGCGGTACATCGACGTTGAATTAACGACCGAAGATGTGGTCAATATCGCACACGACGAGGCGATTTTAAAGCGGACCGGATCGCTTTTGGATATTTTAAGGCGGATTTTCCAAACTCAGGAATTTGTGACGATTGACGACATATTTTCCCTCGAAAACTCCGATAAAATCATGGATTACATCACGCTTTTGTTCTTGGCGTCCATGAAAGAAATCGTTCTGTACCAGGAAGTGATTTTCGGCGATTTGTTCATTTATCCGTTCGGTGTCGTTTTGGACGAATCGAACGCGATTGAAACGGAAGTGGTTTCCGGTGGCAAATTGAAACTGAAAAAGAACAGCAAGAACGAAAACAATGCCGAAGAATCGGCGGCGGAAAATGGCTGACAGCAGAAAACGGCTGACGGCGGAAACCGGATGGCAGCGGTTTAAGTTTCCAATCGTTCTTAAATTATTCAAATTTAAATCTGTTTGAGTCTGCAAACGGCGGATTCAATATTTTCTATTGACAATTATTTTCTATAATTCACTATGAGGAGAAATGACCGATCTTATGACGGATGATGACATTGGATTGCCGGAAGAGGAACAATCGGTGTCCGGCGATTTAATTATGACGGATTCGGGTGCCGATTCAGCTGATGGTTCAGCCGAGGCCTCGGCGAAGTCCGCTAAAAAGGCCGGCAAATCCCGCCGCACAAAAAACACAACGCTAGTTGATGCTTCCGATTCCGATTCGGAATTCGGCGGTGTTGCCGTGAGCAATGCCGTTGCCAAACAAGTGATTGAAGCGGCTCTTTTTGCGGCCGGCAGCGCGGTTTCGGTTGACACGCTCATGAAAATCTCCGGCAAAAACAAACGCGATGTCCGTGAAATTGTTGCGGATCTTCGGGAGGAATATCTTTCCCGCAATTCCGGGATTGAAATTTCAGATCTGTCCGATCGTTTTGTGATGCAGGTGCGTCCGGATTTCGCGGAAAAAGTGCGCGACGTCGCTCCCAAAGAACTCACGTCTTCCCAGTTGAAAACGCTCTCGATAATTGCTTACCATCAGCCGATTACGCAATCGGACGTCGTTGAAATGCGCGGCGGAAACGCTTACGAACACATCGGCGAACTTTCCGAGCGCGGATTTATTGATTTAAAACCGCAGGGGCGGACCAAAATCATCACGACGACGCGTCTTTTTGCGGACTATTTCGGCATGTCTTCTTCCAATACATCTGACATTCGGAACAAGATGGTGGAAATTTTAAGAACACAGGGCGGTCAAAGCAATATTTCCCGGTTCGCGCCGGAAAAGCGTGTGGTTGTGACTGAAATGTACGAGTCGCTCGCGCGCATGTGCGGGATGACGAATTATAAAGTCGCCAATCCCTACAATCCGTCCGACGACGACAAAAAAATCATTGCCGAATCGAATATTTTAATTCTGGCAAAAGGCTATGCTGACAAAGTGCTGGCGCAAAACCCGGCATTTTCGGGACAGATGATTGAAGTCTCGTCGACCACGTTCGGCGATTTAATCGACGACATCACGGCCGTTCAGGAAGCCCTGGGCGACGATTTTACGCGTCTCGGAAAAGCGTCCAAAGCCGAAGAAAACATCAAAGATTTGAAAGAATTCCAGGACATTTACCGGAAAAAAGCGCTGATGATCAAATCCAAAGCCAGTCCCGCCACCGAAATGTCGGCGAAGCTGCTGAATGAAATGGGCGTCGGCATTTCCATTGACGGTATTCTTGTCGCGCCGGATTACGGAAAATCGTCCGACGGCAAAAAAATTCCGAAAGGGGCGGTCACGTTCCCGACGCATAAGAGCCAGTCCGGCAATTTGATCAAACGTGTTTGTGAAAAATATGACGCGGTCATTACCGGTTTAAAGGACGTGGATAAGGCGGAACGCGAGAAGAAAGCGGAAAAAGCTGAAAAGGGGAAAAAACCGGCTCCGTCTGAAAATTCGGACGGCTCAAATTCTAATGCCGGCGAAAGTTAATTTTAAATCAAATCTTGACACATTGAATATTCAGATCTTAAAAGCGGGATGCGACATGTCCAAAAAACCGATCGTTATTGTTCTCATTTTATTGTTTCTCATTATTGCTGTTGCAGCCGCCGGCTTTATTTTTTTAGGAGACGGTTATTCCGATTATTTCTCAATGAATCAATCTGCGTCACCGGATTCTAACATCTCGTCCGACTCTTCCGGCAGTTCCGCCAACGGCTCCGTTTCAAGCGATTTGCCGGCCGAACCGGCAGCGCCGCAGCAGCAGGTTGAAGAGTCGTATGTCGGCAAAATCAGCGATACGCATCTTCAGAACATGTTTTATGTTTATAATGGCAAAAGATTTTATTCAAGCTATCCTAACGGATCGGCTGCCCGTGTCGAAAGAAGCCGTTTTTCAATGAATTCATCCTACGACGAAGTTTGTTCTTTTTTGTAGGAAGACAAAACGGACGAGCACATTTTCACGCCCGAGTCGTACATTTGCGTTAATTATGCCACCGACCTGGCTAATAATTCGGAAGCTGCCGGCATTAAATGCGGCGTTATTGTTTTGGTTTTCAAAGAGGGCGGAACGCACATGCTCAACGCGTATAATTTGACGGACGGGCGGACGATGTATGTGGAGACGACCGGTTCTTTGGGCGGTCCCGGTGCGGATATTTTCTTTTTTGAATTGAACGAAGGGGACGTTTATTTGGACGGAACGGTTCATCGCATTTACACATTTTGGTAATGGGGGGATACAATGATTGAAGTGGAAGTTAAAGTCAAAGCCGACCATACGGTGGTAAAACAGGCGATTCTTGACATGGGCGCCGTCTTTTCCGGCGTCGAAGAACAATCGGACGCTTATTTTAATTCGCCGTCGCGCGATTTTGCGAAAACAGACGAGGCGCTTCGCGTCCGGCTGGTGAACGGCGCGGGCGAAATCACTTACAAGGGGCCGAAAATGGATAAGGTTTCAAAGACGCGGATCGAATTTAACAGTCCGGCGGACGCCGAAACCATGAAATCCATTCTGCTGGCGCTCGGCTTTTTTGAATCCGGATTCGTGTCCAAACGGCGGGAAATTTACAAACTCGGCGATTTTGTGATCGGATTGGACCGCGTGGCCGGGTTGGGCGATTATATGGAAGTTGAAACGGACGTTTCAAGCGAGTCGACGCCGGACGAAATTAAAAAGGCAACGGACAAAATCTTTCAGTTTTTGAAGTCGCTGGGGATTGAAAAAGACGCTTCGATTAAACAATCTTATTTGGAATAGGTTTTGGAAATGAATGCCAAAAACAAAAACGGATAAATGACTTTTTGGAGAAATAATAATGAAAATGCGTTCAATTTTTTTATTTTTATTGGTTGGTTTGACGCTCTTTGCTTGCGTTTTTGCGTCGGGCTGCATGAGCACGACCTACAAAATCGAAGGAAAAGTTTTAACGGAAAACGGATCGCAGCCGTTTGGCAGCGCCACGGTTTACTTGCAGCTGGAAGACATCACGGATCCGAATCATGTCGTCGTCTTGGATAAAGCGACAATCAAAAACGGAGCGGACAACAACTATTCCTACGTTTTGGTTCATGACGGTTACTTGAACCCGAAAGGCATTTACACCGTTTCGGCTTGGGTCGACATCAACGGCGATATGCAAAAAGATTACAACGACTTCACATCGCGGTCAATTCACCGGCTGGAAGCCAATATTTTGGAGCAGCCGTTTGACATTTACGTTTATCCGTATACCGGATAAACTTGATTTCTTTTTTAAAATGAGTTTTTAGTAATCGTTTTTGGTTGTTTTTTTGGTTATTTTTTGGTTGTTTTTTTGGTTATTTTTTAGTTACTTTTTTATTTGTTTTTTGTTCGTTTTTCATTTTTGATTTACTTTCTCATCGATTGAGCCGTTTTCTCCATCTTCTTTTTTGTCGTCTTCCGAGAAATTAATAAGTTCTGTCGGGTTTTCATCTTTGAATTTGGTGATTTCCTTTTGCAAAATACCGATGCTCGGGATGAGGGCCACAAGGAATCCGACCACTTGTCCGATCTTTGAAATCACATAGATGGTACTCTGTGTGGAAATCTCGTCCGGTGTTAATGTGTCATCTTTCAGTTTTGTCTTTGACGTGTAGGCGAAAAAAGAAAACAAAACGAGAATGATTAAACCCAGAGCGACAAAAGTGTAGAATTGCTTGGTTGAGAATTTGGAGAGCAGTGTTTGTTCTTCCGACATATTATTCAATAATCTTTTTTGCATTATAAATCTTGTTCTACCCGAAATTTTTTTGTTTTATTTATCTGCTTTTTTATTTTTGTTTTTATTTTATTCTTCTTATTTCCGGTTGTTTTTTGTTTTTATTTTTCGGCAGGCGTCGCGCGCGTTATTGACGTCATTTTTGTTGCGTCCATGAAAGTTTGTGTCAATTTCTTTTTTCAATTTCAAAAATATGTCCTTCTTTTTTTCATTTTTTTCAAAAATTTATTTGCAATTTTTTGTTTCGGTTTTGTTTCCGTTTTTGCTTCACTTTTTGTTTCATTTTTTGTTTCATGTGAAAAATATCTCGCAAACTGTAAACGCGACAGCGTTTACAGTTTGCGGAAATTGGAAATTGGAAATTTAAAAATTACTGCTTTCACCTACTGTTTCTATTCTAACTCGCATCTTACATTGAGTGAATTCCGCAAAATACAAACGCTATCGCGTTTGATTTTGCGGGTTGGTTTGCTTGGGAAATTGTTAGAATTTGCGGGGTGGTTCGCTTGATTTTGAAGAAATGAACATTCGTCTTTTTAAAATTCAAAAAAATGAACGTTCAATTTTTTAAAACTCAAACAAAAAAGTGTCGCCATAACGCGCGCGGCGTCGCTCGCATCAAAAAACAGAAAAAGAAAAAAACAGAACAAAAAAAAGAAAAATAAAAAAGAAAAAAAGCCGCAAAAAATACGGCTTAGAATGTCACTTCTTCGTCCCCTTCCCGGATCGGGCGGTTGAGGAAGTATTTTTCAACGTAATAAACGAGTTCTTCGTCGGAAATACACGACGTTCTGAGCTCGTTGTCGTAGAGGCTCTGAATTTCGTCCTGAATCTTCTTCAGGCGCGGGTCGGCTTTGTTGATCTGGATGTCGATGTTGAGAATCTCGCGCATGGTTTCTTCGACTTTGTGTTTCACGCTGTCAAGACCGGACGAGTCGCCGAGAAGAACAAAACGTTCGCCGCCGACCAATTCCGGCGGATAGGCTTCGTAGATGAATGGATTTTTGAGAACGCCGGAGGCGTGAATGCCTGATTCGTGGGCGAAAACATTGCGTCCGACCACCGGCTTGTTGCTCGGAAGTTTGATGCCGATGCTTTTTTCCATGTAGTGGGCAAACTCCGTCAGGCAGCTGAGATCGTATTTCTTGAATCCTTCCACACGGTCGGCCAAGAACAACAAAATCTTTTCCATACCGGTGTTTCCGGCGCGTTCGCCGATGCCGAGGAACGTCACGCTGGTCCAGTTGGCGCCGGCCAAATAGCCGGACAACGAGTTGGCGGCGCCGAGGCCGTAGTCGTCGTGGATGTGGGTTTCAATGTTGCGGGCGCCGAGCTTTTTGAGGGATTGAACCATAGCGGGAACGCTGTACGGTTCGCCGAAATTCTCAAAGGGCAGGCCGTAACCGACGGTGTCGCAAATCCGGATGATACAGTTCGGGTCGATTTCCAAAATCTTCTCCACCAAGGGATAGGTAAATCCGGGGTTGTCGGCGCGGGTCATGTCTTCCAAGTGGGCGCGGGTCTTTAAACCGTGGTCGACGGCGTATTGGAGCGCGTTTAAGTATTTCTCTTCGGCTTGCTGGCGGCCGGAAAGACGCATTTTGGCGAAAATGTGGGAGTCGGAGACCGACATTAAAATGCCGGTTTCATGAAGGCCGTCGACAGCTAAGACTTTGTCAATGTCGGCGGGAACGGCGCGGGCCCAGCCGGTGACGACCGGACATTCGTAACCGATGTCCAGCATTGTTTTCACGGCGTCGATTTCACGTTTGTTGAAAACGAAAGCTTCCACTTTCTCGATACCGATTTTATGCAAATATTCATAACATTTAATTTTGAATTCGCGGGTCATGACAATGCCCGGCATCTGGCTGCCGTCGCGGATCGTGCTGTCGCTGATGAAAATCTCATCCTGGGACAAATTTTTGAGTTTGGGCATGTCTTCATAACTTTCATAAAGGGTCATATTAATTACCTCGCACTTGTTTTTTCTATGCTTTTTCGATGAATTCAATCACGATTGGTCTTTAGAATTGAATTTGAAATCATTTTGATTAAATTTGTATTAAACGAATTTTTGAATAAATAAACCTGATGGTTTTTTGAAACTGTATTCATTTTTTTATTTTTTTTTGTTTATCTTTTTAATATTTTTGAATCCCGTTCATTTTGATTTCTCGCTTTTAATATCCAATCCAAACGGCATGTTTTTTAGCCGCGTTGAAGACAAAAAAAAGAAAAGAAATTTCAAAAATGAAATCTGAATCCGATCCGTTTCTGGGATCTCCTTTTTCAAAATGAACAAAATTCGGAATTTATCTAACGGAACCCATAAAAGTGTGTTCTTATTCTTATATGTTACTGTTAACAATTAAACAAACGGTTTACAATCCCCGGTGTGGTTAACAATACATCCCGCCCGGAAATTTGGGAAAGAATAAATACAATCTTTTCAAATATTCAATGATCCAAAATGGCAGCGGAACCAATCACAAAACGAATCAAATTCATCAAATGGCTGAACGCCATCGAGTTAATTGCAAAACTGTGTTTGTACATCACCATTTTCTGCAGTATTATTTTTCTGTTCTTTTTATTTTTTGAAATAAACCTTGACTTTCCCGGCATTATTTTATTTCTCATCGGCCCCCCGGGCGTTGTGATCTCAATCTCCGTTCTTATTATTGCGTCCATCATTGAATTTATCCTGGCGGCTCAAAACGCACGGCTTTGACCGTTCATCCGTTTTATTTTACCGCCGCGGTTGCTGTCAATGATTTAAAAAACAAGCGGTTATTTATAATTTGGACGGATTTATATCCCAAATATACAATTATACAATTATCCGCAAGCACCCGAACATGCGAAATGCGGGAAACGAGGGATTTTTATGACGGATCAGAATGATCAATTAAATAATGAATACGATCTCAATATCAGTGAGATTTACGACCAGCTTCAGAAGCGGCCGGAGCCGCCCAAACCGGCGGTCAAAACGGAGGAATTTGAGGAAATTCATGACGTTAAGAATGAAAACCGTATTCGTCTGGCTTGTATCTTAGATTCAGGGGATATGGATTTTCGGGACAATTTAATTTTCCGATTGCATCCGATTGCGGCCGCATTGAAGAGTTTTAAAAACAATTCCAAAATTTATGTCGATTCGCCGCTCATGAGAGACGCAATTTTGTCCAAAATAAAGGCGGAACAGGAAAAGCGTCAAAAGGAAGGCGTTTCTCCGCTTTCCGGCATTGACGTGATTGCCGCCGCCGCGCATCCGAAAGCGGACGAATTCGCCAAAAAACACGATCTTTCAAAAGCCGCCGCCGGCTTTATGCTGCTCAAAAATGAAATCAAAAGTTCGATCGTCGTGATCGGTGAAGACGATTCGGCGCTTCTCGGCGTCTGCCGCTTGGTCGAACGCGGAAACAAACCGTATCTCATTTTGGGATTTCCGGCCGGATTTGAAAACCAAAAGAAGTCCAAAGATTTCTTGGAAACGGAAAACTTGGAAACGCCGTTTATTTTATCACAAGGCACAAAAGGCGGCGTTACGGCTGCAGCCGTGTCTGTTGTTGAACTGATGAAGATTTGGGAAGATGAAAAATTGGTGAAATCATAACCCATTTTACCTTTCTCATTTTTATTTTTGACTCAGCCGTTTTTCACTTTCCACTTTAACAGGATCCCGTCTTCGATTTTTTCAAAAGAAATCAGTTCCAGTTTCAGCAAATTATTTTCTGTAAATCCGCTGCCGTCCGCAAACGTTGGCGCTGTTTTCCCGCCGACGATGACGTTCCCGATAAAAATATTGATTTCATCGACAAGGCCGGCCGCCAACAATCCTTCGTTGAGCGTTGCGCCGCCTTCGACCATCAGCGTTCCGACGCCTTCTTTTCTGAGCAGCTTTGCCGTCTCAATCAGATCAACTTTTCCGGTTCCGGCCGGGTCAGCAACAATCACCTTCGTTTCCGAATTTTGAGTGAGAATATTTATTTTTTCCGCCGGCGCCGCCTTTGAAACAACGATGATTTTCTTCCCCTTTCCCTTTTTGAAAATGTCGGCGTCAACCGGCGTTTTGGCTTGGCTGTCAACAATCACGCGAACCGGATTTTCCTCCATTCCTGCGGCAGACCGTTCTTTTCGGCGGTCTTCGGATTTGACGGTCAGGCTCGGATTATCCGACAGCATGGTTCCGATGCCGACCATAATCGCGTCCGATGACGCACGCAGCGTATCCACGCGGTCAAAATCGGCTTTTCCGGAAATTTTAACCTGCTTTCGCTCTTTGGTGGATAATTTACCATCGGCGGACATGGCGGAATTAATAAAAATGAACGGAAACTCGGAAGATTTCATGGTGTCACCGGTTTTTAAAACAAGGGTGGATCGGCAAGCCGATCCGAAAATAATTTTTGAAAAAAAGCTCAAAATATTCAATATTAAAATAAATGAAAATGGGAAATTAAAATGAATGATTAATCTCCCATCTCAATCAGCGGAAGCAGCAAATCGCGGTCCCGGAGCATGCCTTCCAATTTTCCGGTGGCGTCGATGATCGGGATTTGGTCGATTTTGTTGCGTTTCATCTTTTTCGCGCAGGAATCAACGCTGGCCAAATCGGTCGCGGTAATCATGTTTGAAATCATGATGTCTTTCGCGAATTTGTCGGCGGGGAGGCGCACGCGGGAAACGCTGTAATAAATGCTCATCGTGTCGCGCATGGATTCCCAAGTCCAGCTGTCGTCGTCGTTTCCGGCGGACATGTCGGATTTTTCAACGCGGTCTTCAATAATGCTGGCGCCGACGACGTCGCGGTCGGAAATGATGCCGATCAAATTGAGGCCGGCATCCACGATCGGACAGGCTTTGACGTCCGCCAAATCCATGAGCAGGGAAACGACCGGAAGCGGCGTTTCATTCCAAAGAACGTAAACATTGGGAGAAAGGTATTGCTTAATCGGCGTTTCGATGTTGAGGTCCGCAATTGCGCTGATAATGTCGGCTGTTGTGATGAGGCCTTCCAATTTGCCGCCGTCGCTGATGACCGGCAGACGCCGGATGTTTTTCTCGTAAAGGATACGGGCGGCTTCTTTCAAACTTTCGCCGACATGAATGGTGATCGGATTCCGGGACATCAACAGAGCCAACTGCTCTTCTTCCGGGTTTTTCAAAATGTTCGTTCGGGAGACGATGCCGACCACTTTGTTGTCCTTCAGCACCGGAACGCCTGAAACCTTCTTGTCTCTCAAAATCGCCAAGACTTCGTCACGGGAACCGGGAAGGGTCGCAGCGGTCACATTTCTGACCATAACGTCTTCCACTTTCAAATTGTTGACCATTTTTACACCTTTTATTGATTTCCCGGCGTCAATAAAATGCCGGATTTTTATATTTATTTTTTAATTTATATAATATCTAAAATTCATGGGAGAAATGAGCCGTATTGGATAAATATCTATTGATGGTTTTGTTTATTTTTTGGGAATTATTTTTAAAATAATTATTTGCAGAATGTGTCAATTTTTATTTATTGATTCATCTTGATTTATTTTGTTTCCTTTTGTTTCATTTTTGCTTTATTTTTGCTTCTTTTTTCCTTTTTTTGCCTCTTTTCAGATTTGTTTTTTAATTTTTCTTCTTCATAATTTTACACGGTTATTTATGTATTTATGCCTATATTTCTCGTTCTCCATTGGAAATATATATTTTTCGTAAAAATTATAGATTATTGGTATGTATATAGATTATTGGTAGAATCTATAAATAGGATTTATCCCTTTTTTCGCTTGATGTTTGACGTGGTTCTTTTTAAATTGAAATCTATATTTTTCAATTTAAAATAAGAAAAACAAGTTCAAACAATAATATATAATCTATATATTTTCTATATGGGTTATCAGATCCAACAACTCAAATCAAAAACAGTAAATAAAAAGTTCCCAAAAATCAAAAATATCTCAAAACTGTTCCGCGCCTTAAAATGTTATTTTTCGGGCGGAACCGGAGACCTCTTATTATGAATAAAAGTTTACCCAAAATTATCATTTTCTCTTTATTGATCGCAGCTGTCGTCCTCGGGGCCGGCTGTTTGAGTACCGACTCCGAAACCGTTGACATCAGCGGTTCCACAACTGTTCTCCCGCTTGTCCAAACGCTTTCGGAAGATTACATGACCGATCACGCCGATCTCATCGTTCTCAAAGGCGGCGGCTCCGGAACCGGCATTGCCGAATTGATTGACAAGACGAACGACATTGCGATGTCTTCCAGAAAAATCAACGACAAAGAAGTCGCCGGCGCCAATGCAAACGGCATTGAGCCGGTTGAAACCGTCATCGCTTGGGACGGCATTACCATTATCGTCAACCCGGGCAACCCTGTGAATTCTCTCACCTTGGACCAGCTCCAAAAAATCTACACCGGCGAAATCACCAACTGGAACCAAGTCGGCGGAAACGATATGAAAATCGCCGTCATTGCCCGCGACTCCGCCTCCGGAACGCAAGAATTCTTCAAAGAAGCTGTGATCGGCAACAACTCTTTCAGAACGGACATGATTACACAATCCGCCACCGGCGCCGTCACACAAGAAGTCGCCCAAAACGCGAACGCCATCGGCTTTATCGGCGCCGCTTACCAAGACTCCCGCGTCAAAACACTCGGCATCGACGTAAACGGCACGGCGGTTTATCCGACGGAATCCAATATTTTGACCGGCACTTACCCGCTTTCCCGCCCGCTCTATTTGTACACGACGCAAACACCGTCGGAAGGCGCCACCCGCTTCATTGATTACGTGATGAGTCCGGAAGGACAGCTCATTGTGGCCGAAGTCGGTTATGCTCCCGTTAACAAAAATTAATCATTTATTTGAAAATTTTACCGAAATTCAAAAAATGATTTTTAAAATTCGGGAGATGCAGTTCTATGACTTTAAATTCGGAAAAAAATAAAACAAATACTTACCGGCATTTCAAAGCAAATGCCGCTAAACTTATTTTTTTAGCCGCCGGCATCGGAACGGTTTTGATTCTTTTCCTGATTTGTCTTTTTCTCTTTGAGGAAGCATCTCATTTCTTTACCACGTACAACGTGGCGGACTTCTTAACCGGAACCGAATGGAAACCGGCGAATTCACCGCCACTGTTCGGTCTGCTCCCGCTTTTGGCCGGATCCGTCCTGGTGACGGTCGGCGCCATTGCGATTGCGCTTCCGGTTGGTATCTTAAATGCGATCTACATTGCGGAATTGGCAAGTCCCAAAACGGCCGGTCTTTTGAAATCCGCCGTCGAACTTTTGGCCGGTATTCCGTCAATCGTTCTCGGTTTCTTTGGTTTGGTCGTTTTGGTTCCGTTGATCCAGAATCTCTTTTCTCTGACCACCGGGCAGACGGCGCTGACCGGTTCGATCATTCTTTCTCTGATGGCGCTTCCGACGATCATTTCTATTTCGGAAGACGCGATTTCATCTGTTCCGGATTCCCTGCGTCAAGGATCGTTTGCTCTCGGTTCCACCCACTGGCAAACCATCTATAAAGTGGTGCTGCCGGCCGCCATTTCCGGCATTTCCGCGTCCGTCATTTTAGGAATCGGACGCGCTGTCGGCGAAACCATGGCCGTCATGATGGTCACCGGGAACATGGCAATTATTCCGTGGTCGGAACCGTATTTGTCATCCGTTCGAACGATGACGGCGACGATCGCTCTTGAAATGGGTGAAGTTGCGAAGGGAACCGAACACTATTACGCCTTGTTTGCCGTCGGCGTCGTTTTGTTCGTGATGACGTTTGCCATTAATATGATCGCAGACGCCGTGAAACGAAAATACAGGTTTGAGGTGTGACCATGAATTCCCAATCCAATCATTTATCCGACTCATCTCAGCCGATATCCGATTTATCTCAGCCGGTATCCAAATCATCCAAACCTATCTCCAAACCCATCTCCAAGCCTGCCTCCAAAAGCGCAGCGCGGAAACGAAGTGACTTTTTCCAATCACTTGCTTTTTTGCTGATGAAATTGTCCGCTGTGGTCGTGGTTTTAGCTTTGCTTGCCATTGTGATTGATATTGTTCTCAACGGCTGGTCCGCCATCAACTTGACGTTTTTAACGCAAATGCCGATCAAAGGCATGACGGCCGGCGGTATTCTGCCGTGTATTGTCGGAACAATCGAATTGGTGATTTTGTCCTTGTTGTTTGCGGTTCCGGCCGGCATTCTTTCCGCCATTTATTTGACGGAATACGCGCCGGACGGAAAAGCCAAATGGGTCGTCGAACAAGCCGTCAACAATCTGGCGGGAACGCCGTCCATCGTTTTCGGACTTTTCGGTATGGCGCTTTTCATCAAATACATCGGTTTGCCGTCGTCCATTTTGACAGCGTCTCTCACGATGGGCGTCTTGATTTTGCCGGTGATCATCCGAACCACGCAGGAATCGCTCCTGTCGGTTCCCAAAGATCTGCGCGACGCGTCGTATGCGTTGGGCGTCACCAAATGGGAAACCATTCGCCGGGCGGTTTTACCGTCTGCTTACTCCGGTATTTTGACGGGCATTATTCTCAGCATCGGCCGCGCGGCCGGCGAGACGGCGCCCATTATGTTTACGGGAGCGGTTTACTTCTATCCGCGCATTCCGGACAGTGTCTTTTCACCGTTTATGGCGCTGTCGTACCACTTGTATGTGATGGCGACTGAAAGCATGAACATTGAACTGACCCGGTCGCTTCAATACGGAACGGCTTTGATCCTTTTGGCGATTGTTCTTCTGATGAATTTGACCGCCACCGCGATTCGGAGACATTATAAGAAAAAGCTGGCTTGATTTTTCAAGCCTTCATTTATTGTCAAATTAAAATCACTTAAAAATCAAATTATAAGCGATAAGCAAATTGAATAATCAAATCCAATCAAAACCAACATAATTATTACCATCTTATTATTTCAAAATCAAATTGTTAACTGACAACAAACAGGAAATCAAAATGGCAGAAAATTTATCAGAGTCCGTCCCTGTTTTCACGGATTCCCCTCTCAAAAAACGCTATAGAACAGCGGAGAGTTTTGTTGACTTCGGGCCGGAGCAGAAGTTTCCGAGCCGCCCGGTTGAAAATACCATCACGGTTTCGGATTTGAAACTGTGGTACGGACCGGTTCAGGCGCTGAAAGGCATTACGCTCAACATTCCGAAGAATTGCGTTTATTCGTTTATCGGTCCGTCCGGCTGCGGCAAATCGACGTTTTTGCGGACGCTGAACCGGATGAATGATATGGTTCCGAATTGTAAAATCGATGGGGAAGTCATTGTGGACGGCGCCAATATTTATGATAAAGATGTGGACGTCGTTGATTTAAGAAAACGCGTCGGCATGGTTTTCCAAAAGGCAAATCCGTTTCCGATGTCGATCTTTGAAAACGTGGCCTACGGCCCCCGGATTCACGGCGTTCCGAAAAAAGATTTGCCCGGCATCGTCGAGCATGCGCTCAAACGCGCGGCGCTTTGGGACGAGGTCAAAGACCGTTTGAAATCGTCGGCGTTGTCGCTTTCAGGCGGCCAGCAGCAGCGATTGTGCATTGCGCGGACGCTTGCAGTGGATCCCGAAATCATTCTTTTTGACGAGCCGTGCAGCGCGCTTGACCCGATTTCAACCGGAAAGATTGAAGAATTGATGATGGAGCTTAAATCGGATTACACCATTATTGTTGTGACGCACAACATGCAGCAAGCGGCCCGGATTTCGGATTACACCGCTTTCTTCTTGTCGGGCGATTTGGTTGAGGCGGGGGAAACCATTCACATGTTTGAAAACCCGAAAGATACGAGAACAGAGGAATACATTACGGGGAGGTTCGGTTAATGCTGCGCCAGCAATACCAGCAAGATATGGACAAGATGAAGAAAATTATTCTTCACATGGGTGCGATCGCCTACGATATGTTCGAGCAGAGCATGGACGCTTTTTGGAATCAGGATGAGGAGCTTGCCAAAGACGTCACGGAAATGGACAACACGCCGGATATGCTTGAAAGAAGCATTGAGGTGACGGCCATTCACTTGATTTCTCTTCAGCAGCCGCTGGCCCGGGACACGCGGGAATTGATTTGCGCGATTCGGATTGCCACCGATTTGGAGCGCGTCAGCGATCACGCGGTCGATATTTCCGAATATGCGCTTTATGAGCAGCGCAACAAGGTCAGCGACGATTTGATGGAATCGCTCACCCGAATCCGGCAAAAAACCGGCGACATGCTTTTGGGCGCCATGAAAGCGTACGAAACCCGCGACATTGAACTGGCTTACAGAATCGCCGAGATGGACGACGACATCGACGTCGTTTTCTGGAACATGCGCACCAGCATCATGAACGGAAATCCCTACGATATTCCGCTTCAAGTGCTGATTTTAGCGGAACATATTGAGCGGATTGCCGATTATGCGACCAACATTTGCGAAGAAGTCGTGTATTTGGTGAAATACGAGCATGTGAAGCTCAATTAAAAATTTGCTCCGCTTCGCTTCGCAAATTTTCAAGGGCGGTGGGAGTCTGAATCTACGGATTGCTCCCTTCGGTCGCATTGCGGCTGCGCCGCGAGAAGTTTGGGTTTGCTTTTCAGATTGCAAATTCCAAATTTCCGATCTATTTTTCTTTTTTCTGTTTTCTGCATCTGTTATTCAGTTTGAATTTTCAGTTTGCACCTGCAGTTGACTGTTTTATAGTTTCAGTTTGCACCTTCTGTTCACTATTTTTAATTTTCAGTTTGTACCTGCTGTTGACTGTTTTGTAGTTTCAGTTTGCATCATCTGTTCACTATTTTTAATTTTCAGCTTTTGTTTCCACTTGAATTTCTATTTCTTCTACTCTATCTCAGTTTGGAATTGTGCCCTATCTGATTCATCGGCAAAGCCGATGAATCAGATAGGGCGATGTTCAAACCGGAAACCGGAAACCGGAAACCGGAAACCGGAAACCGGAAACCGGAAACCGGAAACCGGAAACCGGAAACCGGAAACCGGAAACCGGAAACCGGAAACCGGAAACCGGAAACCGGAAACCGGA
>NZ_JAWDKD010000013.1:0-124322 GCF_032714475.1 Methanolapillus africanus | reverse complement strand
CAAAGGTAAGTTGGGAAGAATTAAAAAATTTAGAAAATAGGCTGAATAATAGGCCAAGAAAGTGCTTAAATTTCATGACTTCTTACGAAGTCATGAAATTATGCACTTCTTGATTGAAGATAAGAAACAAAAAAAGGAGTTCAGTTTTTAAAAAGCTCCGACATTTTCAAAGATTTTAACTTCTTTTCTTTCAGATACTGCTTTTTTTGCTCTTCATAATGATTTGGAAGGACATCCTTCTCAAACTCTGTGTAAGATGAATACTTATCTTTGATCATGATTGTTCCTCCAATCGTTTGTTGTAATAATGCGCAATAAAATGTGGATTTAATTCAGGTTTAAAGTAATGTTTTCTTTTAATCCATATAAAACCATCACCTTTTGAAATGACGGCAACATCTACAGGACCACCAACAGTTTCCATACCTATTGAAAACATTCTTTTAAACGATGTTAAATTAACAAGGGTTTCCGCCATAAACGCTAATTCAGATTTTGGTAAATTTTCTATCAGTTGATTTGTATTATCAATATCATCATCAATTGAATTTGCCATCGTTTCAAAAATGTCTTTACAAATATCCGGGAATTTATTCTCAATTGCCAAACATAAATTTGCGTAAGTCTCAGGACTTACACCTTTCATAAATAAATCAACCATGTCCGTTTGTGCAAACGGATAAACACCGGTTCCTTTCTTTTCTTCGATGGTATAAACAACCTTTCCATTCCTGATTTCCCTCATCATCAAAGAATATGTTTTTGGAAAAATTTCATCGCTGCCAAATCCGGAAATAATGATTCCGGAAAAATTATAATCACTGATATGTTTAAAATAGGATTCAGTTAATTCATCAATTAAATCTTTGAAAGTATCATAAATTTTTCCATAATTTTTTTCGAGTATTTCCTTAAAATCTTCTCTTAGATTACATAAAAACTGTTGATCATTTTCAAAATCTTTTTCAATAAAGAAATACGGCTCTGATTTTTTTACATTATCAATTTCATCAAATAAAATATTTTGAATGAGTGTATTAATATTTTCAACAGGCTGGTTTAATCTATTTGATTTTTCTAAATTTGACTTTTCAGCATCCTCCTGCCTCCCATTGTTTTCATACCTTATTGCAGAGATAATGTTTTTAAGAATTTGATAATGAAATATCGAAAAGTTATCCAAAATTTCATTTTTTTGTTTTTCTTCATCAAATTCACGAATGTTTTCTAAAAAGTTGATGAAATCAAAAACACATTCTTTTAAATTTGAAAATGATTTTTTGGAGGAGGTTCTGTACATTTTGATGAGGGTTTCCCAAGAAATATTCATGAACTTACCATTCCCATAAGTCATGATCCCAATCGGTAAATCATAAGAAATGGAAAATAACTTGTTTGCAGAAGGGTATGTTTTTTCATCAAAATCTTCAGTTCCGATCGTCACCACGCTGTCGCTCGCCATGGCGACAGCATCGTCATTCATAATTACAATTTCTGCTGTCATAAAAAACAAAAAAACTCAAAGAAATAAATAATTTTTTAAATATGCTCAAAAATATTTAAAAGATTAATCAATAATTAAATAAAAACAAAAACATTTAATTAAATAAATTAATATATTAACATTTACTTTAAAGACTGTATCATTTTAAATAAAAATAAATTCAATCCATTTGATTATTATTGGATTGATCATGAAACGAAGCCTTTGGTGAGTCAATGGAATTATCGATAAATAAAAAAGTTTGGCAGTACATGCTTATTGTTTTTGTACTCTTGGTTTTAATGGTTTCGTTGGTCTTTTATTTAAGAGTTGTTTTTATTGCTTTGGTAATCGGTCTTCTGACGATCATTTTCATTGAGCGGCTGCTCCGCGTTTTCAACCGCATGACCGTCAATTATACGAAGACGCAGCAAAAAGTCATCGTTGCCGGCATTTTAGTTGTCACATTTTGTACCATGGGCGCTTTGGTTGTCAGCCAAGCGGCTTATTTTTCGGATTACTTCACCAGTTTTACGGATAGTTTGGACGAGCTCAATGCCGATTATAACACAACCGCCGACGATATCGCTGAAAACTTGACCAACATTTCCGTCGTGGAATACGTCCCCGGAATCGACAGCAATACGAACGATCCGAACGAAACGGGAAGTACTCCACCTCCGCCGGCCAACAACACGTCCAACAACACAACCGGCAACGCGTCCAACAACACAACCGGCAGCAATACGACCAATGCAACCATTCAGCCGTTTGACTTTTCATTTACGTGGAAAGATTTGATCCGGGCGATGTTGATCTCAGGAAGCGGCATTTTGACGATGGCCAAGAACTCGATTTCAATGATTATTTCCATCCTTCTGGCAACGCTCTTGGTGATTCCGATTATGACCGGATTTTACTTTAAGAGAAAAGGATATTTCGGCGACAAAATCGTTTCCTACGCGCCGGACCAGTACAAAGACGCCGTCGCCAAAACAATCAAGAGAATTCTGGGCGACCTGGACACGTACATGTCCATGAAAATTTTGGAAGCCGTCGTGATTTCCTTCCTTTACTGCATCGGATTTTACATCGCCGGCATTCCGCACTGGCTCATCAGCGGTATTTTGATGGGCGTTTTCAACACGGCGCCGTACATTGGATTCGTGATTCCGGCCTTGCCGATCATTGTGTATTCGTACAACTTCGGTATGAACACGATGCTTGCCGTCATCGGAATTATCGTCGTCATTCAGCTGTTCGACTACTTCTTCGTGCTCCCGAACATCGTGACGTCCAACATCAGCATCAAAGTGAGTTCGTTCACGTCCGTAATTCTGGCGCTCGCCGGTCTCAAACTGTTCGGTGTTTTCGGATTGATATTCGCGATGCCGCTATACATTTTCTGCAAGATTATTTTGGTTTCTTGCTACCAACAGCTGGTGCTTTTGTATCCGGACCCGGCAGACCCGAACGATCCGGAAGAAATCGCGCCAAGCGTTTTGGCGCCGGGCGAAAAACAAGCCGTTTAAAGTTGATTTAAAGTAAGCAGTTCCGATGTTGGAACTGCTGATTTCTATTTTTTAGTTTGCAGTTTGCACCTACAGGTGACTGTTTTTAAATTCCAATTTGCACCTACAGGTGACTGTTTTTAAATTCCAATTGCACCTACAGGTGACTGTTTTTAAATTCCAATTTGCACCTACAGGTGACTGTTTTTAGATTTCAGTTTGTATCCCCCGTTTCTAAAAATACAGTTGATTCCTTCCGGTTTTGTGGCCGCCAGGTTCCAACCAGCATCTTCCCATTTGCGATATCCGTTTAAACAGACGCAAAGCGTCTGTTTAAACGGGGTGGTTTGCTTGAAAGAATAAGAATGAGAGATGAAACAAAACAAAAAGCAAAACCGACCTGCAACTCAAAACAAAATCAAATACAAAAACGAACCACGATTTTTCGTCGACGCTCAACGAAAATGTGTTGCCGTAACGCGCGCGCACGCTGCCCGCCAAAAAAGAAAAAATGAGATTTTCCGTCACATAAAATCGGACAGCTGCGTCTTCTTGATCCTGTGGTTCTCAAAAGTCGACTCAATGTCTTTTTCCAACAAATAAATCCGCTCTTTCGTGTAAACGGAAACGTTATACTTTTCCGCGACCTGCTTGGACACTTCAATGTACTTGCGCACAGCACCCTCGTGGACGGTCAAAATAACGTTTCCGCCGTTGCATTTCGGGCAAGTTCCCGTGAGCGGCGGACGCCGGAATTTGGCTTCGCATTTGATGCAGCGAAACGTCTGTTTTGAGAACGCGCGCAGGTTGCCCATGATGTCGGGCAGGAAGTGAGACTTCAAAACACGCTCGGCCACGTCGGACGCGTCGACGGCGCGGATAATTTCAGCCAGCTGAAGCTGCGCGTCCATCTTGTCCGTCATGCTTTCAAGCGTCTTGTATGCGGAATACGCCGGCCCTCGCGCAATATTCGTCGTCGGATGCGTGTACATGAAATTTTCATATTGGTCGTTCGTTTTCAGGCGGCCGCTGACAAGATCCATCATCTTGGAAATCTCGCCCGGATTTTTGAAATTCTCCGTCGCGAGATAAAATTCCCGGGGGTAGCGCGCACACATATCGATGTTGTGCGCCTCCTTATCGATTTCATTCGGATCGATCCGAATCGTCAAAACCAACGGCGCGTCCATCTGGCCGCCGCGTTTGTCCGGCAAATATGACCTTGAGAAATTGAGAAGACCGTCAAGCAGCAGCATCACGCAATCCTCGTCGCCGTCGCAGTTGCGGCGTTTGGACGCATGGAAATACGGATGCGCAAAGCCGACGGACGCGCTTGTAAAACCGATGAGGCGGCCCAAAACGCCGGCTGACGTGTGCGGCGCGAGACCGATCACCAAAGTGCCGATGAGATCAGACCGGGTCTCGCATTTGTAGTACGGTTCCACACCATAATAGCGAACCAATAAATCGTCGATGTACTGCGTCGTCTTGATTAAATAATCGGCGCAGTCGTTTGAAATCACCAAATCCTGAACAAAAAGGCAAACCGTCTGACTCGGATCGGTCAGCTCGTTGCCGTAAATATCCGCCTTGTAGCCGTTGCGTTTCAGATCGTCGACCGTAATTCCCAATTCGTCCGCCCGAATGTGGGTGAGCGGAATGTCGGACATATCGTAACGGACCGTCCCGTCCTTAAACATATAAACATCGTGAAGCGACCGCAAAATTCCTTTTTCCAGCGGTTCCGGCGCCCGGGCCCGGCTCATCAATTCCTTGACGCCTTTGATCATGTCGAAATTATCGCGAACGCCCAGCCGCTCAATTGCTTCCTTGTAAATCGGCCGAAACTCAATCGTCCCTACCCGGACGCCTGTCGTCGGTTTCCCGCATTTCGGACACTTGGCCTCCGATGTTTCAATCGAGCAGCGCGGACAATAAAGCTTTTCAATCGTGTATTCGCCGCAGCCGCAGCGCCATTTGTGCGTTTCCCGGCCGCACCGCGGACAAGTCCGCGTCCCCATTTTCACTTTGATCTGACCCGTCGAACTGTTCATGGTTTCGCGGTATTCGGACGCGTCGACGATGTTTCTGGTTTTGCCGCCCTGATCGCCGATCGGGAAAAGCGCCTGCGCCGCCGGCGACATTTTGCGCATATCCGATTTTTCGGGACGGCCCATCCGCGCGCCGATTCGAGACGGCGCCCGGGGTTTGACGATCATCCCGGACAACAGGCTGACCGCTTCAAGACAGGTGTCGGCACCGTTTTCCGAAAAGATTTTCGCCGCCGACGCCGCGTCAAACTTCCGAAGGCCGGATTTTTCGGCGTCCCAAAGACCCAGACAACACAAAAACGGAACCGGATCCGCAACAAGAATCATCGTCGTATCTCCAACGGAACGAACGATATGTGAAACCAGCAAATTTTCAAGAAGCGTCTTCATTCCACTCTGCACGGCCGCTTCATAAGGAATCGATAAGCAAACTTTTCCGGCATATCGGACGTCCGAAAGCGATACGCCAAACGAACAGCTGCCAACGCCATTGTTTTCAACACCGCTTTCAAGACCGGCGGTTTCCGCCGCAGCCGGAACATATTCCGTCAGCGCGCCGTTTTCAGAAACGAACTCAGCCAGCCGGATAAAATCATCCAACGACATGTCGTGCCACAAATAATCGTAAGCCGGGTGGAGCGGAATACCGTATTTGGTCAGCAAAACGGCGTCTTCCGCGGCCAGATTTTTGAGCCGGCCCAAAATTTCAAGATATGGCGCCGCTTTGTTTTCGTCCGGATTCGGAAATTTTTCAAAATCAAAATCTGTCGGTTCGCCTTTGGATTTTTTGTCCGCTTCCCGGCGGTAGCCGTCTTCGTAATCATAAATCCACCATTCAAAAACATAAGGTGACGGCGTTAGCGGATGGTTGTTTTCCAAAAAGTCGCCGAAATTGAATAAAATTTCGCCGAGATCAATCACATATTCCAGTTCAGGCTTGATTTTTTCTGCCGCAGTGGCGTCGTCCACCCGAAGAACGTCGCCGTTCTTCAAACGGATGGTCGGACCTTCCAAAGAATCCACCGCCGCCATGCCGGCCGCTTTTCCGGGACGCTCCACTTTCAGCTGCGTGCCGTTGGTGATGAAATCACCGAGAAGATTCATCGACGCCGGGCTGATGCCGGCCGCCGCAAACGACGTGTTTCGGGCGCGGCCGTACCGGAGGCGAAAACCGCCCGGACGGGACGGATGTGAGAAAAGAGGCCGACCGGCAATTAAATCTTGTAAATATTTGTCTTTGGGCTTGATTTTTTTGGTCACCTGACCCGGCTTAATCACTTCGACTTTTGTATCCGCTTTGTCTTTGTCGTCGCCGCCGGATTTTGTGCCCGCGATCAGCTTGTCCAAAAATTCCCAGCCGTCCATTTTAAGGGCGTCCACGTGTTTTTTGACTTTCGGCGCCTTTAAAATCATGCCTTCCGCAACGACCAAGGCCATGCCGCCGCGCACCCGGTTTCCGGGGATTTCCGGCAAATTCCGGTAGCCTTCGACTTCAGCGTCTTCCGTCGCGTCGCCGTCAACGCAAACCGGACAGTTTTCAATAATCAGACGGATTTCATCATCGGTCGGCGAATACTGAAGCGACGCCGTCCGCTTATAAATCCGGATTTCTTCCGCGTAACGCTCCACCAGCTCTTTTCTCGGCTTAAACCGATCGAGACCGATGCTGCGCCGGACATAATCGCCGACCAAAACAGAAAGCGCCTGCGCCGTTCCGCCGGCGCTTCGAATCGGTCCCGAATAATAAATCCGCAGATATTCAGTCCCATCATTGTTTTTATCAATTTTCACTTCGGCAATGCCTTCAATCGGCGCCGCAACGACGCCTTCCGTGAGAACAGCCATCGACACGCGAATGGCGGCGTCCACCGCTTCCTGCTTGTCGCGGAATTTACCGACTTTGCCTTCCGCAATTTCCTTGCCGATCAGCAAGGCAGATTCCTCACGGTTTTTGCCTTCCATTTCAATTTCACGCAAGCGGACGGCGACGCCGGAAACGCCGATGAGGTTTTCCACCCGGTCGGCCAAGTCTTTCGCCAGCGGAATTTCCATATTGGGCTCGGGGTCTTCCCCATTGGAACGGGCTTTATTGGCCAGATCGATCTCATGGTGCATCTTCGACTCAAGCCGGCTGAAATATTCCGCCATATCGTCGCTGACTGCCAATTTCTTTTCTTCCATTGCCGTTCCTCAAAAAAGAGATTTTCGTTTGCTTTGCCCGATCATTCAATCAAACAAATAAAAAATGAATGACGAAAGCCGTTATTTGGCTTTCCTCATTTTGGTGCCGTAATACATCTGAATACCGATGGTCATCAAAATCATGATTCCGCCGGCCACAATCAAACCGGTGCCGATTTTTGTCATCAAGTCGCTCTTGCTGAAATAATAAAGAAGGACGCCGCCAACGATGACGACGAGGTTGATCAAATTCAAAATGCGCACCGACTCGCCAAGCTGAGCTTGCTGCTGACGGCTTCTGATTTTTGCCTTTTTTTCCGCTTTCATTGGATATCACCGATACATGCTTGAATGGATTCGACCGAGAGTCCGCCGCGCCTGAGTATTTTGGGCGGATTTTCCGTCAAATCAATAATCGTGGACGGCATTTGAATCGTTGTTTCGCCGCCGTCAATTAAAAGATCAATTTTGCCGTCCAAATCCGCCAGCACATTCGCTGCGGATTTCGGATCGGAGTTTCCGGACAGGTTCGCGCTCGGACAAGCGAGCGGCCCGGTTTTTTGAATCAGCGCCAAGGCGACCGGATGATTCGGAACCCGAAGCCCGACCGTCTTTTTCCCGCACGTCACGTTGTCCGGAATTTGAGAATTTTTGTTGAGAATAATCGTGAGCGGACCCGGCCAAAACTTCTCCGCGAGAATAAAAGCCGATTCCGGAACGTCCGACGCCATTTTTTTCATGTCGCCCGCCGACCCGATCAGGATGCTGAGCGGCTTTTCCGGCGGACGCCCTTTGGCCCGATAGATTTTGTCCACGGCTTTCGCGTCAAACGCGCCAGCGCCGAGACCGTAAACCGTGTCCGTCGGAAACGCGACGATTTGCCCGCCCGTAAGAGCAGCAGCGGCATGCTCAATAACGGTGTCAAAAACCGCTTGATCGGCCGGCGTGGGCGCGTCTTTGACCGGCAACGGAAAAACAATTGTTTTTGAAAATTCCATGAATCGCACCTCCGATGAAATTTTGCGGCAGCGGTCAGCTGCACGGACGGATAGCCGCGATTGTCCGATGATGAAACGGACAATCGGATTTGGAGACGTTACTGGCCCGTGTTGTACCTTAAAACGGCAACGACGCCGCCGAAAGCCGACATGAGTTGATTGCCTTCCTCAAAGTCGGTGGAAATAAAGTAAACTTTGGCGTTGGACTTGTCGGCCATTTCCGACAATTCGTCGACGACGTCTTTAATTTCAACATTTTCAAGTCCTGCGCCGCACTTTTTACACACGCCGATGTCCGGCACGTGTTCTCCCGGGCGCCACATGCGTGTTTTGTTGTTGTACTCGCCGCAGCTTTGACAAACGGCGGACATGTTTTCGGCGCGCAGGTCTTCGGACAAAATCAATGTTTCAACGGCGTTGATGTCCAAGTTGGACCGAACGCTTTTTTCACCGTAGGACGCGCGTCCGGATTCGGCGATGAGTTCCTTGAAAAAGCCTTTCATGATGGCTTTTTGTTCCATCAGTTCCAAGTCCGCCAGTTTTTCGCTCGCGGAATTGACAAGTTCGTAAAGCCCGGACTCGTCCGTATAAGCGATGTCAAAAAGCCCGAGAATTTTTTTCTGGAGCTCGTGGTGGAAAAACTCGCCGTCGTTGAATTCTTCTTTGGTCGGAGACGGTCCGCCGATGAGAATGCCTTTCAAATCTTTCGGGTCGACCGCCAAAAAGACTTCGCTGGCGGCGTCGCCGATGCGTTTGTAGAATTCGTGAATCGCGATCAAACGCAGACTCTGGAAACGCTGGGCGCTCTGACCACCCTTTCTTTGTTTGCCGGGAACGGTCGAGGTGAGGCGGCGGTAAGAATCGATTTTTTTACCGGTCAACAACCCGATGGTCGCTTCCCGGCGGTCCATGACCAAAAGGCCGAACGTTCCTTTTTCTTTGAGCATATATTCGAGCGGCTCTAAGTAAAACTCGGAATTGCAGTGGTATTTATAAGTCACAATCGGTTCGGGCGGGTGAATGACGTAACTTTCCATGCTGGTTTTGTTGGCGCCGATGTCGACAGCACCCGTAAAGTAAACGATCCCGTTTTCCGGCACTTTGTCCAGGTAGCGCAGCCGGGACAAAAGGGAATCAATCGCACCCTGCACGTTTGTTTTCGTCAATTTGGATTTAATGTTGGACGCCTGGCTGTGCTCCTCGCGCAAGTCGGCGGCGACGTCCGAAATCTGTTTGTCCGGCGGAATGTAAAGGGAAACCAATTCGGTACTGCGGCCGCTCTTGTCGCGAAGAATCTCAAGCGTTTTTTTGAATTCGTATTTCTCATGCGCTGACGTTTCTGCCATTTTAAAAATACTCCGAAAGAATCATTGAAATAATATTTGAATAATTGAAAATGAATTGAATATCATCTTTGTATAAATATAGATTTTAGAATTTTGGATTAAATGAACTCATAAATTATAAACCAATCTGAAAAAGACGGCAAAAACAAAGTAAAACGAACAAATAAGGATAAAAAGAAATGTTGGGTTAAAAAATAAAAACGTCCCGACTGAGATTCGAACTCAGGTCGAAAGCTCCGGAGGCTCTCAGGATATCCGCTACCCTATCAGGACTTGACAGAACAAAAAACAAAACGAAAAAATAAATAAAAAAGCCGCGAACGAATTCGCGGCGGCGACGTCCCGACTGAGACTTGAACTCAGGTCGAAAGCTCCGCAGGCTTCCAGGATATCCACTACCCTATCAGGACACAGAGCAACAAATAGGCAATATCGGATATAAACCTTATGATAATGTCAAGTCAACGCCAAGTCAACGCCAAGTCAACACCAACCCCGCAAATTCCGCCGCGCCCATGCGCGCGCGTGACAGTAATCACCTTTATTCAATGAAAACCGGAGCCGTTTTAAAAACAAAAGATAATATTTTAAAGATTCAGGGATATGGCGTATCAAAAAGCGGGGGAATCAAAATGGATGTGGCCGATAAAAAATATTTTATGAAATTCAACGACGCGACCGGGCGAAAACTCAGACCGCTCGCCAATGCGTTTGAAGAAGATTTTAAAACCGGATCCGACCTCGATGAGGCGGACAACGACATCCTGATGTCGCTCGCGTTTTATTTATGGAATTTGGACGGCAAAGCGGACGTGATCCGGGAAAAAAGCGGCGAAAAAGAAGCCGTGCTCTATGAACCGACCGTTGATGAAATCGAACGGGCGATGTCGGCGTATCACGTCGCTTTTGAAAAAGAGCTGACGGAGAAGAATTTCCACGAAGCGGTGCATTATTTGTCGGATATTTTATCGGGTCCGAATAAAAAAACGCCTCGCGTCGAATACCGCCGCGTCCCGGTTGCGATTTTCAACGGGCGCGGAAAACGCGTCTATACGCCGCCGGAGCCGGAATATGTCGGCGCGCTCATGGCGTCCGTCTTTAATCAAACGGTGCTGCTGCTCAAACAAGACCTATCCGTTTCCGAAATATTTTACCACGCGGCGCTCATTCATCTGAAAGTGATTCAGATTCATCCGTTCATCAAAAACAACGTCAAAGCCACCGTTTTGCTTGAAAAATGGTTTTTGAAAGAAAAACTCGGCAACTGTTTTATCAAACTGCCGTCTGAGAAGTATTATTTTGAAAACAAAGACCGGTACAATGTCAATACGCTGACCGGATCGGCTTTCAACAACATTGACGACGACCGCTGTCTTCCGTTTCTGCTGATGCTGCCGGAAAGTTTGAAAATTCGGGACATTTAAATTTTCGCGGCGCCGGCGCGCGCGTTATGGCGTCGGCTTTCATTGATCGTCAAAAATCAACCCCAAATTTAAAAGAAATTCAAAAGCCAATCGAATTCAAATGCAGTTGACTGGAACAATATTAATTTATACAATTTTGCAATGCCATTGCAAATTAAACTAAAATAAATAATTTGGATAAAAAAAGTGTAAATCAGACAAATTTGCAATGGCATTGCAAATTTGTCCAAATATGTCATTCAATTCTTATTTTATTTGTTTTCCGATTTCTTGGATGTGGTGTAGAAGTAGTACACGCCGGCTGCCGCGATGATAATCACGACAATGCCCAAAGCGATCCAAATCCAGGTGGTGGAAGACATGCTGCTGCCGGTTGTTAATTCAACATTGAACGTGGCCGAAGATCCGGCTGCGGGGCGGTTGCTGCTGGTGATGGTAATGGTTTGGGTTTGGTAACCGTTGGCCTCGACCATGATTTCACCGATGGTTGCGCCGTTGCTGTCTGTGTTGATGGTCACGGATCCGGCGGTGATGTATCCGGTGTAAGCAACTTGGCCGTTCGTGTCAATTAAAGAGACTTTGGCGCCGTCGACGTTACAGTTGACGATGTAGGTGCTGGTGCTGCTCGGCTGGGAAACCGGTGTGAGCGTGATGTTCACGGTCACAACTTGACCTTGGTCCATCGGGTAGGTGTAGACCGGCGTGCTGTTGTTGTAGTAGCCGCTGGCGGACGCGCGGACTTCCGTAATCGGTGTGGCCGGGATGTAAATCGGGAACCAGGCGTAGCCGTTTTGGATAGAACCGGTGTAAACAATCATGCCGTTGGCGTTGACGAGTTGAACGAGTGCGCCGTTGACGTTACAGTCCACTTCGATGAAAGCGATGTTTTCGCCGTCATAGTCATCACCGCTGTCGGTCGGAGCTAAAGTGACCGAAATGGTGGTGGTTTGACCCGGGCCCGGGTTGTTGACGGAGACAACGGCGGTTTGGTAACCGTCTGCCGAGATGACGGCTTCCGTCACCGGTGTGCCGGTGGTGTAAACCGGAATAACGGCGTAGCCGTTTTGGATGGTGGCGGTGTAAAGAACGCTGCCGCTTGAATTCAAAAGCTGAACAATGGCGCCGTCCACGTTACAATTGACGCGAATGTTGCCTTCATCGCTGCCGGGCGCGGCCAACGCGGCACCGGAAAGGACGAACATAACCAGTAAAACAATAAAAATAGAGGCGATTTTTTTGAGACTTTTCACGATATTTCCAACCTTAACATTGAATATGAGATTTTTTAGATCAATTTTCAATTTTTATTTTGAATTTTATAACTATTCTTCGAATAAAATTCCTAATAATATGCCTCCGCCATCTTTTTAATTCATTTAATGGTGAGACAAAATTATTAAAGGATATTTATTAAATAGTTAATATGTTATTTATATTTTATTAATGATTTTATTTATTTTTGATAATTTTATCTAAAATAATAAAATCCGTGTGAAAGAAAAGAAAAATGTGACAGAAAAGCACCCGTTTTCGGCGGTTCTCAGAAAAATTCTGCCGTCACGCGCGTGCCGGCGCCGCCAAAATAAAATCAGAACAGACCGGAAGAGCAATAGAATAAAAATGAATATTTGTTTCAAAAATATAAAATGTTAATTTTGATTAAAAAAAAGGATGACGTCAAAGACGTCATCCTTTCTATCTCAAGTGGGGTTAGAACTTAAGCGTGAATTTAGTTTAAGCCGCCGAGCGTCTTTTCCTTCTTTTCTTTGTAGTAAAGGTAAGCGTAGGCGATGATCAAAATAATGATCAAGACGATTAAGATAATCGGAATCCATGGAATAGTTTTCTGTTTGAGGGTGACCGTGATGGTGGCGGTTCCGTTAACGCCGGGCCGGCAGTCGTCGCCGATAGTCACAACGGCGGTGGTATATCCGTCAGCTTCGACTTTGACTTTGTCGATCGGGGTGCCGGTCAAATAAACCGGAATGGTCGCTTGACCGTTCTGAACGGTGCCGTTATAAGCAGCATTGCCATTGATATCGATTAATGTTACATTAGCGCCGTTGACGTTACATTTAATAACGTATGTGCCTTTGTCGCCGCCGACTGAGTCAGCCGCGATCGCAACGCTTGCCAATGAGAGCAAAACCAATAAAACAACGAAGATTGAAAATAAATTTTTAATAGTTTTCATTGAGTACCCTTGCCTTTATTTGAATAAGATATATAAAATGTTTATAAAATATTCCAACCCATATATTTTATAAAAATTTTTAAATAAATCATATATCCATAGTATAAAAACATAGATAGTATATAAAAATATCCCCGTATTAAACGGGGACAAAAATCCGAATGAAGCAACCATTTTCACTGAAAATGAGGTGAGTCATTAAGTTTGTCGGGTTTGGCTATTTTGACGGATGCCGGGTTTTGCATCCGTCATATTTTTCAGCGGCGGCCTCATTCGGTTTTGAACTTTTGAACATATGCATCCGGCCATTTTTTCCGGAACATCATGTTATGGAGTTTAGTTTTTTGGTTCGTTTTTTGAGTTTGTTTTTGGAGTTTGGTTTGTTTTTGTGTGGTGTTGTGAATAAACCGGCTTTGCAATCAATAAAAAACAATGCATGGGAACTAAGATGGCAGTACCATGGATATTTTGAAAATGACAGCTTTGCCGGTAAGATATTATATAAAATAAAATATATATAAAATTATGTTTTAATCTTTTTTCAAAGGAAAAATCTTTTTAAAAATTGTATTTCAAAATATATTCGATAAGAAGAGAGATGATGGACGAAGATTTGAAAAGAAATCGTAAAAGAAGCCTAACCGGGAACATATATTATATGTTCCAAGAACCGAAAACGTGTATATATATTCCAAGAACCGGAAACATGTATTATAGAAACATATTATTACATAATCCAAGAACCGTTTCCCGGTATTTTTATACTTTTTTCGGCGGAAGGCCAAGCGCATTAATCTGCGTAATCAGTTCCGAAAACGCTTCAATTTCAAACGCGATGAGTTCTTCCCGCGTCATTCCCGCGGAAATTTCCCCGTCAATCGACAGCGTGTCGGGTCCCCGGCGGACAATCCGTTTGACGCCGCCGGCGTCCATAAACTCTTTGAGTTCGCGGTCATGCACAAACGCCCGCCCCGGAATGAAAACCGTTTCTTTAATATTTTTCATATCTTCCGGACTGAGTTTTTTGAAATCTTCAAAAGTGATCAGGCAGCCGATATCTTTGGGAACAGCGACGACGTTTACCAAACCGCCGAGTTTGTCAAAAATATCGGACAAGCGTGATTCGGCTGCTTTTCCGGTAATGACCGTTGCTTCTTTGGTGACGGCGGGCAGCTTGGACAGCGCGTCCGGATCGTTGCGGATTGCAAACGGTGAATCTAAAACCGGATCGCAAAGCGGCGTTCCCGAAATCCGAAGGTTCGGATGGTTTTTCGCAGCTGTTTTCACGATGTCGGAAAATTCCTCAATGGTGTGCGGCACAATTCCCGGCATCACCGGCTCGTTTCGAAGAATCAGGCCGTTGTCGTAACTGTTGGCAAACCGCATCAAAAGAGCGCCTTTAGCACCTGTTTTTTCGAGCCATGTCAGCGTTTCGTCCAAAACGGCGCCGTCGTTGACGCCGGGAACAAGAACGATGGCCGCATAAACATTGCAGCCGCAGCATAATTGTTCAAAAACCGCCAGCGACATTTCAGGCTCGGGGTCGCGCATATATTCCTTTCGAAGCGCCGGGTCGGACGCAAAAAGCGTAAAGTTGACTTCGGAAACACCCGAACCGAGCAAAACCGGGGCTTCTTTTCCCAAAAAACCTTTTCCGCTGGTGTAGCCGATTTTAACAGGGAGACCGAATTCGGACAAAAAAGAAAGCAGAGAATAAAATTCAGGATAGCAGCTGACATCGCCGCCGCCCGTAATCATAAATCCGGTGATGTCGTTCGGATTCACTTGAGACAGCTTTCCCGCCGTTTCATCCAAAACCTGGCGCATCGGCTTAAAGCCCGAATACGATTCCCGAACGCTGCGCGTGCAATAGTCACAGCCTTTCTGATATGGCAGACAGTATTTGCAGCCGAGCGGCTCGGCGTCTTTGACTTTTTTAAAATAGCAGTACTGACAAAATCCGCGGCAATCCGTCCCGGGATTTCCGCCGACGTCGATCAAAATATCCATGACAGGAAAATGAAAAGTCTTCTATTAATAATATATGCTAGAAACCACCCTGTGTTTTGACATATATTATATGTCAAAGAAAATCGAAGAAAATGGAAGATTCAATAGAAAGACCGCCTCACTTTTCGATTTTTAAAAAATACGTCGCCGTAACGCGCGCGCATGCCGCCGCAAACAATAAACGGACCGGACCGGCAGCAACATTGAATCAGAAATTGAAAATGCAAATATCATGATAAATCATGACTATAATTTTAAAAAAACAAACTCGAAAAATACAAAATGAGTCTCATATTTCAAAAAAGATTTGAGCAAAATAATGCCGCCGTTTTGAAAATGAGTGATGTTGATTTTGGGCGGATACATGAACATTAATTAAATATGTTTTGATTCGATTCTTTGAACTTTTTTTGGAAAAACAATCTTTTTCGGAAAAAAAGACGTGTTTTGATAATATTAACACGATTGTATTTTAGAATAATACCCTTTGCTAAAAATAATGTATATCGTATTCTCATCTTGTTTTTTCAAATGATTTTTGGTTAACAAATCTCAAAAGCTTTAAGTATAAAACTTACGAATTGGATAGATGATTGGAATGGTAAATAAGTGCAGATAATATTCTCTGCATTTTGAATATCGTTTATCATAGCCAATTTTTATTTTAAATATTTAAGGAGGATATATCCGTGTCTGACACCGTAGATATCTACAGCGATAGAGGAAAACTCTTAGAGAGCAACGTAAATATCAGAGACCTTGCTCCAACAAAAAACAAGGCAGTCCAAAAAATCATTATGGACACTAAAAGATCAGTTGCAGTCAACCTTGCCGGAATTGAGAAATCACTCTCCACCGGAAAGATGGGCGGCGCTGCAAAGCAAATTCTCGGACGCAAACTTGAATACAAAGTTGTTGCTGACTCCGGCGCTCTTTCCGACGCCATCAAAAAGCTCGTCCAAGTTGACGAAGGCGACGACACTGTTGTTAAGCCCCTTGCAGGCGGAAAACAACTCTTGGTTCAAATCCCGACCGCAAGATTAACCTCGGGTGCGGAATCCACCGCCTCCATGACCGTCACTGCAGCTGCAGTTACCCAAGCGATTCTTGACACGTACAACACTGACATGTACGACTCTATGATGGTCAAAGCCGCCATTTGGGGCAGCTACCCGCAAACCGTCGGTATGGCCGGAAGCCCGATCAAAGGAATTCTCGACATCCCGCAAAACAACGAAGGTCTTGGATATTCACTCAGAAACATCACATCCAACCACGTTGCCGCTATCACCAAAAGAAACGCAATGAATGCAGCCGCACTCTCCTCCATTTACGAGCAGTCCGGTATCTTTGAAATGGGCGGTGCCATCGGCGAATTCGAAAGACACCAACTCCTCGGCTTGGCCTACCAGGGCTTAAACGCCAACAACTTGGTCTACGAAATGGTCAAAGAAAACGGAAAGACCGGTACAATCGGATCCGTTATCGAGTCCACCGTCTCCAGAGCCATCGAGAAGAAAATCATCACCGTCGACAAGACCGGCCCGTCCGGATACAAATTCTACAAAGCAAACGATGTTGCCATGTGGAACGCCTATGCCGCAGCAGGAACCCTTGCCGCAACAATGGTCAACTGTGGTGCCTCCCGCGCCGCACAAGACGTTGCCGCAACCATGCTCTACTTCAACGACATCCTTGAAAAAGAAACAGGCCTTCCGGGCTGTGACTACGGTAAACTTCAGGGCGCATCTGTTGGATTCTCCTTCTTCAGTCACTCCATTTACGGTGGCGGCGGACCGGGTATCTTCAACGGTAACCACGTCGTTACAAGACACTCCAGAGGATTTGCCATCCCCTGTGTCGCTGCAGCCGTTTCACTCGACGCAGGAACTCAGATGTTCACCATTGAATCCACATCCGCCATCATCGGCGACGTGTTCGGAACCATCGATGAATTCAGAGAACCCATTAAAGCCGTCGCAGGAGCCCTTTAAAATAACCAAGACAAGGTCTGATGTTTATGACAAATCCCACAGAATCAGGTTCAGATTGTCCGGTGCAGCCGGAAATTGGGGACACGCTCCAAATTGAGATCGTCCCGCAACGCATTTTGAGTCCTGAGACCTCGGAAAAACTTCTCGGAAGAATTTACGATTGCGACGGGATTGTCAGAGTCATGGTGCAAGGATCAAGTCTTCCGGATAAGGTCGGATACGGACCCGGAAAAGGCGAAAAAGTCAGCCATCCTCTCAAAAAACCAATTGAGGTGGAAGGCCAAGAAATCAACATGAGAGTCAGCCTCGGGCGGCTCCGGATTGAAGTACTCGACGAAGAATGTGTGGAACAAATCAGATTGGCTTGCAAAGAAGTCCTGAATTTTCCGTTTGAATTTTATGTCGGAACGTTTTTCAAAAAACACGCAACCGTTGTTGATTACGCCAAAATGGGACCCTGTGCCGATGAAACCCTTCTCGGAATGACGGACCCGAAAGCAAAACTTGACCAAATCGTCTACATCAAAAAAGAGGAAGACGACGAAGACAACAACACAAGCGGCGAAGAATGAAAAAGCACCTACGGATGCAATGATTGAGATCAAAACCAATCGGTGAATAATAAATGATGAACTTTAACCGGAACACCCAAGTTGTGGATTGTCGCTGCGGCTTAAGCCACGGAAAAGGCGGCAGTCTCGCCCGCGCGGGAACACTCTCCCAAGCCGGCAAACTGGAAGTCGTCGTTGTGGCGATGGGATCCGGACGAAGACACGTGACAAAACCGATTTGTGAAATCACATATGCTATCCGAAGAGAAAATATTCACACCGGCGTTTTGGTCCTTTACGCAGGAACCGGTTATCCCGACTCGGGAACCATGGGATCTTTCGGTATTGACCCGAAAGAATTGGACCAAATCAACATGCACAAAATGGCCATC
Organism: Methanolapillus africanus; assembly: GCF_032714475.1. Classification (NCBI taxonomy): domain Archaea; kingdom Methanobacteriati; phylum Methanobacteriota; class Methanomicrobia; order Methanosarcinales; family Methanosarcinaceae; genus Methanolapillus; species Methanolapillus africanus. Next base: position 106,187 of record NZ_JAWDKD010000013.1, on the reverse strand, counting down.
ATCCATTTCGGAAATGTCCGGAACCACTTTGTGAAAAAAGCCCGGGATATTTTCAGCGGCGTGCACATTCCGGCAATTATTATCTGCCAAGCACTTGTGGATTTTGAAGACTTCGCGAAAGTCGGCATCAAGACGCGCAACGTAAAACCCAAAGAGAAAGACATGATTTCCGACGGTATGATCTTAAATATCGTAACAGGAGTCGCAAGAGGCGACGCTTGTTCCAGAGAGAAACTGAGCGAGATTATCGTCAAAACAAAAGAAGCATTAGGCCAAATCGAATAAGGAGTTAGTAATATGGCATACAAAGCACAATATTATCCAGGTACAACCTCTGTTGCACAAAACAGAAGAAAACACATGGGTCACGACTTAGAAAAATTGAGAGAAATTTCTGACGAAGACTTAACCGCAATTCTCGGACACCGCGCTCCGGGTCAAGACTACCCGAGCACCCACCCGCCGCTCGCCGAAATGGAAGAGCCGCCGTGCCCGGTCAGAGAGATCGTCGAAGCGACCCCCGGCGCAAAAGCCGGTGACCGTGTCAGATACGTTCAGTTCGTTGACTCAATGTACAACGCACCGTCCGTTCCGTACGTCCGCTCGTACTACGCCGCCATCAACTTCAGAGGCGTCGACCCGGGAACCCTTTCCGGTCGTCAAATCGTTGAGGCCCGTGAGAGAGACATGGAAATCATCGCCAAAGACCAACTTGAAACTGAAATGAGCGACCCGGCCCGCTCCAGCATCCGCGGCGCCACCGTTCACGGACACTCCGTCAGACTTCAAGAAGACGGCGTTATGTTCGACATGCTCGACAGAAGCAGAAAAGAAGGCGACGTCATCATTATGGACAAAGACCAAGTGGCTATCCCGCTCGACCGCAAAGTCGTCCTCGGAAAGCCGATGTCTGAAGAAGAATTAGCCAAGAGAACCACCATCTACCGCGTGGACAATGTCCCGTACAGATCCGATGCAGAAGCAATCGAATGGGTCCACAGAGTGTACTTACAAAGAACCCAGTACGGTTTCAAACCGGGATCAAACAAAGCCCAGTAAGGAGAGACAAAAATGGCACAAGATATTTTTGACAGATTCAAGAGATCCATGGAAATCAAATTCGGAGAAGACTATGGAGACAACAGACAGGGCGGAACAGACATTACCTCTAAGACCGCGAAGTTCCTGAGATTAGGACCGGAGCAGAGCCCGAGAAAGAGAGAAATGATCAAAGCCGGTAAAGAAATCGCGAAAAAGAGAGGACTTGCAGGCTACAACCCGATGATGCACACCGGTGCACCGCTCGGTCAGAGATGTATCACCCCGTACAGAATTTCCGGCACCGACATGGTCGTTGACCCCGATGACCTCCACTACGTCAACAACGCTGCCATGCAGCAAATGGTTGACGATATCAAGAGAACCAACATCGTCGGTCTCGACATGGCTCACGAAACACTCGAGAAAAGACTCGGTAAAGAAGTGACTCCGGAAACCATCAACAACTACCTCGAAAACCTTAACCACTCCCTTCCGGGCGGCGCTGTCGTTCAGGAAATGATGGTCGAGTGCCACCCGGGACTTGTTGACGACTGTTACGTCAAGATCTTCACCGGAAACGACGAACTTGCTGATGAAATCGACAAACAATTCTTGATCGACATCAACAAAATGTTCCCGGCCGAACAAGCCGCACAACTCAAAGCCGCGATCGGTAACACATCCTGGCAAGCGCTCCACATTCCGACCATCGTCATCAGATCCACTGACGGCGGTCAGACCAGCAGATGGTCTGCCATGCAGATCGGTATGTCCTTCATCTCCGCATACAACATGTGCGCCGGTGAAGCAGCTGTCGCTGACTTGTCCTACGCTGCAAAACACGCCGGTGTCATCAACATGGGAGAATTACTTCCGGCCCGCCGTGTCAGAGCACCGAACGAGCCCGGAGGAGTTTCCTTCGGTCACCTTTGTGACATCGTCCAGTCCAGCCGTGTGAACGTCGATGACCCGGCCAAAGTCGCCCTCGAAGTCGTCGGCGCAGGCTGTGTCATGTACGACCAGATCTGGCTCGGTTCCTACATGTCCGGTGGTGTCGGTTTCACACAATATGCAACCGCAGGATACACCGACGATATCTTGGACAACAACTTGTACTACAACATGGACTACATCAACAAGAAGTACAACCAAGCTGCCAAGACCGGAACCGCAAACAAGGTGAAGGCCACCAACGAAGTCATCAAAGACATCGCCACGGAATCCACCCTCTTCGGTATCGAAGAATACGAAAAATACCCGTCTGCCCTTGAAGACCACTTCGGTGGCTCCCAGAGAGCAACCTCCCTTGCAGCAGCAGCAGGCTGCGGTGTCTCCATCGCCACCGGAAACGGTAACGCTGGTCTCTCCGGCTGGTACCTCTCCATGTACCTCCACAAGGAAGCCTGGGGACGTCTCGGATTCTACGGCTACGACTTGCAGGACCAGTGCGGTGCCTCCAACGTTTGTTCCTACCAGGGCGACGAAGGATGTCCGGCTGAACTCCGCGGACCGAACTACCCGAACTACGCCATGAACGTGGGTCACCAGGGCGGTTACGCCGGTATCACAATGGCTGCTCACTCCACCAGAGGAGACGCCTACACCGTGAGCCCGCTCGTCAAAGTCTGTTTCGCAGACGACTTGCTGCCGTTCGACTTCACCAGACCGAGATACGAATTCGGCCGCGGTGCCCTCAGAGAATTCGAGCCGGCCGGCGAGAGATCTTTGATCATCCCCGCCAAATAAGCGTGTTCTCGAACATAAAAATTAAAAATAAAAAAAATGAAATTCGGATGAAAATTCCGAATTTCATCCCGCCGGACAAACGAAAGTTTGTCCGGCTTTTTTTTAGCTTACAAAAACATTCATAAATTTTGGATTACAAAAACATTCATAAATATTCGGGATAATGTTACTTTGGAATTGTAATGAGTTTGGGGTCAAGCTCTTGATTTCCAAGTATATTTTTCAATTTTTGTTTCGATTTTTAATTTTTGAATCGGATAACAGGTATTTTCTTTGGGGTTAATTTTTCCCTGATTTTCAAGAAAAGAAGGCGTTAAAATGGAAGAAAATAAGAATAACTCATCCGAAGCCGGCGGCAGTTCCGCTGATAAAAAACCAAGCGCAGCATCAACCATCGGAAAACTTCTGCTCGTCGTTATTATTTTTGCCGTCCTTGTGTTTTATTTGTCGCAAACGGGCGCTCTGGCGTCCATCAATCCGGGATGGGGATTTAAAGCGCTCAACGAAAAAAGTTCCGAGAATTTTGACGAAGCACTCGTCTTTATTTGGGACACGCAGATGAACGACTCGACCACGAGCGGCGTTCAAAAATGGGCGGCGCCTATGAAAATCAAAATTGAGGGCGATCCATCCGACAAGGATTTAAAAGCGCTCAATCAGACGATTGCGGAATTCAACACCATCCAAGGTTTCCCCGGCATGCAGATTGTAAACAGCGGCGAAAACATCAAAATCATCTACACAACCAATGAAAATTATGAAACCGTCCGAGATCAATATTCAAGCGGCGGTTTTGAAAAGAGTTTCTGTGATTTCAACATTCGAAACGGCGAAATCTATCAAGCCAACATCATTATGGAACCGGGCGGACCGCAGGGATATAGAAACAGCGTCATGCTCCACGAATTCGGCCACATGCTCGGCTTTTACGACCACGTCGACGGTCGAACCAGCATTATGAATATGAATAATCCGGTGTCAAGTTTCTCCAAAACAGACACATTGGCGCTGAAAATGATTTACAACCCGGACATTCCGATCGGTATGCCGTATTTCAGATTGTGCGATTATTATGACAACACGACCGTGGATGAATTTGTGAATAATTAATTCGAATAAATCCGGCGCTCGGATTTATTTTTTACTTTTCTTTTTTACATTTTACTATTTTTATCATTTCATTTTTACTATTTATTTTTCGTACTTGAAACGTTCTTGATTTTGAACCTACTATATTTTCCGTAAAAAATAAATAATCTCGGAAAATACATCAAAAACGGAGAATCAAAAATGGAAAAACTCACCCCCGAACAAATTACCGCCGCCAAATCTAAAGGCTTCCTGCAAAACCGCAACACAACCAATTTTTCGGGACGCATCGTCGTCCCGGGCGGCGTTTACACCGCCGAGCAGTTGGCTCAGATTTCCGAATGCGCGAAACGCTTCGGAAACGGAAAAATCGCAATGACCACCCGCCAATCCGCCGAAATTGTCGGCATTCCGTACGAAAACATCGAGCCGGCACGCGAATACATAAATGGCCTCAATTCCGGCATTTTCTTCGGCGGCACCGGTCCCAAAATGCGCCCGATTTCAGCCTGCAAAGGAACAACATGCGTTTTCGGCGGCTGCGACACGCAGGGAATTGCCCAAAAACTGCATCAAATATATTTCGTGGACCGTTTGGGAGAAACATTTCCGGCCAAGGTAAAAATTGCGGTCGGCGGCTGCCCGAACAACTGCGTGAAACCGGATTTGAACGACATCGGCATCGTGGCGAAGCGTCAGAAGGGAGAAACGAAATATCAGATTTATGTCGGCGGCATATGGGGACGAAAAACGAGAGTTGGAACGCCGGTTTCAAAATTGATTGAGGAAGAAGAGATTCTGCCGATGGTGGATCAGATTTTGGCGTGGTACGCAAAGAATGCCAATCCGAAAGAACGGCTGGGATTTTTGATTGAACGGGTCGGGATTGAAGATTTGGAGAACGCGCTGTTTTCGGAAAAATGAAACCGATATCAAAACTGTCTCTTGAAGGTGGTGAGAGTTTTATGAAAATATTTCACAATCTAGAGACGTTTTGAAAAAATATTTTCTCACAAGTGGTGAGAGAAATTCAAGATAAAAATGAATATGATATCAATTTTCCCAAAAACCGGCCGTTTTTTAAGAAAATATGTCGCCCGATGGTGCTGAGAGTTTTGTCAAAATTTATCGATTGCAATAGACATTGTCATAGAATAATTTCATACAAGTGCTGAGAGTAATTCAAGATAAAATTACCTGGATATTGGTTTTTGATTGAAAAGGATATCAATGACCATTTTTAATACTTTTAATTTTTGAACAAAAGATTTTAACGAATGAAACCGTTGTCATTCACATCAACAGAATTGAGGATTGAATATGGATTACAGCGGAATACCGATTTATCTGATTTTGGGCTTTATCATTCTTCTGGCAATTATTTTGCTTCTGGCTGCTTTTTTTATGCGCAAAATGGCCAAAAAACAAAATGAATTGACTTTCTACGAACAGGACGCCGGCAACAAAGAATATGATCTCGACTTGCTCTTGAGAGATCAGGCCGAACGCTTGAGCTATCTCGCGGTTTTGCTTCAAAAATATGATGCGGACGGAAAACTCCGTCAAACCGTCGCCGACGCTCAGAATGAAGAAAGAAGTGTGGCGGAATGTTACAAAAGCATTCAATCGGCCGGCCGGATCATGAACGACATGATCGCCAAAAACCCGCAGATTATCGAAAACCCGATGTATGCGGAACTGATGAACGAAATCGAAATCAATGCCCGAAAAATTCATGAATTCAAAGAAAAATACAATACGGCTGCCGCAAAATATAACAAAATGATAAAGGCGCCGACAAATGCGGATATCGCCGACAAATGGGATTTCGAAGAAAAAGAAATCTTGGGCGCGTCGCCGGAAATGAATCAATAAACCGGATCGACAGAATTTATATTTTCTTTTATTTTTCTCTTTGTTCTTTTTTTTCTTTTTTTATGGCGGGCGCCGCCGCGCGCATTACAGCAACACATTTTCGGCAACTCGCCAACCGACCCTCATTTTTCAAAAACAAGACTTCAAACCCGTTTGCAGTTAAAGTAAAGACTTTATAAAAACCAGCCCTTTTTGGATTTAGATTTTAAATAAAAGCATTATAAAAGCCGTTTATTAAAAATCAAAATGTATTCGAAAAGGTGACATTATGGATGAAAAATCACACATGAAATTATGGATTATTATTTTAGCCGCTGTCTTTATTGTGGTTGCGGCCGCCGGTGTTTATACGGCGATGAATAAGATGGATGCAAAAGAAAACAAAACAAACGACACTGATCTCGGCACCATTATGATCAATTGGTATTTCCCCGAATTCCCGCAATTGGTTGATAATTCCGATTTAATCGTCGTGGCAACCGTGACCGGCGAGAAAGGCGTTTGGGACACCCCTGACGGACAAAAACCGGCGAACATGACGGAATACAAAGACAATTACGGACAAATTTCAACCGAATACACGTTTCAGACGGACGACATTTTGAAAGGAACCGTCAACGACACATTTACCGGCCGCGTGAAAGGCGGCACTCTTGACGGATACACGTTTACCGCCCAAAAAGTGCCGACATTTGAAAACAACGACACGGTTTTGCTGTTCATTCAATATCCGAAAGACGAGAACGGAACTGTGATTCAACAAAACTACGTTCAAATCGGATTCCCGAACGCATTCATTGAAACCGCAAACGGAAACTTCACCAGCGAATATTACGGCGACGTCACGTTGACCCAAGTGAAAGAAGAAATTGCCTCCTAAGCAATCTCTTTTTTCATTTATTTATTCGTTTTTTATTTTTCATTTTTGCTTTTCCTTTTGTATTAAAAATCGGAAGTGGAAACTGTGGACAAAAATAAAAAAATTGCAGCCGGAATCATCATTGTTGTTGTTCTGACCGTTGCCGCCTTAGCCCTTATCATTTCAGCCGCGTTTATTTCCTTTGAAAACGATTGGGAATTAGACGACGGGACAATCCTCGTCGGCGGCATGTGTATTTGCTATGTCGGATACACCGCGGAAGAATTGATTGAAAAATCAGATGTTATTGTCATCGCAACTGTGACGGATTCTAAGGGCGTCTGGAATACATCAGATGGGGGAAAACCACCTCAATACACACATTCGAGATTATACGCCAAATTGTACCTGTTTGCCGATATGTTTTATGACAGACATCTGAATCCGGAAATCGGACCAACGTACGACATTCCGATTCATACGGAATTAACCTTTGAAACAAATGAAATTTTAAAAGGTGAAATGCCGGACACGTTCAAAAAACAAATGTGGGGCGGAACCGTTGACGGATTTACTTTCGACAACTGCACCTATGAAAGAGAGATCGGGCAGCAATTTATTCTGTTTATCGACAACGATACGAATGAAAAATTCATCTTAGAAACCGAAATTTATGAAACCGGAAAGATGTTTTACAACGGCGGCGAACAAATCAGCTTTGAAGAATTGAAAACAAAAATTAAAGCCGAAAATAATTAAATTTTTCAATTTTCAACTTTTATTTCAAATTTCTCATTTTTATTTTTTGATAATTATAAGTCTAATAATTTTCAATATGTATATATCAATTGAACATTTTTTAAAAAATAGTGAATGATGATGAACAAAAATAAAAAGATGAGAATATCAATTGCAGTTGTTTTGATTATTGCTGTATTGGTTGTTGTTGCAGCTATGTCAACATATCATGAAATCAATCGAAGATACCAAAAAGAAGACGGAACGGTCGGAACAGGATGGATGTGCGTCCTCTATGTGGAAACGCCGATGGGCGAACTGATTTCAGAATCAGATACCATTGTGATTGCAACCATCACCCAATCCGAAAGCGTTTGGAATACGCCGGATGGGGCAGCGCCACAAGAATTTTCAAGATCGAAAAATTATGCAAAACTTTACATGTACGTTCACAGCTTTTTTGATGATTCCGACGGATGGGACGCACGAGAATATCCGATTCGAACGGTTCACACATTTCAAACGGATGACGTTCTGAAAGGAGAAATGCCGGAAAAATTCACAAAACAAATGGGCGGCGGAAAAAAAGACGATTTTTTTTATGACAATGGTACAATTGACCGGGAAATCGGAGAACAAGTTGTCATATTCATCAACAGCACATCTGATTTTCTGACGGAGCCGGTTTACACCGTCAACGGCGGAAAGATTTATCATTACGGCGAACAAATCAGCTTTGAAGAATTGAAGAATAAAATTCAATCAGCAGAGAACTGAAAAATAAATCAAAAATAAAAAACTGAAAAACAAAAACTCAATCTTCAGACAATTGTTTTTCAGAAACTTTTCCTTTTCGTCCTTTCGGATCTTCACCGTAATGATTCGGTCCAACCGATCCTTCAAACAGGCATAAACAAATGTCCAAAAGGATGACGGCAAAAACCGTCACATAATTCAATCCGGGAATCAAAAGCGTTGGTTTTAAAATCCAAAGCCATCCGGACCCGTTTAGATCATGAAGGCGGCGGACGGTTTGAGAATAGTTGAATATGGATAAAAGAATCAAAAAAAGGACGTAAATTAAAAAAACCGCAAGGAGCAACAAATTCCAATAGCTGAAATAAAGATCTTTCCAAAAAAGAAGAAAAAAATAATAAAAAGCAAAATAGTTGAAAATCGCCAATAACCAGCACCCGATTGTTAAAAAAATATAAGGCGCCCGGTTGAGACGGCCTTGATATGAAAAAATGTTCATGATGGAATGCATGAACATAAAATATTTTAATAGTATATATGTGTATTTTAAAATTTAAAAATTAATAAAAAAATGGCGGCAGCTTCATAAAACAATAGATTTTACTCTTTATATTCCCGTTTTTTTGACAAAGCGCTGGCCACCATAATGGCTTTCGTATAATGCCCAGCCGACCGCGACGTGTCCACAAAAACATGGTGATCCATTAAAATCGGCGCGCCTAACCCATCACCGCCGCCCAAGAACGTTAAGGCGCGGAAAATCAAATTTCCGGAAATGCCGTTGGGCGCAATGATATAATTGGAATTCTCAAACGCTTTTTCCAAATTTAAGCCGTAATCAATCACAGTAATATCTCTTTTCTTCATTTCCCGAATGATGATGGCCGCTTCTTCTTTGCCGGCGTCGTCCGGGGTTGTGATCAAACCGACGCAGGGCATGACGCCGACGCGGCGCAGCAAATGCGTGCCGAGGCAGATGAATTTCACTTTGTCTTCCGCCGTCGTTCCTTCATCGATGCCGACCGGCGCGAAAAAATAGGGGTTTCCTTGTTTGGTGAGCAAAATCGCAATCCTGTGAATTTCATTGATGTCGCAGGCCCGTTTCAGGTTGGACAGCGAGTCGCTTGCTTTGGCGGTGCCGCGAATGGCGGCGTCCACTTTGCCCGACATCAGCATGGAAACAATTTCTTCTTCCGGCTCGTCCGTGTCCACGATTTCAAACGGTAAAGGCGCGTCCGCCGGCAAAACCGACGCCGACGCTTTTTCGATTTCCGCCCGGTTGCCGACCAAAACAACATCCGCATAGCCTTGCTCAACGGCGCGGCGGGCGCACTCAATCGTTTCCGCGTCCGCTTGCCGGACGCCCATCGCGACCGTGGCGTGTTTCAAAACCGCAAACTGCTCCATGAGACCGATGAGTTTTCTCATCTCCTTCGAATCCGCAGCCGGCAAACCGGTTTGAATAGCCGGCGCTGTTGACGTCGGAATATTGGGTGCCGATTGTTCCGGTTTTTGATTCATAAAACGTGCCTCGTTTTTAATTTAAATAATAAATGACTGAAAGTTATTTCTCATTCTGTTTGGCGTCAAGCGCTTTTAAAACCGCGTCTTTCATAACGGAAACATCCGGTTTTTGCCCGGTCCAAAGCTCAAACGCCAAAGCGCCCTGATAAACAAGCATCATGGTTCCGTTGATTGTTTTGGCGCCGGCTGTTCTGGCTTCCTTTAAGAATTTTGTTTCCTTCGGATTGTAGACAATATCGAAAACAACCGTGTTCGGAGTTAAATATTTTTTGAGCAAATTATTGCGCAAATTTTCATCCGAATCAACCGATTCCGTTTGATCGAAAACGGAAACGCTCTCATATTTTCCCATACCGAGTTCCGTCGTCTGAATAATAATATCCGCCCATTCGACATCGTCTAGCAGATTTGAAAAACCGCCGGCTGATACATTGTTTCCTGTTTTTCCGGAAATTTCCGCCGCCAGCTTTTCTGCTTTTTCCGCGGTTCGGTTGATGATTTTGAGCGGATTTTGCCGCTGTCCGAACAAAAAAGAAATGGACCGGGAAGCGCCGCCGGCGCCGATCACCAGAATATTTTTGCCGTCCGTGGAACAATTTTCAGATTCCAGCGCCAAAAGCGCGCCCATGGCGTCCGTGTTAAACGCTTCAATGCCGGTTGGCAAAAAACGGAGCGTATTAGCGGCGCCGACCATTTTTGAAAACGGATCGGGTGAAATAAAATCGAATTTTAAAACGGATTCTTTGTGCGGAATGGTGATATTCAATCCCCGGAAGCCGTCATCTTTGGCTTTTAAAACGGCATGTTCCAAATCGCCGGGTTTGACCAAAAAAGCCTCATAAACGGCCGGAATCCCGAGATTTGAAAAGGCGGCGTTGTGCATCACGGGAGACAAAGAATGGTGAATCGGGTCGCCGAAAACCCCGTATTTTTGAACATTGGACATTTCATCTGATTTCCGAGATTTGAATGAATAAAAAATAAAACAAATGTAAAATAAAAATGAAATTAAAAAACAAAAATAAAATGTGAAAAGAATTCAAAAGAATGAAGAATTCAAGAAAATCAATTGAATTCTAATTCAATCAATCAAGATCTCAAATTCAAACTTCTGAATCCGTTTTTGACTTCATCCACGCGAAGCTGCCCCGGCGCGACCGGCGCTGTAATGTAGCCGTACGACAAAACCGAACCGAAAACCGGCGCGATAATTCGGGAATACCGAAACGGACCGCCCATCGCAATCAAACAAACATTTGCTTCCGCGTCCTGAGACGCAAGTCCGGCTTCAAACAGTTTCAAAACATCGGCTTCGTTCTTGGGTGAGACGGCGATTTTGGAAATGTCGGCCCCTGCTTTTTGAGATCCGGTCAGCATTTTAACCATCGCTTTTTGAGACGGCATTTTGTCAAAGTAATGAGAAGAAATAATCACTTGCGTTTGGCTCTTTTGCGCCAGTTCCACCGATTTTTTAATTTTGCTTTTCGGACTTGACCATTCCAAATCCACAAAATCAACGTGCGGCGTGATAAAATGGATCCATTTAAATTGGTCCCGCACACTCAAATCCATTTGTCCGCCTTCGCTTTTGGAACGAAACGTCGCGATGATGGGCAAACCGGTTTCCCGGATTTTGCGGATCATGGAAACACATTCCTTTTTGACCATCTTTTCGTCAAATTTGGACATCAGGTCCCCTAAAATCAAATCATACCGGATTTCCAGAATATCGGCGCCCAATTCCCGCCCGAGAAAAGCGGAGTGAACGGCGTCTTCGGAAATGGTGCCGACGACCGCCGGGTAAAGTTGCAGATCTTGATTCGGATTTTGACTCATAAAAACACAACTCGCAAACAGTTGATGACGAACGAAATGAATATTTTCAATCAATGAAACCGTTTTTCAATCAGTTTTCAATAATTTTTTCGGTAACGGTCATGCCGAAATGCCGGCCGGCCTTTTCGGTTTTGACCAAAATTTTGTCGCCTTCTTTTAAACTCGTGATCGGAACCGTTTTACCGTCCGGCTTCACCAGTTTGATGGTTTCGGCGTTTTGAAGAATGACTTTAATTTTCTTGCCGTCCGCTTCGGCTTCAACGAGCATCATCGGGCGGGATTCGATTTTAACGCGGCCGACAATACCGGGACGCGTTTCGCCTTTTTCATTGACAATCGTCACATCGTCGCCGGCCTGAAGTTCCGACAAGTAGCGCGTCATGTCGCCGACTTTCACATACGAATAAACGGCGCCCGCATTGACGCGGAACGGCCGGGACGCCACATACTGGCTTTCCTCGACTTCGGCCTGAACCAAAAACATGCCGGAAGATTGTGATCCGATCAGCATGCCTTCGCCCGGCTCCATCAAATTGCAGGTGTCGACACAAACGCGGTCGCCCATGCCGAGCGGCTGAACTTTTGTGACCGTCGCCGGCGTTAAGGTTTCGTGAATGCGGTCGCAAGATTTGATCGCCGAAACCGATTCCCGAATTTCGTCCGGATCGTCGCAGTCAATCAAAACGCCGTCAACGCCTTTTTCCAAGATTTGAGACGCCGTTTTGACCTCGTCGCCGGAGCTGACGCACGCGATAATTTTGACGTCGTATTTCTCCAGCGCCGCAATCAAATTTTCAAGCGGAATAATCCGCCAGTCGTTGGCGGAAATGATCAGGTAATCCAGCTGCTTGCCGACTTCGGCGGCGTAGACTTCCGATTTTTTGTTTTGGATGTCCACATAGCCTGCCATCGTTTTTCCGGCGCGCTTCAAATCCCGGATCATTTTAATGTTGAGCGCCTCGGTGTAATCGTCCAGAACATCGCTGTTTTCCGGCGTGATGTCCATGACCAAAACGTCGGCGCCCTCTTTTTCTTCATCATAAAAGCACGCGACTTTAACGGCGCCGAGCTTTTTGATTTTGGAAATATCGGCCGCACCGGCAAAAACGAAGTCGACGCCGGATTCAAGACCCATCGTAATTCTGTCTTTCTTTTGTTCCCAATCGCCTTCGTCGGCTTTAATCCATGCGGTTTTCATGATATTTCCTCGTTACGTCAATATTTATATTTTATATTTTATTGAATAGACGGATAGTCGTCTTACTATTAAGTTTTACCTTTTTTTTCTTCAGCGGCACGCGCCTTTTTCTGACTGTTTTTCAATTCCGCCGGTTTGTTGCTGCTGGAATACTTGTGCGTGTTTTCTTTGGGCTTGCTCGCCGGTTTGGGCGCCGGTTTCGCCGCGGGTTTTGCGGCGGCTTTGGAAGCCGGTTTGCTTGACGATTTGGAAGACGTCGTTTTGGACGACGGCTTGCTTTTGGACGGCGATTTCTTGCCTTTGGATTTGTCTTGATCCTTATTTTTCATATAATACCAAATTCCCGCCGCAATCAGAATAATCAGCAAAATAAGGCCGCCGATCAGACCGACCGTTTTCCAGGAAATCGAATCCGGGAACAGAGTCAATCCGCTGCCTTTTCCGTCCTCATTGACATAAAAAGCAAAAGATTGGTTGTCGACCGTAATTACATTGTAGCCGACGGTTTCCGGCTTCACCGTATATGAAACGGTTTTGGTTTCATTGACGTCGAGCGTCACTTTTTTCGTCGTGGTTTGCCCGTTGTATGTGATAGAAACGTTCTGCGTTCCTTTTTCCTTGCCGACGTTGGTCACTTCAAACGGAATTTTCGTTCGTTGATTGAATCCAAAGCTGAGTTCCGACAGCGACGCGTTCGTCACCGCAAAATACGGACCGTACGCCAGAATCTGCTTCTCCATCGTGCCTTGCGCATAACCGGGTTTTGTGGCTTTGTACGCATAATATCCGGCGGCCGGCGCGGTTACGGAAACGGAGCCGTTGTCGTCGGACGTGCCGACGAGAGCGTCATTTTGATAGACGGAAGCGCCGGAAATGTACATGTTCGTGTCATCGCGAACAAAAATAACAAATGTGTCGCCTGCAAAAATATAATCCGGCGCCGTCATCGTTAATGTTTTTTCGGGATCGGTCGTCGATTTACTGGTGGTGATGGTCGAATAGCCGCTCTTTTCCGCGGAGAACTCATACGTTCCGGAATCGCCCGGCGTGTACCGGATCGTGCCGGAAGAATCCGTGTTGCCGATGCTGTTGCCGTTGACTTTCACCTGGGCGCCTTCGGCGTTGATCCAGCTGCTGCCGTCAGCGGCCAGCACTTTAATGTCAAACTCCTGGTACGGGAAAATGGAATCCGGGAGAACGAACTTCAACGATTTGGACGTGTTGTTGGACGTGCCGTTTTGGTTGAAAAAGAAGAAACGAACGGTATCGGAATCCGCCACGTGGATGGACAAATTGTTCACCAATTTGATGTCGCGGCCGCGGGACAAATCGATCGTGTCGTTGTTCAGCAAATAAAAGCCGTTCTTGCTCGTGTATTCCACCCGCATGTTGTCAATGCGCTGTCCGGCCGTGACGTTGGTCGCGTTTTCCGAGATTTGGAAAATGCCCGGGATGGAAATTTCCGTGCTGCTGCTGCCGACAAAGATGGAGCCGATACGGACGACGATCACCGGCACATTGCTGACGTCGCCGATGGTTCTTTTGTACATATAATTTTGATTTTCAGAAACGCTGACGTTTTCCACAACGGAGCCGTTGCGCATCAAAGACATATTCAGCGTCTTGCTGCTGTTTTCGCCTTCGATTTTGTTCAGTTTTAAAGAATAGCCGTTCTCAAGCGAAATTTCGGAACCGGTGCCGTAACTGCGGCTGCTGTTGTTGTTCACCAACACTTTGGAGATCTGTCCCTTTTCCAAGATATTGTAATCGCTGCTGGTGAAATTGGTTGTGTTGTTGCGGTTCGAAGAACTGTACGCCGTGTAACCGGCAAAATACTCGTCGCCGGCAATGCTGACCGAGCGGAATCCGCCCCAGTCGGAATAATTGAATGTGGAATTGTAAGACAGAATTTCGTAACTGATTTCTTTCGGATTGATGGTGCGCCCGATGCTGCCGCTGATGTCAATCGTTAAGTTTTCGGGTGTGGATCCGTCGCTCCAAACATAAGTAAATCCGTCATAACTGCGGCCGGTCCAGCTTTTTATGTTGTTGTCGTTGCGGTCGTAAACCGTGCTGCGGGACGGATACTTCTTTTCAGCGTCCGTTTTCGGATCGGAAACGAGTTCAAAGCGGAGTTTTGAGGAGTCGCCGACTTTGATTTTGATGTGGTCCATCAGCGTGACGTTGCGGTTGGCGGACAAATCGATCCGGCTCGGGTTTTTCATGACGATGGTCGTGTTGTTGACGCTGGTGATTTCCATGGCGTCGACGCGCTTATTCAAGGAAACGTCGGTCGATTTTTCGGAGATTTGGAAAAGGCCGTCGATCACAGCTTTGCCGTCCGACACTTCTTTGACGTGAACGGCGATGATGGGCGTGGTGCCGATGTTATCCAAATTCTTTTCGTAAACAAAGGTCGAGTTGCGGGAAACAGTTTCGTTCTTCACGGCGCTGCCGTCTTTTTCAAGCGAAATTCTGAACTCTTGGCTGCTGTTGTTCACATCTGAAATTCTAATCCGGTAACCGTTTTCCAAACTGAGCGTGTCGCCGGAACTGATTTTGCGTTCAGATTTTTCATTGATGAGCACTTCAAACAGTTTCTTTTCGGAAAGCGCGCTCACATTGGAATTCGCAAAATAGGCGGTGTCGTTGCGGTCACTGGAATTGTACCGGTCGTATCCGGCAAAATAAGGATCGCCGAGCCAGGCAATAAAATTATAGCTGCCCCAGTCGGCATAAGCGAACCGAGCCGGTTCAACTTCCGTTGTGTAGCGGGCGTTTGAAGAATCGATAGACCGGTTCGACGTGGTGATGCTCATTTCCAAAGATTCCGTGTACAAATTCGTGTCCGCATCATAGTAAAATCCGGAATAGATGTACGGCGTCCAGTTGTAGGTGGACGGCATTCTTTGGTCTTCATCCCAAATGTTGCTTCCTTTTGTTTCGGCAGCGGTGGCTGCGTTGAGGCAGACCGCGACGGTTAAAAGAAGAATGAGAAACAATAATAGTTTTCGTGGCGCTTGTTTTCGAATGTTCATAGAGATACCTTTGAATTGTGTGAATGAGGCGAATTGTGTGTGAAACAAATCAAAATCGATAATGGAAAAACTTGCATGAAAGCAAAGAATCAAAGAGGGATGTGGCTTAAAATTAAACGGCTGACGAAGAACGGTTTAATTTTGGAATTAAATCTCTGATTCACGTTTTAACGGTTTTAATGATATTATGCCTTCTTTATATTATAATACTTTTTTGCTCTCCCCGTTTACGATACTTTTTTTGAAAACGAACCGGACCAAAACAGATGAATCGGTTCAAAACCGTTTTTGAGACGACGGCCATCGTTTTTCAATAAAAGAAAATGAATTAAATAAAAAAAGAATCCATACAAATGAAAATTATTTAAAAAGATTGAAATAGATTCTTGTTTTCTGTCCCGGGATGACAATGAAGCAAAAGAAGAATCTCATATACCGTTTATTCAAAGACAAATCCGGCGCCTCAGCCGTTTTCGGCGCGCTTTTGCTACTCGGAATCGCAGCCGTCGCCGCGTCTGTGATCGCCGCCGACGTGCTGCCTGCGATTTCTCAAAAAGCGGAAGAAAAAGAAGAGCGGCTGTTTTTTGCCGCCGTCGTTTCTTTTTCAGAAAAAATGGACCGGCTGATGAAACAATCCGTTTCGTTTACCGGACGGAATTATTCGCTTTCGGAAAATCAAATCATTGCGGCTGAAAATTCATCTGTTTTTGCCGATGAAAACGCCGGATGTTTTCTGATTTGGACGAACGCAACGCTTCCTCCAAGTTCAACGTTTCTGATTGCGAAAAATCATTCATTCTCAGAACCGGAAACCGATAGGGATGAAGATGAAAATGAAACGCGCCAACCGTATGAAGCGTTAACGCTGAGCCAAGGTTCTGTTTTATTTTTCAAAACATACGATCACCTGCCGGATCAGATGTATTTTTACGGTCCGTCGTCATTTATTTTGGCTCAAAGAAACGGTGCAGCGTCCGTATTTTCGCCGCAAGCCGTCACGCAAAACGACGGCAAAACGCTCATTTCATTGTCCGGACAGGTTTTTAAAAGTCATACGCCGGCTGTTGAATCCGATCAAAAAAACATCCGGTTTGACGTGACAAAAACCGCAACGATTCGGGACCGGGTCAATTATTTGGAAATTCAATACGTTCCGAACAGTTTGCCGGCATCAGAATTTTCGGATTTTTACAACTATCGGAACAAAAAGATTGAGGAACAAATGGCTGCAGCAGCTGAAAAACTCAATGCATTGCCGGGATGGACGTCAGCGTTTGATCCGGAAACGAAAATCATTCAAATGGAATCGGAGATTCCGTTTGAAATCGAAATTGTCGTTTCCGAAATTGAAATCGAGTTCGGATGACGAAAAGAGAAGCGTCTCAAAGAAGAAAAAACAAAAAAAAGGATTTAAAAAATGAAAATAAAAGAAAAGCGGGCCCGGGAGGATTCGAACCCCCGACGTTCGGGTTAGAAGCCCGACGCTATATCCTGGCTAAGCCACGAGCCCAAAAAGCGGGTTCTCATCGATTTTCATCGATTGGGGATGAGAAACGTTTCTTTTTCCATATATAGTTTATGCAATACGACCGAAAAAGGCATAAAAACAAAGGAGAGAAACAATGGAGACGGTGCGAAAGACGGAGGCGGACCGGATCGTCTGATTAAAATTAATAAGCGGGGATCAAAAAAAACTGAGGTGAAAAAATGATTGAAAGTGCGACGGGAAATATATTGGAATCGGAAGCGGACTGTATCGTCAATACGGTCAACTGTGAAGGATATATGGGAAAAGGACTCGCATACCAGTTTAAACTGAAATATCCCGAAAACAACAAAGAATACATCAAGGCCTGCCAAAACGGATCACTGCGAATCGGAACACTTCATTGCCATTCGGAAAACGGAAAAATGATCGTTAATTTTCCGACAAAAGACAATTGGAGAGAAGATTCCAAACCGGAATACATCGAAAAAGGACTGGCGGCATTGGCGAGATTGATTCCGGAACTGAACATCTCTTCGATTGCTGTCCCGCCGCTGGGCTGCGGAAACGGCGGTTTAAACTGGGCGGACGTGAAACCGCTGATTGAAAAATATTTATCGGAGACGGATGTGCATGTGTACGTCTATGAGCCGGCTCAAAACAAGCCTCAGGCCGGATTTCAAGAATCTCAAAACGAATCGAAAGATCACATTCTACAGCCGGCAGCCGCCCCGAAACTGTCTGCCGCCGCTTTGATTGTCATGAAAATCAAAGAAAAATTAAACCCTTCGGGAAACTTTCGCCTTCAAGCAGCCGCTTTTTTTGTCAATGTTTTTTCTCAGCAAAACGAATTCACGTTCGTTTTAAACGAACATGAACTCGTTTTAAACGAACAGGGTCCGTATTCAAATTCAATAAACAAGATTGAGCAGGACATTGAAACATTTCTGAAGGCTTACGATGTAAGCCTCCATGAAGCGTATAAAATGACATATCGCACGCTCGTCAGCAAATCTGTGGAGAGTAAATTGAATACGTTGTCGTCCGCCATCGAAGAAGCGGCAAATTATGTGAACGCCGTTCACGACGACCGCCTGTTGGAAAACATAACCAAGATCCTGTATTTGATCCGAGAAAAAGGAACATTGTCGGAAGATGAAATTGTTTTCGAATTTAAAAGTCCGGCGGCAAAAACAAAAAACGGCAGTGGTGAAGAAATCAGGGACGGAATCAATTATTTGAGTCAAACAAAAATAATTCAAAAAAACTTAATCGGATACAGCCTGCCGACCGGCAGCCAAAAAAGAAAAGCATAATCAAGACACCACATTTATAAGAATAAAAATAAATTTTTTCAGATTTTAAAGAAAACATTTAAATGAATTGAGAATTTGATACATCTTGATTTTTTGTTATAAATTAAAATGAAAGTGATTTTCATGAGTGAACAAGAGACTTTAATTTACATGAACGGCAAATTCGTTCCGCAGGAACAAGCCCGGGTATCGGTGTTTGATCACGGTTTCCTTTACGGAGACGGCGTCTTTGAAGGCATCCGCGCCTACAACGGCCGTGTCTTCAAATTAAAAGAACACGTGGACCGTTTGTTCGATTCCGCCAAAGCCATCGACTTGGACATCGGCATGACGAAAGAACAAATGTCGGAAGCCATTTTGGAAACCCTTCGCGTCAACAACTTGACCGACGCCTACATCCGCCCGATCGTTTCCCGCGGCGACGGCGACTTAGGTCTTGACCCGCGCAAATGCGCGAAACCCAATGTTTACGTGATTGCCAAATACTGGGGCTCCATGTACGGCGATTTGTACACCGTGGGCTTAAAAGCCGTCACTGTCGGCATTCGCCGCGTGGCTCCGGACGCTCTGCCGCCGAACATCAAATCCTTGAACTATTTGAACAACATCTTGGCCAAAATCGAAGCGAACGCCAAAGGCGCCGACGAAGCGATTTTCCTCGACAACAACGGCCGCGTCGCCGAAGGTTCGGGCGACAATATCTTCGTGATTAAAAACGGCGTCGTTTACACCCCGCCAACCATCGGCAACTTAAAAGGAATCACCCGCGCAACCGCGATTGAACTTCTCCAAGAAGCGAAAATCCCGGTCAAAGTGGAAGAAATCGGCCTCTTTGATGTGTACACCGCCGACGAAATCTTCGTCACCGGCACCGCCGCCGAAGCCGCGCCGGTCGTTTACGTGGACGGACGCAACATCGGCACCGGAAAGCCGGGACCGATCACCCTCGATATGGTGAAAAGATTCGAAAAATTAACAAGCACAACCGGAACGCCGATTAAAAAATAATCGGATTCCTGTTTTTATTTTTTATATTTTTTCTTTCTCTTTTCACTCATTTTTTCTTTTTTTTTATTTTTCTATTTTCTCTTCTTCTTTGTGTTTTTTGATTTTCTTGTGTTTTTCCGGCGGACGCTGCGTGCGCGTGGTCGCAATCATTTTTATGAAACGGCGTCGAAAAATGAAGAGATCCTTTTTTCAAATCAGACAACAATAAATAGATAAAAATAAAAATATAAAAAACAAAAAACGGTAAACATCTTTATTAAAATAAATTTATTAAAAATAGAATAAATTAGAAAAGAGGATAATTGCTGCTGTTTCTCCAAAGGAAAAGACGGGGCAGAATTATTTTGATAGTTTTATTCATATAACAAATAATTTTATGATTCATCGTTTTGTTGATGAATCATATAACAACCGAAAACAGAAACAAAACCCGATCAAATCGGGAAACTTATTTTTCAAAACAATTCCGGATAAAAGACGGGTAAACTTTGTCAATAATCGTTTCCAGGTTCACAATATCTTCTTTGTTGTAACGCAGCAACGTGTCCAAGGCCTCTTCGTCGCCGCGTTCGTACCGGCGCCAAAGGCGGACGGCTTCAAAACCGTCGACGCTTTTGAGATCTTCGTCTCTTTCAATGCCGAGCGTTCGTTCGATTTTTTTCAAACCGCCGGAATAACCGATGCGTTTGAGCGGATACATGAGATCCATGTGAAGCGGACTGAATTCGATTCCCGGAAATTCGCGTTTGATAAACGGCAAATCGAAACGTGCGCCGTTAAACGTCACCAGCATTTTGTATTTTTGAAGTTCGTCGACGACGTCGTCCAAATCAATGCCTTGGACGTAGGTTCTTGCTTCTTTCCGGTTATAAATTCCGACAACGGTGATGGTGTCGTATCCGGGCGCCAGGCCGGTCGTTTCAATATCGACGAAAGCGACAGAATCTGAAAATTCGGAATAGGCGCGCCAGTGTTCCGCTGACGGCAGCCGGTCTGCAAAAAATAAGTGGTCTTGATCTTTCAAGTGTGCGGCGGATTCATCAATTCCTTTCTCCACCGCTGCTTTTTTCGTTTTGGAAATCGGCAGTTCGCTGAGTTGGGCGGCGGCGTCCTCCCAAGATTCGACGCCGGAATCCCAAATACTTTTTTCGGCGCCTTTGCCGATGCCGTCCATTTGAATGTAAGAATTTCGAAGCATAATCTGAAAAACACCTCCGGTTTATTGAATGCTGCGGTCAGTCCTTCCCTCATAACACTTTTTTGGATTTTGTCGTATACAAAAAATAAATCACGTAAGCAATCAACGCAATCAAAATAACGATGGCCACAAACGGATTGAACGTGCTTTCAAAAAACAAAGCCCACGCGACAATTGCGTAACAGCAGAGTCCGAAAACTAAAAAAAGGGCATCGTAAATTTTCGGCAAAGGGAGAGAATTCGGATTCAACGATTCATAAATGCAAAAAGCGCCTAAACTCAAATTCATAAACATAAAAAACCCGTACGGTTCTTTGTATTTCCAAGCCAAAAAAAAGACGCTCGGCACAAGCAAAACCAATAAAATTATTTTTTTTTGTGTTAAATTCATTTTTGATTCCCCTAAAAGTTATGAGCCGTGACAACGGACTCAGGATGACTTGACGATCGTACAGCATAATTCAACGTCAATGTATATTTAGTAAATGGAATCGGTCATTTCAAGCTCGTTTTGCCGACAAATATCCGGCCTGCTCAATAAAAATATCATGAAACCATATGCCCGCTTGCATTTCTTTAAGCCGCATGCTGTTTATTTTCGGTTCTTCGGCGGGTGTTTTCGTTGGAAAACAGGGGTTGGCGCAATGTCAATAGAATGCCTTTTTGATGAAAAAAGTCATGAAGCGAAAGTATATATAGATTTGAAGCACCATTTCCATTGCAATTATGCAAAAGCAAAATGCACTATTCAAACCAGTGATAAACCTCAAAAGAATATGAGATTTTATCTCAAAAGGATATGAGACAATGCAGTCTATGCAAAATGTCGATTTAAAGACAAAAGGAAACAAAAATACAAACACAGAATTCAGTACAGTCAGCAAAACAACGGTTACATTCGGAAAACTCTTCCTTCTCCTGTCCATTTTCGGGCTGGCGTGGCTTTTGACCATGATGTAAGAGACATGTAAACGTACGGATGTCATCCGTTTATCTTTTCCATCAGAAGCCCGGGAAACACCTGTTTCCCGGGCTTTTTTTTGGTTTTGCGCGGCATCCGCGCACGCGTTATGGCGATCGTTTCTGACGGCGCGCCAATAAAAATCAGAGTCCGTTATTGTTTCTCTTTTTGATGCTGAAGTTTGTTTTTCTGATCCAAAGCAAACGTAAGCGCGTTGATCTGCGTCGGAATGGCGCCGATTGCCGTACACGTTTCCAGGGAAATGCGTTTGGACGTGATGTCCAAATGGTATTCCGCCCGCTCAAACAAGTCCTTGGGCAATCCTTTCCGGCCGAGTCCGACCAAAAACATGTACGATTTCTTTTTCAGATTCCCGTCGGCGACGTCCAGCGGCGTCAGCGTTTTTTGCGGGGACGGTTTGGACGTCGTCGTCACGATGGAGCCGAAGTGCGCCGGAAAGCCTTTGGGCGGCAAATCCGAAACATAAAGGTGGTGTTCGTTGTTGAGCAGTTCCAAATATTTGCCGGATTCGCCGATGGTCGTCTCTCCCCGGACAAATTCCACCAATTCTTCTTTTTCCATCTTAAACGGAAAATCGAACAGCGCCAACGAAAAATCATAAGCGTAACAAATCGGGGCCGCCCGCGCAATGGCGCGGTAGTGGGCGTCCACGATTTTAATTTTGTCATACATATTGACAATGCCGAGCGTTAACATAAATTCACATCAATTTTAAATCTTATTTAGGCGGCCGTTTGTATTTTATCCGCTTTTGTTCCCCACAGCTTTTGGATGCCTTTGATGGAAACGGAAATACCGAGACCGAAAAGCAAAACGGCGAAGAATAACTGAAGACCGTCGCTGTAGATGATAAAGTCATGGGTGATAAATAATTTTTCAAACAATTTCAACACCGTGAGAGAAAGCGCCGAAAACGTCACCGCCATCATGAAAATCATCGGAATGTACAACATAAATCCTTTCTTGTTCGTCTTTTTGAGAAAAACGGCCAAAACGATCAGCGTCAGCGCCGCTAAAAGCTGGTTGGCGGAGCCGAACAGCGACCAAATATTCAGGTAGCCGCCCAGCGACAACAAAAATCCGAGGAAAAGCGTCACTGCGGTTGCAAAGAATTTGTTGCCCATGATTTTGTTCCAAGACGTGTTTTTCTTTTCCGGATTGCTGTTCATGAAAAGTTCGGAAAACGTCAGGCGGCCGATTCTGGAAATCGTGTCCAAAGACGTCAGCGCAAACGCGGAAATCGCGAGCGTCATCAAGGTATAGGACAACTCGACCGGCAAACCGACGGTCGCCAAAAATCCGGAAATAGCTGTCGCAAAGATGACAGGCGGCGTTCCGGATGGAATTTGTCCGCCGACGGCGATGGCGCCGACGGCAATAATGGCAACGACCGCCAGCAGCACTTCCACCAGCATTGCGCCGAACGAGATCGGAAGAATGTCGCGTTCATTGTCGATTTGTTTGGACGTCGTGCCTGAACAAATCAAACTGTGGAATCCGGAAACGGCACCGCACGCAACGGTCACGAAAAGCATCGGGAACAAATACTGTCCGTTAACGACAAAACCGGAATAAGCGGGCAGCTGAATGGTCGGATTGGCGACGATAATGCCGACAAAGGCGGCGGCCATCATGGCCAAAAGCAAAAAGGAACAGAGATAGTCGCGCGGCTGAAGCAAAATCCAAATGGGCGTCACCGACGCGACGAAAATGTAGAGGAAAACGACGTAGAGCCAGGTGGTTTCGGACAAATAAATCGGATAAGTCATGCCGACGGCCAGGCAGATAATAATGAGAACAACGGCGACAACTGTCGAAACGATGGCATTCGGCTTTTTGAAATAAACGAAAACGCCCAGAAGAAGCGCTGCCAAAACGAACATGATCGACGTGGACGCGGTGGCTGCGTTGGAGTAATTCATCACCGTTTCACCGCTGCTGCTCAAAGTCATTCCGGAAAACGTACCGGCGACAATGTTGGCGAAAGCCGCAATGACTAAAATCGATAACAACCAAACGAAAAGCAAGAAGAAGATTTTACCGCTTTTGCCGATGTACATTTCAATCAAGTAACCCATCGATTTGCCTTCATTTTTGACAGAGGCGTAAAGCGCGCCGAAATCGTGAACGGCGCCGATGAAAATACCGCCGACGAGAACCCAAAGCAGAACCGGAAGCCAGCCGAACATCGCCGCGATGATCGGACCGTTGATCGGACCCGCGCCGGCGATGGATGAAAATTGGTGCCCGAACAAAACGTTCTTTTTGGCCGGAACATAATCCACGCCGTCTTGAAGCGTGTGCGCCGGCGTTTCTTTTTTCGGGTCGACGCCCCATGTCCGCTCGAGCCATTTGCCGTATAAAATGTATGCCAGAGCGAGGATAATAATGGACCCGCCCATTAAAATGATACCGTTCATTGTTCCCACCTGTTATTCGTCAAAAGTCACAAACCATCGTTTTCAAATTTACAAATCAAATTTACAAATCAAGATTTATCAAAAAATTGAAAAGGATTTGATGACATATATATTTATTTTAATGAATATTAATAAACCGTTTTTTAAAACAGACTTAAATAATGAATTTAAAAGATGAATAAAAATAATAAAAGTCAACAAATGATTTTTGTTGACATTAATTGTGTTGACATTAATTGTGTTGACATTAGTTGTGTTTGATTATTTTAGAAAGCGCTTTTTGAACGCAGGATTCGAATTTCTGACAATCGCGGCATTCCGTCCAAAGCTCTTTCTTTTCCGAGTCGTCGATTGCGGAAAATCCCTGATTAATAAAGAATTCCGGCGACGTTGTTCGGGTGTAAATCGTTGTCGATAAAGCCGGACTTCCGGAACATAAAATATCCGTCGACATGGCCAGCAAAAGCTGCGCGCCGACGCCTTTGTTTTTATAGGACGGCAAAACCGCAATCGTATGGATTTCATAAAATGATTGGAAATTCACCGAACAGCGCTGGTCGTAAACGGCGCAGCCGATAATCTTGGGGCGGCCTTTGACATCAATTTCGGCCACCAAAAATCTTTCGTGCGGAACGTCTTCCCGGTCCAAAAAGTAGGTGGAAAGAATGACGTCAATCGAAACGGCGTCTTCTGCCGTTGCCGGACGAATTTTCGCTTGAAGAATGTTTGCCGCCGAATCGGAACAGGCGGCAGTTTCAGATTCTTCCGTATCGTTATCCCGAGTCATAGGTCCATGCTCCCGCTTCGGAATCCTTCCAGATCCAAAGTCACATATGAAAATCCGCTCTTTTTCAGAAAATCAATCACGGATTGAATTTTTAAACCGTTTGAACCACTCGATCCAACCGAACCGCTTGAAATACCTGAAACGCCTGAAACGCCTGAACCGTTGCACGGCGTCGAATCAAACAACTTTTCCATTTCGCTGTTGTTAATTTCAATGCGGGCGAACTTTCGGCGTTCGGAATCAATGTGGCAGCGGATTCGGATTTGAGAAAAGCCGCATTTGACCATCATTTCTTCGGCGGTGTCGATGGTTTTGAGCAGCTCCGGCGTTAAGACCGTATCGTATGTAAAACGCGTGGCTAAACACGACATCGACGGCTTGTCGGAAGAAAGCACCTTTCTTTTTTTGGACATTTTCCGGATGTCGTCCTTGGTAATTTGAAGTTCCACGTACGGCATTTGGATTTTAAAATCGGAATTGTTGTTGATTTCCAAAATCGCATTGTATCCCGGGCGGGAAACGGTTCCCATCACGTCGGAATAGTTGGTGCCGTCGACGACGGCCTCAAACCCTTGATCCTTGGCGATTTGGATGAGCGACTCCATGATTTCTTTTTTGCACACGAAACACCGGTTGAGTTCGTTTTTCCGGATGCCTTTCATGTCCAGCATTCTTTTTTCCAGAAGAATGTGCGAAACACCGATATCGGCAGCGATTTTTCGTGCGTTTTCAAGTTCGCGTTCCGGAACCAAAGGAGAAGAAACGGTGACGGCCAAAACTTTTAAGCCCGGCGTTTCCGCGGCCACCGCGGCGAGAAGCGAACTGTCGACGCCGCCCGAAAACGCAACAAGGACGTTTTTGCGGCGCGCAAAGAAATCTTTTAATTCTTGCTCTTTTTTTTCGGTCCGGAAAATTTCGGAAACAGCCATTGTTTTTCACCGCCTGTTATTGTCAATCGAAATATACGTTTTAAATTATTTTATATATTCATCGTTGGATATGTAAACCAAATATACAAATTTAAATATGAAACATTAATGTAGTTTCGTTTTGAGATTATTTAAAATTATTCTGTACAAATTATTCAATGCACAAAATTTAAATCAACGTAGATTGAAGTGGAGTCATTATGACAGCAATAAACAATACTTTTCAAGGAAAGGCTTTCAAATTCGGCGACGACGTCGACACGGACGCGATCATTTCCGGCACCTGCTTGATTTACAACACGCCCGAGGAATTGTCCAAATACACGTTTTGCAGCGTCCGCCCGGACTTTGTCGCCCAAGTAAAACCGGGAGATATCATTGTCGGCGGCAGCAATTTTGGCTGCGGCTCCTCCCGCGAGCATGCGCCCTTGGCTTTGATCGGCTCCGGCGTCAGCTGCGTGATCGCCAAATCCTTTGCCCGCATCTTCTTCAGAAACTCGATCAATATCGGGTTACCGCTGATCGAGTGCGCCGACGCGGATAAAATCGCGGAAGGCGACGTTTTAGAAGTGAATTTAAGCGCCGGCACCGTTAAAAATCTGACCAAAAAGGAAGAATACAAATCCACGCCGCTGCCGGATTTCCTCATGGAAATCGTCAACGACGGCGGACTTGTCAAACATGTCCGGCAAGAAATTTTTGAGTAAATCGAAACCGGATTTATTCAAAAATTCGACCTGAATCATTCATTCAAATTAATTTGAATGAATTAACTCAATAATTAATTCATTCAAATTTAATTCATTTATCAAAATTAATCAAATCATCAAAAAACATATTCATTGGAAGTTTTCAAAATGACTCAATACAAAGTACCGGTTATCGGCGGGGACGGCATCGGTCCCGAAATCGTTCGTGAAGGCAGAAAAGTGATTGACGCGGCCGGAGAAGTTTTCGGATTCGACGTGGACTGGATCGACTATCCGCACGGCGCCGACCACTATTTGGAAACGGGCGAGCTGATTTCCGAAGACACGCTCAAAGAATTGTCCCAATACAAAGCGATTTATTTGGGGGCTCTCGGCGACCCGCGCATGACGCCGGGCATTCTTGAAAAAGGAATTTTGCTCAACATGCGTTTTTACTTTGACGAATACATTAACTTGCGCCCGATCAAACTTTTGGACGGCATCGAATCTCCGATTCGCGGCAAAACCGCCAAAGACATCGACTTTGTTGTTGTCCGCGAAAACACGGAAGACTTTTACATCGGTATCGGCGGCCGCGCCAAAAAGGGCGAGAAAAAAGACCTTCTGGAAGTGAAACGCCAGCTTTATTCCGCAAAATTCGGTCTTGACGTCGAAACCGACAGCGAAGAAATCGCTTACCAAATCGGCATGGTGTCCAAAGAAGGCACCCGCCGTGTGATTGAATATTCTTACGATTTGGCCGCGAAACGCAACAACCACCTGTCATCGGTGGACAAAGCGAACGTTCTGTCCGACATTTACGGTTTCTGGCGGGAAAACTTCACCGAAGTCGGCAAGAATTATCCGGGCGTCGCCACGGATTTCAATTACGTGGACGCCGTCACCATGTGGTTTGTTAAAAACCCGGAATTTTTCGACGTCGTCGTGACCCCGAACATGTTCGGCGACATCATCACCGACCTCGGCGCCATGATTCAGGGCGGCCTCGGCCTTGCGCCGGGCGGCAACATCAACCCGAAAGGCACCAGCATGTTTGAACCGATTCACGGTTCCGCCCCGAAATACAAAGGTATGGACAAAGTCAACCCGTTGGCCACCATTTGGGCCGGCGCGCTCTTGCTCGACACGCTCGGCGAATCCAAAGCTGCTGACGCGATTGTGAACGCGATTGAAAAGAACGTTTCTGCAGGAATTGTGAAAACTTCAGATATGGGCGGCACAAACAAATGTTCCGAAGTCGGAACGGACGTCGCGAAAATTGTCAAAGAAATCGGGAAAAACTAATTCCTGATTCCTTTTTTTATTTCTTTTTGTTTTTTTATTTTTCAGTTTTTTATCTTTCAGTTTTTCGTTTTTGCGGCAGCCAACGCGCGCGTTACAGCAATCATTTTTTGTAAATCGGCAAATATCGGCCCGCTTTTTTTTTCAAATGCGACTGTTGCTGTTTTTATCCATTCGGCTTTTTTTCAAGTTATAATTATATATATTTGATTAACATATATGGTGTAAAATAAAAATGGGCATATATTTAAAAAATAACAAAGTCCATTTTATTTTATTTATTTTAATCAATCCGAGTGTGATAAGATGACAATTCAATCCAAAGATGCGACAAAATTCACCAAAGAGGCGAATGCCGCTATTTTAAAAGAGCTTCCGTTCGATGACAAACAAGATTTTGAAGACGCTCAGCGCGGATTCATTGCAACCGTTCAAGGCGACGGTATTTACAATGACAAAGGCGACCATTTGATTTGGGATTTAAAATCTTATGAGTATCAAAAAATCGGTGCACCCTGCCCGGACACGATCAACCCGAGTCTTTGGCGGCAAGCCCAGCTCAACAACATTCACGGTCTGTTTAAAGTGATGGACCGCGTTCATCAGGCCCGGAATTTGGACATGGGCAACATGACGATTATTGAAGGCGACACAGGTCTCATTGTCATCGACTGCACGACGTCCGATGAAACCGCCAAAGCCTGCATGAAACTTTACCGCGACAACGTCAACAAAAAACCGATCAAGGCCATTGTTATTACACACTCCCACACCGACCACTACGGCGGCATTCGGGGGCTCATCAGCGAAGAAGACGTCAAATCCGGAAAAGTTCAAATTTACGTGCCGGACAATTTCTTATTTGAAGTGGTCAGCGAAAACGCTTATGTCGGAAACATCATGTCCCGGCGTACTTACGACCAATACGGCACCATTTTACCGAAAAATGCGAAAGCACAGGTGGATGACGGCCTCGGAAAAGGAATGGGCAGCGGCGGAACACACTCGATTCTCCCGCCGACATATATTGTTAAAAAAGATGTGGAAGACATTGTTATTGACGGTGTGACATTTGAATTTATGCAAACACCCCACACGGAAGCCCCATCTGAAATGATTATGTACTTCCCGCAATTCAAACTGTTGTTGCCGGGCGAAATTATCACCCACACGTTCCACAATTTGTACACATTGCGCGGCACTGAAGTTCGCGACGCCCGGATGTGGTGGAAATCCGTGGACCGCATGATTGAAACGTATGCCGACAAAACCGAAGTCATCTGCGCCGTTCACCACTGGCCGACCTGGGGAAAAGACCGCTGCCGCGCCTTTTTGGAACTTCAGCGCGATTCTTACAAATATATGCACGACCAGTGTCTCCGCTTAATGAATTTGGGCTACACGTCCTTGGAAGTTGCGGAAATGATGGTTTTGCCGGACGCGCTCGGTAAAAAATGGGCGATGCGCGGCTATTACGGCACATGGAACCATGACGCGAAAGCGGTTTACCAAAAGTATCTCGGCTTCTTCGACATGGTGCCGGCGAACCTGCACCCGCTTCCGCCGGAAGACGCGGCCAAGAAATATGTGGAATTCGGCGGCGGCTCCAAAGCCGTTCTCGCCAAGACCAAAGAAGCGTTTGACAAAGGCGAATACCGCTGGGCGGCCGAAATCGGCAACCGCTTGGTCTTTGCCGAACCGAAAAATGTGGACGCGCTCAACATGCTGGCCGACATTTATGAGCAACTCGGATACCAATGTGAGTGCGGAACATGGCGCTGCGTCTATTTGATGGGCGCGTTGGAGCTGCGTTTGGCGGCAGTGGGCAAGAGCGCCAACCCGACGACCAGCACCATCAACCCGGATTTGACGAACGTAATGGACGATGAAATGTTCTTCGACTTCATGGCGGCACACTTGAACGCGCCCAAAGTCGGGGATGAAACGATTATCATCGACTTTGAGCAAACCGACCGCAAAACAACCTGGGCGCTCCGGATTCAAAACGGCGTGCTGAACTTCCACAAGGACAAGAAGTATCCGAAATTCGACGCGAAAGTGAAGCTTTCCCGCGACGATTTCTCCCACTTGATCTTGGGACTCGACACCGTGGACGGTTTGGTGAAGAAAGGAAACGTGAAAATCGACGGCGACGCCAAGAAAGTTCAGCGGTTCTTCGACGTGATGGACAAGTTCACATTGGACATCAACATCATGACGCCCTGATTTGTTTTAAATAAATTCAACTATGAAAGTCAAGATGATTTGTTTCATCTTGGCGATTTCTTTTTTTGTTTTTCTTTTTTTGAGCTGGCGGCGGCGCGCGCGTTATGGCGACACTTTTCGTTTTATGTTTTCAAAAACCAGTGGTTGGTATTTTGTATTACTTTTGGCGTTTCAGAGCCACTTTTTTGTTTTATTTTTAAAACTTAGAGTTCACTTTTTCATTATCCAAGCAAACCACCCCGCTTAAACAGACGCCTTTGGCGTCTGTTTAAGCGGATATCGCGTATAATTAGGATTGGAATAGTGAACAGTGGGTGCAAATTGGAACAAGTAAACATGTGTATTGTTAGAAACAGTAAGATGCAAATTGGAACAAGTAAACATGTGTATTTTTGGAAACAGTAAGGTGCAAAACGGTACCAAGAAATATGTGTATTTTTGGAAACGGAAGATGCAAATCAGTTCCTGAAAATAAAAATCAGAGGATCGTTTTGCTTGATTTTGAAAAAAAATGATCGCCATAACGCGCGCGCAATGCCGCCGGAAAAAAACAGAAAAGAGAAAAATAAGAAACAAAGAGAAAAATAAGAAAATGAAAAGAAAAGTGAGTTTTACTCTTCCTCACCTTCTTCTTTCTTATAGATCATTGTTCCGACACCGATGTCGGTGAACAGTTCCAACAAAAGCGAGTGCGGCGTGCTTCCATTAATAATGTGAACGCCTTCAACGCCGCTGCGGACGGCCACTTCGGCGCCGCGGATTTTCGGAATCATACCGCCGGTGATGATTTCATCGTCGATCATTTTGTCAATTTCGGAAATTTCGATCTTGGAAATGCGGCTGGTTTTGTCTTTGACGTCGCGCAGAACGCCGGAAATGTCGGTCATCATGATCAGTTTTTTGGCGCCGAGCGCGGCAGCGACGTCGCCGGCAACGGTGTCGGCGTTGATGTTGAGCATATGTCCTTTCTTTTCGGCGGCGACCGGTGAAATGACCGGAATGTAGCCGTTTTCAATCATGATCCGGAGCAGTTTCGGGTTGATGATTTCGGTTTCGCCGACCCAGCCGATGTCAACGTCTTCTTCGTTGCCGTCGACAACGATTTTCTGAGTGCGTTTCTTTTTCGCCTGAATCAGATTGGCGTCAACGCCGTTTAAACCGACGCCTTTTCCGCCGTATTTGTTGATGAGAGACACCATCTTTGTGTTGATGTTGCCGACCAAAACCATGGTGGCAATTTCAAGCGTATCGTCGTCGGTGACGCGCAAACCGCCGATGAATTTCGGCGTTTTGCCCATCTTTTCCATCTTTTCATTGATTTCGGGACCGCCGCCGTGGACAACGATCGTTTTGATGCCGACGAAATGCAAAAGCACAATGTCTTGGACGATTTCGTCCATTAAATTCGCCGCGGCTTCCGGCCCCATCATCGCGTTGCCGCCGACTTTGATCACCATGATTGATTCCGAAAAATCCCGAATGTAAGGAAGGGATTCGATTAAAACGTCTTCAAACTTTAATCCCGTAATTTTGTCCGTCATATTATCCATCTGCTGTGAGTGATTTGATGTAGATCAAGATAAAATAATCAATGAATAAATGAATAAAATCAATGAATAGAGCCATAAATCCAATCAATAAATCATTCAATCAATGAATCATTCAATCAATGAATCATTCAATCAATGAATCATTCAATCAATGAATCATTCAATCAATGAATCATTCAATCAATGAATCATCCAATCAGTAAATAATCCAATGATCATCAATAAATGAAATGATGGGATTCATAAAAATAAAATTATCAAATAATGCCTAGTCCTTTTGTTCTCTTAAAGATTTTGATAAAACAGGAATTAATAAAAATACAAAAATGTTAGAATATAGAAATATTAAAATATTTCAAAAGTTGGGAAGGGATTAAAAAAAGCAAAAGTGATTGCTCACTTTTGCTGAGAGATAACAACAATGAAAATAAATTTCATTCAAGCTTAAATCTCGTCGAGTTTAATGATTTCGACTTTTTTAACGAACGGCTTGTTGATTTTTGCCGGCATCCAGGACGGTCTGTTCTTCGGAGCGTCAACAAGTTCTTTCCAGGCCTTGAAGACGTGGACTTTCTTGGTTCCTCTCTCGCGGAGCATGATTGTTTCCGGTTTCTTTTTGTTGCCGTTGCCGCGGTTTGCAACTTTCAAAGCTGCTTGTCTGGGTTGTTTACCGGTAAAGACACCGGATTCGGTACCATCTTTTTCTCTTAAAACAAAGTTTCTTGTTTCTGCCATCTTAATCACCTTTGCAATAATATTGAATATATTGCTAGTGAGTGAATTGGCAGTTCTTATATATATAGTTTATCTATATATTGACTCTTTTAACGCCGTTTTAACGATTTTTTTATTTTTTTTCAGGCAGAGGCTAATTTTATACATGAATGTGAATATTTTTCAATTTCCACCGAAAAAATAAGTCAATTGACAACGATTTTTGAAAAACATATCTTTAGCGAAATCATATTATTTTTGAATACTATCGTAACCCTCCCCAAAATCTCATTTTTAAAAAGAAGAACGAGAGGATGAACTATATAGATTTTAAAAATATCTGAAAATTGCCCAAAAGAACCCAAAGGACGGACAAAAGTTTTGCAAATCAGATAATTATCATAAATAAAAAGATCAAGAAACAAAAAATAGACGAATAAACGAATAAATGAATAAACGAATTTCATTTGAGAACAAGCTTTTATATCCGCAGAAAATATTGGCTACTCGAATAATATTTTCATTTATAATTAGAAAGTAAATAAATAATTTGCAACGCGTTTTGCGCAGCGATGTGTCAAAATGCGTTTCATTTTTTAAAAACAATAGAGGTAAACACTAAATGAAGGCATGCCCGATTCTTCCGGACGTTCAGGCCAATAAACCCAACGTTCCGATTAATTTGACACGTGTCGGTGTGACCGACGTTAAAAAACTGGTTGAAATCAAGCGGGACAACAAGCGGCCGATTATCTTAACATCGTCCTTCGACATTTTCGTCGACCTCCCGTCCGACCGCAAAGGCGCCAACCTGTCCCGTAATTTTGAAGCGGTCGACGAAACGCTCAACAACATTTTCCATTTGCCCGTTTATGAAGTTGAAGATTTGTGCGGCGACATCGCCGAAAATTTGATTGGACGGCATGAATACGCCTCGCGCGCAGAAGTGCGCATGCGCAGCGAATACGTTCTCAAGAGAAAATCGCCGGCAACCGAAATCGAATGCCAGCAATTCGTGGATATTTTCGCCGACGCCGTGGCCGAACGAACGGAAAACGACGGCTGCGTCCGCGTCCAAAAAACAATCGGCGCGGAAGTCATGGGCATGACCGCTTGTCCGTGCGCGCAATCCATGATGCAGGAAGAAGCGGAGCAGCAGCTCCAAAAATTGGGCGTTGAGCCGGAAAAGATTGCCGCCTTTTTGCAGGCAGTGCCGATGGCGACGCACAACCAGCGCGGCCGCGGCATTATTTCGATTCAAACCACCGACACCAAAGGCGTGAGTTTGGATCAAATCATCAAAATTATCGAAGAATCGATGAGCTCCAACGTCTTTGAAGTCCTCAAACGCGCGGACGAAAAAGTTGTCGTCGAGCGCGCGCACAAAAACCCGAAATTCGTGGAAGACTGCGTCCGGACGATGGCGAAAAAAGTCGTGGAAACGTTCCCCGATTTGTCGGACGATTCGCTGGTCACGATTAAGCAAATCAACGAGGAAAGCATTCACAAACACAATGCGTTTGCCGAAAGAATCGCCCGCATCGGCGACATCCGGGATGAAATCGCACACGGATGAGTTTTGCGAATAATATAAATCATTCAAAAGCGTAGGAAAAAGCATGACAACTTCGGACAAAAACAAAGAAGAAAACGGTCAGGACCTTCAAGTCTTGGACGTCCGCGGCGTTCCGATGAAAGTCGGCGACTTTGTCAAATACATCAACACAGGAACCGTCGGCTATATTTTGGAAATTATGGAAGACGACGAAGGTGTTTGGGCTTATTTGGACTCGACCGAACTTTATTACAAAATCGGTTTTTTGGAAATCACGCCCGAAATCAAAAAGGCGGCTGACAAAAGAAAAGATTTGGAAGACGAAATCCAAGAAAAGATCCGCATGCGTGAAGAAGTTGCGGGATCCGCCAGTACTGAAAATGTTGAAATGGGCGGCGCCGGTTAAATTAAAACCGTCTGCCGTTTTTTATTTTATTTAATTTTTTGATGGATTTTTTAAATTCGGCATTTTTCATGTCCTCTATTTTGATTTGTAGAAATATTTGTTAAATATTATCGGACGCCGCATCATTGATCACTATGCAACTTGCCGTCATCGTTCTTTTCTTTGTTTTCATTTTGATTGCGGTCCGCCGGATCGGCAGTTTCCGTCTCCCGATTTGGGGCATTATGACCGCCGGTGCGGTTGCTGTCCTTCTGCTGGGTCAAATTTCAATCCCGGACGCCTTTTCCGCCATTCAATGGGAAACGATTCTGTTTCTGTTCGGCATGTTCGTCGTCGGCGCCGCGATCGATCTGTCCGGGCTTTTACGTTCCTACGCCGATTCGCTTTTTGCCGGTATTCGTTCTCAAAAGAAAATGCTCTTCTGGTTTATTTTTGCCGCCGGATTCTTTTCCGCGATTCTGATGAACGACACCGTTGCCATTATCGGAACGCCGTTTGCGCTGTGGTGCGCCAAAAAATATAACGTCCCGGCCAAAACCATGCTGTTTGCGCTGGCGGCCGCCGTAACGACCGGAAGTACTGCGTCGCCCATCGGCAATCCGCAAAATTTGCTGATCGCGTCAAGCGGTCTTCATGAACCGTTTTTGCTGTTTCTATATTATTTGTTCATTCCGACCGTGATCGGTTTATTGATGGTTTATTTCCTTTTGGCTTGGTCGCTGAAATTCAACAAAACGGTTTGTGAGAATCCGATTTTGGATGAAACCGGCGCAGTTGTCGGTTGTGAAATTCCGGAAGAACCAAAGGCTGCACCCGGATTTTTGTTGCTGACAAAACTGTCAGTTGTTGTGGTTTTTGTGATGATCGCGCTTTTAATTATGGCATCCGTTGCCGGCTATGAATTTTCACTTCTGTTCATTGCGCTTTTCGGCGCGCTTCCTCTCCTTATTTTTTCAAACCGCCGTGTCGAGTTGCTTCAAAAAGTCGATTGGACAACACTTCTGTTTTTCGTGTCCATGTTCATCTTGATGAAATCGGTTTATGATACCGGTTTTTTCCAAAATCTTTTGCCGGCCGGATTTGAGGCGTCAGTTCCGGCTCTGTATTTGATCAGTATCGTGATCAGTCAATTCATTTCCAATGTTCCGTACGTGACATTCGTGTTGCCTGTTTTGGAAAATGCGGCCGCGCCGGTTGTCAGCTACATGACGCTTGCAGCCGGAAGCACATTGGCCGGGAACTTGTCTGTTTTCGGCGCCGCCAGTACGATTATCATTATTCAAAATGCGGAAAAACAGAAGGAAACGCTGACATTTTTGGATTTCCTGAGATTCGGAATTCCGTTAACGATTGCGCAAACGGTTTTATTTATCGGCTGGCTGATGCTGTTATCATAACAACTTTAAATTCAGGGTTCAGAGTGCATCCGCTGTTTTTAGTATTGAGTTGCACCGACTGTTTCTGAAAATACACCTATTTCCGAATCCAATTCACCAACCGTTTCTGAAAATACACCTATTTCCGAATCCAATTCACCAACCGTTTCTGAAAATACACCTATTTCCTAATCCAATTTGCCAGCCGTTTCTGAAAATACAGGTATTTTCTGATCCGATTTGCACCTGCAGTTGCTATTCCCAATCCCAATTCATCAGATTCCGATTAAATCAGACGCAATTGCGTCTGATTTAATCGGGAGGGTTTGCTTGAAATATACAAAAAACAACCATCGAGTTTTAAAAAATCAAAAAGAAAAAGTGTCGCTATAACGCGCGCGACGCCGCTCACCGCAAATCAAACTTGCTGGAACCTTTTGCGTTCCGCCATAATACAGCCGCCGCCTTTGTTTCCGCCGAGCGGATTTTTCGGACAGCCCAGAGAATTCATGCACCGCGCCATCACGGCCGCGCCGCGCGCCAGCCCGTCTTCGGCAAATAAAATTCTTTTTTCGGGAGATTGGATCATGCGGCTCACTTTTTGAAGAATCAGATCCGGCTTTTTACCGGTCGTTCCGGCGCGTCCCGTAATGCCGATCGTCGCACCGTCAAAGAGAAGTCCCGCGTCGATGACGCATTTTACCAAATCCACAGCGATGTCCGACATGACTTCGTCCATCAAATCCGAAACCGCCGAAAATCCATAGTTTTCATAGACCGAATAACCGATATCGGAAAGCGCGGACAGGTCGGATCCATTTTCGCCGACGTCGCAGCCGATGAGCGTAAAACCGCTTTTTTTGGCAGCCGCCGGGTTCACCAAGAAAGGACCAAACTGCGTCCGGTTTTCAGGAACTTCCATGACATTAATCAAAGAGCGAATTTCATTTTGCGCAGACTTGATGCCGCGGCGTTCAGGCGATGATAAAAAAGGAACAGACGATAAAAATGATCGAGACAAAAAAGAAGAAGGCTTTGAAGACGGCGCGGATGCCGCAGGCGACGCGGACGAAACCGGTTGTTGGTTTTCATCCATTCCGAAAAGCTCAAACGCGCTTTGTTTTTCCGCGTCGATTTTTTGAATCAGGTAATCAGAAACGGCGCCGGCATAGCCGCAAAAGTTGCCGTGCGTTTTGGCGTACGGCTTTTCATTGCCGATAATCCGGCCGGACAGCGTGGTTCCCATGTCGATCGCCAGACACGGATTTCTAAAATCAATACTGGTATGCTTACCGGCTTCTTTGAGGCCAGCGGCGGCCAGCTCGCCTTCCATTTCATTGGAAATGATATTTTCGGCAAAACATTTCGGCGGCAAAACGCCGGCAACGGCGCCGTCGAAGTAAACGCGGTCCAAAAGCGAATACGCTTGAAGCTTTTCCGGCATTTTGTTCAAACTCAAATAACCGGTCATTTTGCGGGGCGTGAAACCGGCCATTAAACAGCCGTCCGCCAAGGCTTGAACAACTGTTCCCATGTAATCCGGAACCAAATCAACTTGAACGGCGGCCGCATGGTTGGCGGCGCCGTTTGTCACACCGGTCGAACGGACCACAAAATGAACGTCGTCCACCGTCATTCTGTTTTCAAAAAGCGTGCTGAAAACCGTGTCCCGAACCAATTCCGCCAGCGATTGCCGGGTCAGGCGGACGCCGGAAATAGTTTCACCGAAAACGATTTCATCCGGATTCGGCGGGCGGGCGTCGCGCGTGAGGCAAACGTATTTCCCGATTAGGTCAGTCTTTCCCGTTTTCAAATCCGCCGCCGTCAAAATGCATTTGGTCGTCGTGTTGCCGACTTCAACGGACGCGACGACGAAAGAAGAATCTGACGGCGTGAATTTTTGACCGAGATACCGGCTGTAAATCATTTCGGGCGTTGACATTTGACTCAGTTTTGATTTTAATAGGGATAGAAAGAACGGAAAGAATGAAAAGAATGAAAATAATGAATAAGGAATTAACTCAACTATGTAAAAGCCTCTGTTCATTTAATTTTATCTCAAACAAAAGATGAAATAAATCAATATATTTTTCAAAAAAATATTTAACAAATTCTAATGTGACGGATTTCCGTAACATTGAAAACAGAAGCGAAAGAATGAATGCTTAATCATTCAAATTTTAATTCCATCGAATTCGATGAAATTAAAAACAAATCATCATTGATTTATTGATTTTCAGTTTTACTTATTTCTTGTTTTTTGTTTTGATCTTTTTGCTTTTCAATTTTCATTTTATTTTGTTTTTGCTTTTTTGAATTATGTGTTTTAGTTATATTTTATGTGAACAATTATTACAAATCAGACATTTTCTATTTTTTGCCGAATTCAAAAGTTGATCTTTTTGTCAGGGTCTTGAATTGACTTTTATTCAAACTTAAAAAATTTAACATAAAACCGATTCGATTAATAATCATGACAGACTTTTATGCAGATAGATAATGTTTTATTGGATAACTGTTACACTTAAAATTAGTATTATTTAAAACAACCAAAACCCGAATTCGCCTGTTTTAACCGGCGTTCAGGGGGAATTGTATGATTCAAAAAGATGAGACGAAAACTTTAGCATGGAGCGCTCGAATTGCCGTCAAAGATGGGGAAATTCCCGAATTTTGCGACAAACTCAATCAAAAGATGGATTCTTATGCCATCCTCAGCGGCGCCCCGACCGACGGCGTCAAAATGACCGTCAACCCCTCGAAGATGAACACCATCGTTCGAAAAGATGTCGTGGTTCCATCCATGAGCGTTGAAGAAGCGCTGAAAAACGCACCCGACACCTATGAAACGTCTTTTAAAATCCCGAAAATTCTTTAAAAATAAAAAATAAAAGACTCAAAATAAAAAGAGGAATAAAATGGTCAAAGATATCTCGGAATTTAAAAAATCGGCCGCAAGCAGTCGTGAAAAAACAATTGCTTCCAGCCTTGATCAAATCAAAAAAGACGACTTAAACATAATCATTACAGTTTCAGATGCGGCCGTTGCGGCCTCCAAAGGCGAATGCCAATGCGGCTGCGGGAAAGACAGCACCCTTTGCTGTGTCCCGTATATTGTTTCTGATAATTTTTCAACCAAAGGCATTGAAACCACGTGCGCTTCTCAAATTATGAAAGGCTACGTCCCGCCGTTTGAGGGATTCGCCATCGACCGCATGACGGAAGCCGGCGCGGTCCTGCTCGGCAAAGCCAACATGATGGAATTCGGTATCCTCGGCGCGGGGAGCGCTTACGGACCGATGAAAAACCCGTGGGACAAAACCAAAAAAGCCGGTCCGTCCGGCGGCTGTACGGCCGCTGTCAGTGCGGGCGAGGTGCCGGTCGCGCTGTCCTCCGACGCCGGCGGCATTTTGCGCGTCTCCGCGTCCTACTGCGGCGTTTACGGATTCCGTCCGAGTTACGGCGCCGTTTCCCGGTTTGGTTTGATTTACTGCAGCGGATCCATGGACCAAATCGGCGTGGCGGCAACAACGGTGGCCGACGTCGCCGCAGTGATGGAAACCATCTCCGGACACGACAACCGGGACACGACGTCCCTGCCGGAAAAAATGTGCTACAAGATCAACTTTGAAGCCAAAGAAAAACCGCTGGAAGGCGTCAAAATCGGCGTTCCGGAAGAATATTTGGAAAATGTCAATCCGGACGTTTTGAAAGCTTTCAACGAAGCGCTTTCCGTCTTTGAAAAACTCGGCGCTAAAGTCAGCAAATGCACGTTGCCGAGCACCAAATATTCCATGGCGGCGCACGACGTCATCTTTGCGGGCGAAAGTTCCGCCATGTTGGCCAAATTCGACGGCACCCGGTTCGGACCGCGCGTCGCGGCCGACAACTGGCACGACATGATTGCCAAAACCCGCGGCTTGTTCGGCCCGGTCGTTCAACGCAGAATCATGCTCGGCGTTCACTTGCTGACCGTCGGTCAATATCAGGATTATTATGTGAAAGCTCTCAAAACCAGAACCGTCATCGTTTCAGAACTTGAAAAAGCGTTGAACGAATACGACTTTTTGGTCTGCCCGACAACCCCGAATACGGCGCCGCCGATGGGAGAAGCTTGCAGCGCCGGTTGCGCCGGCGAAATGAGCGCCTTTTCACCCGCGATTGCCGGCGTTGATTTGGCCGGTCTGCCCGCCATCTCCATCCCGTGCGGATTTGCCGGCAAAATGCCGGTCGGAATGCAGCTCATCGGCAGCAGCTTCAAAGACGCCGACGTGCTCAAAGCGGCCGAAGCGTTTGAAAAACAAACAGATTATGTCAAAAACCCGGAAGTGATCTAAATGGTTTACGAAAACCCGGACCAAGTGATGATCGGACTTGAAGTCCACGTCCAGCTCAACAAAGCCAACACCAAAATGTTCTGCGGCTGTACCACCAATTATACGGATGAAGAAGCCAACACCTGCCTGTGCGCCGGCTGTTTGGCCCTGCCCGGAACAACGCCGGTTCTGAACGAAAAATCCATCGAGTACGCCATCAAAATCGGACTCGCGCTCAATGCGGAAATTTCCGAAGAAACGGACTTTTACATGAAGAATTATTTCTACCCGGACCTCGGAAATGGCTACCAGGTGACCCAGTTTGACAAACCGATCGTCAAAGACGGACATGTGGTCATCGAAGGCGAAGACGGCGAATTAACCGTCCGCATCCGCCGCGCCCACATGGAAGACGACCCCGGCAAAATGGCGCACTTCGGAACGATTGAAAAGTCCACCGGCAGTATCATCGACTTTAACCGCTCAGGCATGCCCTTGGTGGAGATTGTGACCGAGCCGGACATGAGAACCGCCAAAGAAGCCCGCCGGTTCCTCGACAAGCTCAGAAGCATCCTGGAATACTTGGACGTCTTTGACGGCTCCCGTGAAGGCGCCATGAAAGCCGACGCCAACGTTTCCGTTTACCACGGCACCCGTGTGGAAGTGAAAAACATTTCTTCGCACAAATCCGTTGAAAAGGCGATCAACTACGAGATTATGCGCCAAAAAGACGCCGTCCGCAAGGGCAAAACGTTGGTTCAGGAAACCCGCCACTACGACGAGGCCCGCAACGTGACGATCAGCCTCCGTGTCAAAGAAACGGCCGACGACTACCGCTATTTCCCGGATTTCGACTTGGTGCCGATGTATGTCGGCGACAAAGTGGAAGGCATCCGCGCGAAAATGCCGGAGCTGCCGGACGCCAAACGCGAACGGTTTGTGGCGCAATACGGTATTTCCGACGCCCACGCCAAAGGTTTGACTTCAGAAAAAGCATTTGCCGACCTCTTTGAGCGCGTCGCTCAAAAAGTAGACCCGAAAGTCGCCGCATCCTGGGTGGCCGACGTTGTAAAAGGCGAACTCAACTACCGCGACATGCCGGTGACCGCTTGCGACGCCGACGACGTCGTCTGCGTGATTGACATGGTGTGCTGCAAAAAGATCAGCGACGAAAGCGGTGTGACCGTCATTCGCGCCCTTTTGGACGAAGGCAAAAAACCGGATCAAATTGTTGCCGAAAAAGGCCTGTCGATGGTCGGCGACGATTTCTTGGTCAAAGCCGCACAAGAAGCCATTGCAGAAAGTCCGGACGCCGTCGCCGATTACAGAGCCGGCACGGAAAAAGCGCTCAACTTCATCGTCGGAAAAGTCATGCAAAAAGCCAAAGGAAAAGCCGACGCACGGCAAGCCCGTGAAATGGTTTTGAAAGAATTGGAAAAATAAAGAATCCGTCTTTATTTTCCATTTATTTTTTTTGCTCTTTTTTTATTTTCCTCTTTGCTTCTGCTTTTTTCTTTCCGGCGGCATTACGCGCGCGTTATCGCCATCATTTTTTATAATTCTGAAACTGCACCTCTGATTTTTGATTCCGATTTGTGTCCTCTGTTTTCAACAAGCTTGAAAGAATGAAAACAGAGCCGGAAACAAAAGAAAAATTATAAAAAGGCAGACCCGGTTCCAAAAAATGATACAAAAATGAACGCGATAACGCGCGCGCAGCCACTCGCCGAGAGAAAATAGAAAAGTTAGAGACCGGTGTTTTCACCGGTCTTGGGTTGAGTATAGATTCTTCGTTTTTTCGTTTTTATTATTTTGATTTCATCCGAAAATGGTCTGATGGAAGTTCACTTCCGGGTTGAAAACAAAATTCTGAAATTCAGCACTGCTGTTGATATTTTTGCTGCTGTCGATCCGGCTTTGTCCGGTTTTACAGGATTATAAAACCGGACAGAAGCGGCGTATAAGAATGAATTTATAAATTTTGATCGGACGATTCTTTACGGTTGAATCGGGTTCACAAATTCAAGTTTGATTCAAAAACACTCCCGGTCGTTTAAACCAAGACCAAGAATTTGATTCGGACGGAATATTTGTTTTCTTTGACGGACAGCGCAATTCTGAAATGAACCCGCCGGCGAACGATTTTTATAACTGACATAGTCATCCGTTTTGGTTTTTTGAAAGAATTTTGAATTTTAAAATAAACCGGGAAGGAGAAAGGGTGTTGTTTTGATGAGAAACCGAAAACATTTATGTTAACCGGAATGGATTGGAAATGCACAAATCTATTCTTCAACACGTTTCGAAAACAGAAGCGATTTCATTCAACCCACACATCGCTTGTAACGGCTCACCCCTTCAATATTTTAATATCAAAAGCCGAGCGATATTAGATAAATTATATAGAATGATGAATACATAGCATTTCTATATAAACATTTCATATTAATATCACATATATGTTTATCAAAAACAAAAGGAGAGATGTGTAGCAAAAACGATAATATTTTAAAAAAATATCAATAGAATATATGAGTGCGACAAAGCGCAGGAAAACCTCCATTTCTTTGACGGTGAACCAAAAATTTCTGAACAAGATGAACCAGCTCATCAAAACCAGCGAGTTTTCATCTATTTCAGATATCGTCAACGTTTCCGTGTCGATGTTTATCGGCAAACTTTCCGTTTACGAAAATGATCCCAATTTCAGTTGCGCGAAATTGGCGGAACTTTACCAAGACGATAACTCCCCGCGCGAGAAAATATCGGTATCCTACAGTGAATTTTTGGATAAAGAGTTGGAAGAGCTGTGCTTGGTGACTCAAAAAAATAAATCTTATGTCGTCCGAATCGCATTGGACAGTTTTTTAGATTATTACAGCAATTCGGATAAGAAGATCGTTCTCAATGGGGAGACAAACTTTTCAATGACAAAAGAAGACTTAAAACGGATTGTCAAAAGTATCATGGACGACATCAAAAAAGAAAATTCATGAGTCGAATTTATTTTTCGTTCATATTTTGTTTTTGATTCTGTTTTTCGTCGTATTTTGTTGAGATAATATGAATTTTCGATGCAAAATTCATGTTGAAAAATTATATTTCAACACGCGCGCCTATTTTTTTCATATCCTCGAAAAAAGACGGATAAGAAATCCGAATCGATTCCGCCGTATCAATCACCGTGTTGCCGGCAATCATTCCGGCGACGAAAAGCGACATCACAATC
The DNA here is from genome assembly GCF_032714475.1 of Methanolapillus africanus. Taxonomy (NCBI): domain Archaea; kingdom Methanobacteriati; phylum Methanobacteriota; class Methanomicrobia; order Methanosarcinales; family Methanosarcinaceae; genus Methanolapillus; species Methanolapillus africanus. Next base: position 62,998 of record NZ_JAWDKD010000013.1, on the reverse strand, counting down.
CGGTGATCGTCCCATCCGTGAACGGCCGCCCCTTTGATTCGGCTGTTTTGCCCGGAAATAATTAATCCGTCCTTGGTTTCAATAATATCCGCGCCCATTTTCGATAGCTCTGCCGCCATTGCCGCCAAGCGGTCCGTTTCTTTAAACCGAACATGTTCCGCGTTTTGGATGAGCATCATGCCGTCGGAAAACGCACCCAAAACCGCAAGCGTCGGAACCAAATCAGGGGTTTTCCCGGCGTCGACGACAATACCGGTCAATTTTTTTCCGGAATGGACAACGCGGACAACACCTTTTTCCTTGTCCCAAACAATATCGGCGCCCATTTCTTTTAAAATATCAATAATCGCGCTGTCGCCCTGCGCCGACGGGAAAATATTCTTGACCGACACATCCGATCCCGGAATGAGCGCCGCCGCCGCCAAAACGTAAGAAACGGAGGAAAAGTCGCCGGGAACCGTATAATCGCCCAAATCATAATGCTGATTACCGGCGATGCGGTATGAAATATTCCCATTTGCGCCGCCCTGTTCAATGATTTGAACGCCGGCCTTTTGGGCAACATCCACCGTGATGTCGACATACGGTTTTGATTTGAGTTCTCCATCGATCAAAAGTTCGGTCGGACCGTCAAGAAGCGGGCATGTGAGCAGAAGCGCCGAAACAAATTGAGAACTGACGCCGCCGTCGATCGAATATTTGCCGGGTTTCATTTTGCCGCGGACAATGAGAGGCGCGCAACCGTTGTCATTTTTAGAATAAGCTGCTGCGCCCATTTTTTGAAGCGTGGACAACAAAGGAACATTCGGCCGTTTTTGAATCGACGCGTCGCCGGTCAATTCGATTTCACCATCGCAAAGCGCCGACAGCGCCGTCATAAAACGCAATGTTGTTCCGGAATTGCCGATATCGACGACCTCGTCCGGCGTTTTCGGATGATTTCCGAACCCGGAAACGCAAATCGTGTCCGGCGTTTCGTCAAAGCGCGCCCCGAAAAGCCGGCAGGCGTTCATCGTCGAGCGCGTGTCGTCCGAAATCAAACAATTGGACAGCTGCGCTTTTCGAGTTCCCAGAGCCGACACAAAAACCGCCCGGTGCGTATAACTTTTAGAAGCGGGCGCATTGACTTCGCCCGATAAAACAGATTTTTGAACGGAAACAATCATGTTTTCCGTAAAACCCTGAAAGATTATAAAGGTTTTAGAAGAAAAAAATGAAAACAGAAGGGGAAAAAGAAACAATTGAATTATTTCTTTTTGCCGATTTCTTTGGATTTTTCAGCGCCGTCGATCACCGCATTCATAAATGCGGCCCGGACGCTGTATTCTTCAAGCGTTTGAATACCGACGATGGTGGTTCCGGCCGGCGAGCAAACCATATCTTTGAGAACGGCCGGGTGGTCGCCGGTTTCAATCACCATTTTGGCGGCGCCGATGACGGTTTGAGCCGCCAGAATCATCGCCGTTTTCCGGTCGAGACCGGCATAAACCGCGCCGTCGGCCATGGCTTCGATGACCGGGAAAATGTAGGCCGGACCGCTTCCGGAGAGACCGGTGACAGCGTCCAAAAGGTCTTCAGAGATTTCCATCGCGACGCCGACGGTTGAAAAGATTTCTTTGGCCAACGCCACATCTTCTTTGCTTGCATTTTTTCCGGGGCAGATGCCGGTCGCGCTTTCAAGAACGGTGGCGCAAATGTTGGGCATCACCCGGACGACGCGCGCGTCTTTGCCGATCATTTCTTCCAAACTTGCGGTGGTCACGCCGGCGGCAATGGAAATAAACAATTTTTGACCGGTCGGACCGGCGGTCGAGAGCGCTTCAGCAATGTCTTTGGGTTTGACGGCGATAATCAAAACGTCGGAGCGCTTAACGATTTCGGCGTTGTCGGCAGTGACGAAAATGCCGAAGTCCTTTCGGGCGACTTCCGCCGACGGTTCATATTTTTCACCGGCGCAAATGTTTTCCTTGGAAATGCCGCTTTTCAAAAGTCCGCGAATGATCGCCGACGCCATTTTGCCGGCGCCTAAAAATCCGATTTTTTGTTCGTTGAGTTTCATTGAAATTCCTCTTAAATTGAAACAGGGGGAACAAAACCTGTTCCCATATTTTGATCTTCATCCGGTATTCTTGAATAAAAAAATGAAATCTTATTTCTGAGTTCTTCTCTGGTTTGAACAGATAACTCCAAATGTTTACATTTGTTTAAATTTTGATTGTTTCGGTTGATTTCATCGGAATAAACATGAATTGAATCCTTAAAGTTAACCATATAACAATTTGTGATTAATTCTTTGTCTTTGTATTTGAGCTGATATGTCGGAAGGGCGTCATGCCCAGCATAAACGAAGGATTGAATTGTATTCAGCTTCGGGACAACATGAACAAAACCCGTCACAATATCTCCGAATCTTAATTCGGGACTTATCTTTTCAGCGTAAAACACGGTGATCACTCTCAGATAATTTCCACATCGGAAGACTCATGCAAGACCTCTTCCGGAAAAAACCGTTCCATGTCCTCTTCGAATTGCTTTGCCAAATCAACCCAATCGCCCGGATCGGGTATTTGATTGATTTTTTTAAAACCGACGAGGCGGTTTTCACGGTCAACGCAGACTTCGACGGCGAACCGGTCGAACATGTACTTCAAGATTTTAAAATCCGAATCGGCATATGTTTCCTGAATACTGTATTCAGAGGGGTTGATTAACAATATTTTTTCGGGCGTTTGAAGGAGGGGTTTTTGATCAGTCGTCATTTTTAATCACCATTTTTTGGATTAAAAACAGATTTGCGCCTTCCTTAAAATATCTTTTTATATTTTTTCAGAATCTATTGAATCACATATTATAAAAAAAGATGAGACGAATCGTTTTCAAAAAAAATAAAAAAAGAGATAGGTGCAGCACGACACAGTATTCAGTTCAAAAGAGAAAAGAAAAAAGAAAAAAGAGAATCGGATAAATTAATCCAACAACGCAATATTCTCTTTTCGAATCACGTTGTCGTAGTCTTTGTGTCCGAGAATTTTTTCAATATCGTCCGTGTGAACGCCTTTGATTTTGTCAATCTCTTGCGCGTCGTAATCCGTAATGCCTTTGGCGAAAACGGCGCCGCCGCACTCGATTGAAACAATGTCGCCGCGTTTGAAATCCCCGGAAACGCCTTTGACGCCTTTGGGCAGAAGACCGCCGGTTTTGATGACGGCGTCCATGGCGCCGCGGTCCACGGAAATCGTTCCTTCGGATTTTGAAAAAGAAATCCAGCGGCTTTTGTTATTGGAAATATTTTCCTCGGCCGCATAAAAGAGCGTGCCGATGTTGTCTCCGGCAACCACTTTTTCAATCACGCGGTCGATTTGGCTGTTGGCAATCACCATGTGGCAACCTGCTTTTTCACAAATTTTTCCGGCGATGAGTTTGGTGCGCATGCCGCCGACGCCTTTCATACTGGTCGGGTCGCCGCCGTATGCTTCGATTTCTGGCGTAATTTTTTCGACGAAACTGATCAGTTTCGCGTCGGGATAAACCTTCGGATTTTTGTCGTACAGGCCGTCGATGTCGGACAAAATGATGAGCAAGTCCGCTTCAATTTTGCTGGCGACCATGGCCGACAAACGGTCGTTGTCCCCGAAAACGGTGTCAATTTCATTCGTGCAGGTGCTGTCGTTTTCATTGATGACCGGCACCACGCCGTAACTGAGAAGAGAGCCGATACTGTTTCGGAGGTTCAGGTATTTGACCCGGTCGGAATAAAAGTCGTAGGACAGCAGAATTTGGGCGACCTTGGTATCGTAATGATGAAACGCTTCGCTCCAATAACGCATGAGCTCGCCTTGTCCGACAGCTGCTGCTGCTTGCCGCGCCGGAATTTCTTTGGGTTTTGTGGGAATGCCAAGCATCAGCAAGCCGACGCCAATGGCGCCCGATGTGACAATGATCACTTCTTTGCCGGCGGCGATTAAACCGGCCGTTTGAGACGCGACGCTGTCTAAAAAGACGGTGTTGACGGTGGAATCGTCGTTTGTAATCGACGTCGTTCCGATTTTAATCACAACGCGGGACAAGTTTTCAAAGAGGTCTTTTCGGTCAATTTCAGACATTTCAGTTTCATCTCGCGTAATTATTGAAGCCGGCAGTATTTTTCATCTGTCCGCTTGTGCATGTATTTTTTGGCGCCGATGCCGGTGTAGTTCGCCACCACTTGTCCGCTGCCGGATAATATGTATTTGTAAATCATGAGGCCTTCCATGCCGACCGGTCCGCGGGAATGGATTTTGTTGGTGCTGATGCCGACTTCCGCCCCTTTGCCGTACCGGAATCCGTCCGAGAATCGGGAAGACGCGTTCACCATCACGTTGCCGGAGTCGACCAATCCTGTAAATTGGTTGATGTTTTGTTTATTTTGAGACAAAATCACATCGGTGTGGTGCGACCCGTGTTTGTTGATGTGGTCAATCGCCTCATCGACGGAACCGACGACTTTTATGGAAAGAATTAAATCGTTGTATTCGCTGTCCCAGTCCTTCTCGGTTGCCTTCTGAAGGTTTGCGCCGCTCAAATCGGCGCCCGATTTTTTCAAAACTGTTTCCGACTTGTCGTCCAAACGCAGTTCAACGCCGTTGTCGGCGTATAATTTCGCCATTTGCGGCAGGAATTCGCCGGCGATTTTTTCGTTCACCAAAAGCGTTTCAATGGCGTTGCAGGCGGCAGGATATTGAATCTTGGAGTCTAAGCACACTTTTTTCGCCAGCTCGATGTCGGCGCTCTCGTCCACATACGCGTGGCAAATGCCGCTCGAATGGCCGAGAACGGGGATTCGGGTGTTATCTTGAATGTATTTGACGAAATCGTTGGAGCCGCGCGGAATGAGCAAATCGATGGAATTGTCCAGCTCGAGCATTTTGGCGACGTCCTCGCGGCTTTCCGCCAAATGGAAAGCGGCTGTGGGAATTTCGGGAATTTGGGAAATGGCGCTGATGAGCGTGTCAAAAAGAACGCGGTTGGAGTTCTTGGCTTCGCTGCCGCCTTTGAAAATGGTTGCGTTGCCGCTCTTGAGGCAAAGGGACATAACTTGAGGAACCACGTCCGGGCGGGCTTCAAAGATGACGCCGATCACGCCGATCGGGCAGCTGACTTGATAAAGCGTTAAGCCTTCGTCCAAAACAACGGTTGCGAGCGTTTTTCCGACCGGGTCTTCCAGTTTGGCGACGTCGGACACGCCGGAAACCATGTCATTGAACTTGGCGTCGCTGAGCTTTAAGCGGTCGTAAAGCGACGACGATAATTGGCCGTCTTGTTTCATTTTCTCCGCTTCTTCCAAATCCTTCCGGTTGGCGTCCATAATGGCGTCTTTGTTGTTTAAAAGCGCGTCCGCCATCATTTTCAATGCTTTGTTTTTCACATCGGTCGAAACGTTCGCCAAATGGACGGACGCCCGCTTGGCCGCATAAGCCTTCTCCTCAATTGTGCCTTCCATAAATGATTCCCGGTTTTGGTTGATTTCAGATAGAAATTCAGTTTCAATTAAAATAATAAATTCAGTTTCAATTTAAATAATATTTTGAATGAATACAACACAATAAATCGAATAACTAGAATAAAACATGATACTAAATGAATATGTCAACGAAACATAAAAATAAATAATTTTTAGATGATTGTCATGAACATCAAATTTTTTGAAAAAATATTCCGCATAATGAATTAAACTTTTTGAAATTGATCAATAATACAGTTGTTTTCGTTGTGGAGTTGTCAGCGATATATAAATAAGTTATGAATCATGATTTTTCCCCTGAAAATACAAGACGTTGGCTTAAAAATAAAAAAAAATAAAAGATAAAACAACCTTTGATGTGTTTTTATCCAAATTAATTGAGTCCACCGATGTGGCTTTGTAAACAAAAAAGGTATAATTATAGCAATAATATTTATAAAGGAGCATATCTATAATAATATGCTTAATTATTCCAAATTGAAAAAATTAACTTTTATAATTTTTCCGAATATGAAACAATTTTATTGACAGTTTTAGTTATTTGTATAACTTGATGGCGAATAGTGTATTTTTTCAGACGCGCCGGCGGGTTCATGTTCGATTTAATTATGAATGATTTAATAAAAATAATGTCAAAAAATGACAATAAAAATAAAAACAAACATAACAATAAAATAAAAACACAATGTTTAAAAACATTTGAATTTGAATATATGAAACAATAATTTATGAGAAATAACAAAGTTTTTTAAATCAAAAAAGAATTAAAAAAACTTAATTCGGTGAGTAATTTATTTCCAACGGATTTCAATAAAATAACAAAGAATAAAATTTTGATTATAAAATGAATCAATGGGAATAATATTAATAAAGGTATGAACAAGAATACGAATCGAAAATCTCAATTAAAAACGATGAGAGAAAAACAGAACCCAAAAACGATGCAAAAAAACGGATGAAAACGGCAAAAACAGTTCAAAAACAAAAACGATAAAATCGGTTAATTGAAAAAATAGTTCTCCGATTCAATTAAAAATGTAACATGTGGTGGAATAAAAATGAAATCTTTCGCTTTAATACGAGCAGATGACCCTGACAAAGTAAAAATCGCATTGCATGACCTTGAAACATATGGACATATGCAATTCAGTGACAGTCCGAAGAATATCGCAACAAAATACGCCGACCAGATTTTGATGAACGTGATGAGCGTGACGCTCAAAAATGAATGCTGTTCCGCATCATTGGTCCAGCTGGACACCCCGCCGGGCGCAGCCATCAGCAATCTGAAAAAGATTCATCCGCCGGCCCATATCATCATCATCAGTCCGCGGCACGAGAAAGTTTACGACGAACTGATGAACAATTACGGCAACTTCCCGGACTTTGACCGCAAATTCACAAACGCGATCAAACCGAAGAAGGAAGACACTTAATATTAGAAATGGATTTTTTATTCCATTTTTAATCTTTTTGACCGTTTTTCATCATTATTTTGACCGTTTTTTGCTTCAGCTTTCGTTTATTTTTATTGTTTTTTTATTGTATTTTGTTTTTTGTGCGCCGGCACGCGCGCGCGTTATGGCAATGGTTTTTCGTTTTGCGTTTTTTAAAATCCGTGGGTGTTTTTATTTGTTCTTTTTTGTTTTGGTTTTCTGACTGTTTATACTTTCAATTTGCCGGTTCAATCGGATTCGGATTCCGGATAAAATTCCTGCCGAAGCTTGCGGACGTAAGAATAAAGACTTTCAACGTCCTTGATTTCTTTTTTGGAATAAAAGAGAATCTTTTCCCGAAAAGTCAAATCGTACTTGACGTCCAAATTTTTGAATTGGTCGGCCAAACGCGCCGCCGTGATGCCGCCCCGCCGGTCCCAATCCGTTAAAAGAATCACGTCTTTGCCGGACTCCGCGATGGTTTCGCAAAACGCCGCCGACGGTTCAAACGCGCACGGCCGGATGTCGCCGGAAATGCCCAGATTTTTCAGCGAGAGGACGTCGCGCCGTCCTTCGACGACGATCACGGAACCGAGAGCGGCGTTCTCTGAAAGCGCGCTTAAAATCTCTTCCAACGCCAAAAGAGCCTCTTTTCGCCTGTCTGTTCGCATATATATTCCTCAAAACGGATGAAAATAAAAGATTTACAGTATCGTATTTATACTAAGACCCTGAAAATGAAGACAGTATTACACAAAATATAAAAACTCATATCAAAAATAAGGTTCATCATAATAAATACCATAATAAATACCATAATAAATAAAAATAAATTCAAAAATGTTATTAACCAGTCAATAAAAATGGAGAAATTCAATGCAAATTTACGATTATAAAGTTGTTAAAATTAATGCGGAAGTCGTCAACGGAAAAGTTGTTTTTGACGCGACCGGACCGCTCGCTTTGGCCGCCAAACCGGTGGTCGACCGGATCAACAAGGTGTTTCAGGAAGAAAAACCGATTTCAGTCACGGACGACGAAATTATCTTTTCCACCTGGATTCCGCCGATTCCGGGACCGGTTTTCAGCCGCATGATTCATTCTCAAATCAATTTCTCGCTTTTCAAAAAACGAACCCCGGACCAGTTTTCCATCGGCGTGACCCCGCGCTGTCCGAACAAATGCATTCACTGCGGCGCCGCCGACATGATGCAGCCGAACAATGAAATGACGTTTGAACAAATCACGGGCGCCATTTCCCAGGCGCTGGACATGGGCACTTACTTGGTGACGCTCGACGGCGGCGAGCCGATGCTGCGCAAAGACTTGCCGGAGATCGTCGCGGCAATTGACAAAGAAAGAACAACGGTTTCGATGTTCACATCCGGATTCCGGCTCAACGAAGAGCGTGCCAAAGCCCTTGCAGACGCCGGTCTCAATTCCGTAAAAATCAGTTTTGACAGCGCCGATCCGGAAGTTCACGACAAATTCCGCGGCCGCAAAGGGGCTTTCGACGACGCGATCAACGCCGTTAAAAACGCCAAAGCCGCCGGCATCATGACGGATATGTATCTCACGATTTCGCCGTACAACATCGACAACATTGAAGAGCTGTACGCGCTCGCCACCGATCTTGGCATGGATGAAATGTCCATGACCGGAATTATCGCCGTCGGCAACTGGAAAAGCCATGAAGACGAAGTAATTACCCGCGTCGACGCCAAGCGCCTGGAAGAATTCCACAAGAGAATCAACTCGACGCCCGGCGGTCCGCGCGTTTCCGCGCTCCCGTACCTGCTCGGCCCCGACATGTTCGGCTGTTTCGCCGGCAGCCGCTGGATGCACGTTGCTTCCACAGGAGACGTTTTGCCGTGCCCGTACACGCCCCTTTCCTTCGGAAACGTCAAAGACGAGCCGCTCGCCGAAATTTGGGAAAATATCGGCAAATTCCCGGCCTACAAGAAGCAATCGATGGTTTGCCTTATGCGGGACAAGGATTTCCGTTCCAAATACATCCACACGATTCCGGAAGATGCGCAATTGCCGTATTATGTGGGACCGAAAAATAAAGAAAAGGATGCTGAAAAGGAAAAGGTCAAATCATAATTAAAATAAAAAATGAAAAAAATAACATACGGGCTCGGATTTTCGTTGAAAAACCGAGCCCTTTTTTAATCGACTTTTTTTAAAAACGATTGCGATAACGCACGGGGGGCGGCGCGCCACAAAAACAAAAAATGACAAAAAGACATATATTTTGAAAGTGTTCTTTTTAAATTATGAAAAATAAATCGCGATTCATTTTCCTATCCTTCCTTCTCCTTTTGATTTGCACCGCATTCATAGGAGTCGCCGCCGCCGACACGCCGTTTTCCGGAAGCGGTTCCGGAACAGCGGAAGATCCGTACCAAATTGCAACCGCCGGGCAACTGGACGAAATCCGAAACAATCTGTCTGCCAGTTACATTTTGATGAATGATTTGGATTTAAAAGAAGCCGGTTTTTCGGAATGGAAGCCGATCAGCGGATATTGGGGGGAGGTTTTTTCCGGAAATTTTGATGGAAACAACAAAACCATCCGAAATATGTATATTGACGATGAAGAACAAAACGGAGCCGGGCTTTTCGCCGATGCCATTGGCAGCACGATTTCAAATTTGAATTTTGAGAATGCGACCGTGAACGGCGGTTATTTTTATGCCGGCGTGTTGTCCGGTACGTTTTCTAACGGAACGATTCAGAATTGCACCGTCCGAAATTCAACCGTTTCCGGACGTTTTGTCGGCGGGCTTTTAATCGGCCACGGTTTCAGAGGCGACGTCATAAACTGCACTGCCGTTGATTCAAAAATGACCAGTCTTGGAAACGGCGGAATTGTGGGACACAATGTTGAAAACAAAATCAAAAATTGTTATGTTGACAATGTATCTTTTGAAGGCGGATGGGCCGGCGGAATCACCGGGGGAACCGATTACGTCAGTTCCAATCACACCAGTTCTATCGATTCTTGTTCCGCCACAAATATCACAATCAATGTCACCGGAACATTTGGCGGAATTGCCGCAACCAGCGGGAATATAACAATCCGAAATTGTTATTCAGATGGAATTTTTGTCACCGATTCCGATGCTTATGAAACAGGATATTATACAAATGCGGATGTCGGCGGAATCGTCGGCGGCTGCTACAACACAACGATTGAAAACTGTTACACAACGGCAACCGTCAAACACAAAACAAGCCTCGGATACACCGGCGGAATTGTCGGAAATTGTACGAACACGACGATCACAAACTGCACGGCATTGAACAAAGAAGTGAGAAGAAGCGTCCCGGAAATTTCTTTTGCCGCCGCTCAATTCAAACTTTACTTTAAAACCGGACACATTGCCGGCAATGCGGAAAACAGCCAAATTACTGGTTGCTGTTATTGGAAAGGAACCGACACAAATTGGTTTGCATCCAAAAACGGACAAAAAGTGAATTCAAAAGACGTTTGGAACACGTATCCAAATTCGATTTGGACCGGCTGGGACACAACCGTTTGGACGATGGGTCCGAAAGAAAATGATAAGCTGCCGGTTTTGACCGGATTTCCGGAAACATCTGCAAACACATCATTTTTGATGCCGAAAAACGGATGATTTGAAATCAGAAACTATTTTCGAGCCAAGCAAACCGTCCCGCAAATTCTGACGCAAAAATTCCGTCGCTACGCTAGGAATTTTTCAAAGGCGGTGGGAGTCCGCTTCTAGTGAGTTCGCTACGCGAACGGCTCCCTTCGGTCGCTGAAAGTTTGGTTTTGCTTGTTCTGAATGTTCATGCAAAACATCCCGCAAAATCAGACGCTTTGCGTCTGTATTTTGCGGAATCCGATCAGTAAGATGCATTCCAATTACCAATACTGAGTTGCACCTACTGCTAACTATTTTTAAATTATAATTGCACCTGCAGTTAACTATTTTTTAAATTCCAATTGCACCTGCAGTTGACTGTTTTTAGATTGCAGTTTGCACCCACCGTTTCCAAAAATACAGTTAATTCTTGTTCCAATATGTACCTGCTGTTTACGATTCTGATTGCACCTGCAGTTGCTATTTCCCAATCCCATTTCATCGGATTCCGAGAAAATCAAACGCAAAGCGTTTGATTTTTCGGGAGGGTTTGCTAGATATCTTTAATTAATTAGATTAGATTTCCGCGACCGAAGGGAGCTATTCGCGAAGCGAATATTAAGAACAGACTTACACCGCCCTTGAAAAATTCCTAGCGAGGCGACGGAATTTTTCGGTTGATCTTTCGGGAGGGCTTGCTTGAAATTAGAAAATGAACTTCGGGATAGTTTCATTGAAAGCGAAAATAAAAACGCCCACACGATTTTAAAAACGCAAAAAGAAAAAGTGTCGCCATAACGCGCGCGGCGGCGCATCGCAAAAAAAATGTAGAAAATCCAAAAAAGAAAGAAAAAAAGAAGAGAATTATTCTCCTCTGGCCTTTTTAATTTGCGCCGCAATCTGCCGAACCGCTGCCGTTTTCGGCTGCGTGTTCGCAATCATAATGCGTCCGCTTTTTTCCCACCAGGCGCGCGGGTAAGCTTTGTCGGATTCCAATTCCGGCTCCATTCCGAGTTTTTGCGCGGCTTTTAAGATTTCGTCCGCTTTGGGATCTTGGACAGCGCTTTTTCTGGAAATGATTCGTCCTTCCGCTTTTGTCTTTTCTTTATCCAAATAAGCAGGCCAGACAACCAATTTTCCTATGTCTTTCATCATCATAAATAAGCCTCGAAATTAAAATTGATTTGAAATTGATTTGAAATAAAATTAAAATCTGAAATGATAATACCAAATTGTCCGAACCCATAAATAAACTATTTCTTTTCTTTCATTTTCCGACGTTCACAAAAGCACTTTGGATAGGAACTCTTTTCCCTCAGCGGCTTCTTCCACTGAAAAAACTTCCATGTTAAAAACGCCGTCGTAGTCGCCCAAATTTTTAAGAACGGAAAAATCAATCACGCCGCGTCCCGGACACATGTGCTCGTCGCCGCCGTAAGAACCTGTATCTTTGCCGTAATTGTCGTGGACGTGAACGTGAACGACATCCGGGGACAACAATTTAACATAGTCGGCCAGCTTCGTTTGGTCGCCGCCGCAAGTCAGATTCGCATGACCGATGTCGAGCGCCGCGCCCAAGTATTCGGAATCGACGGCGCGAACGGCCGACAAAAGTTCCTGCGCATTGCAGCACAGATTGATCGGATCCGTGTTTTCTTTGTTTTCAAGCGCCAGCATGACGCCGGCGTCTTCGGCGGATTGGGCTAAAATTTTCAAGTTGTGAATCATCCGCCCGAATGATTTTTTGGACGAATCGGTGATGACGCCGGGGTGAACCACCAAAATGTCCGCACCGGCCAGCGCGGCAATGTCAATGGATTCGTTCATCAGCTGAAAATCTTTTTTCGACATTTGAGACATGTCGACCGATAAATCCACCGGATATTCGAGCGATTTGAGATAATAAGGCGCGTGTGCGGTCGCCGGCAAATCGTATGAGAAAAATTGATCCAAAAATGTGTTGACGCGGTCCTTTTGAAGAACGCGGCCTTCATAAAGGTTCATTTTCGGAATGTAAAGTTCAACGGAATCCGCAATTTCACATAAATCGGAAAGAGGACCCGCAAAGGTAGAGACGCCGAGTTTCATAACGTCTGAAAGATGTTAAAAATAATTAAACCTTGTCTTTTATGTATAAGTATAGAATAATCAAAATACAAATGAAAATGACACATACAATACAAATTAAAAATATAAATTATAAATACAAATCTTTTTTCAATTAAAAATACAAATTAAAATCACACATCATCGGAAAAAAGAGAAATAAAAATGACAAACGACACTGTCAACCCGGTTTCCATAGAAATCCGAGCGGCGCGGCCGGATGATTTCGATCAGATCTTTCCGCTGCTCCGGCAGCTTTGGCCAGACCACAACGACTCAAAAGAAGAACTCAAACCGGTTTTTGACCGGGCGCTTACGTCTCCCGTTGATTTTTCATTTTGCGCCGTTTCCAAAAGTCAAAACAATAATCAAAATAATAATCAAAATAACAATCAAAATAACAATCAAAATAATAACCGGAATCAAATCGTCGGATTCATTGCCGGAATTGTCGCCAACAACTATTACCATGCCGGCCGCATCTGCTACGTCTCAACTTTTGTGGTGGATGAAAACGTCCGGGGACAAAAAATCGGCACAGCGGTGCTGAACCATCTTAAGAAATACGCAGCAGAGAAGGATTGCAAATCCATCGAACTGGACGCCAACTTCCACCGGGAACAGACGCACGCATTCTATGAACATTACGGATTTTCCAAAAGAGCGTTCACGTTTTTCTTGGATTTGTAATATATTTTTTAATTTTTTGAATTCATATGTTTTTCAGTTTTCGGATTTGCCATATGTTTTTTAGTTTTCTGATTTGTGACATATTTTTTAAAATGTTGTTTATAAAAATAGAGAAATTTGGCTCGAGCCTCGGAAGACTTATAAAGAGAAGAACTTTTTCATACGAAATTTGAAAAATTAAACCAAATAATTTTACTTAAATCATTTTTATTCACAGAACAGAGAGGGGAAAATGGATCCACTGATCGGCATGGGATTTTTGGCGCTGGCGGGTGCAGCGGCCGCTGTGGCCGGCTGGTCCGAAGATTTGGAATCCGACGTCGGTTCCCAAAGCAACCCGAATTCGCAGGTGCAGCTGGCGCCCCAAATGGGATACCCACACCGCTTGTTTAACAAAGCGATTTCCGGCGAACCGCTCTCAAACGCCATGATGTGCACCGTCGGCGGCGTTGTCGCCACGGTTTTGATGAGCGCTTTCGGAATGACCGCCCTTTTTGCCATTGTTTTCGGCGCGATTTTGGCCGCTGCGATTCACGCGGTTTTGGCCGCCACGTCGTTTATGGGCAGAATCGCCAGTCAAAGCCGGTTTAAACAACCGTTTTATTTAGACGTCTTACGGTCCCATTTACCGGTCATTGCCGCCTACTCATTTTTAACAACCGTTTCGATGCTGATTATTTCTTACTTGATGATCACCTATCTGAAAGCGCCCATTCCGCTGCCGATCATTGCGTTTTTGCTGGGCATTTCCGCCGGTTCCATCGGATCCGCCATCGGAGACGTTCACTACGGTGCGGAAAGACTGTTCCAAAACATGGAATTCGGCGCCGGCATCAACGCGTCTTATTCCGGAAACATTGTCCGAAAAGCCGAATCCGGTACACGTTCCGGATTTGACAACGTTTGGTTCTGCGCCAAATTCGGCGGACCGGCAACCGGAATTACGTTCAGCGCAGTCATTTTTATCACGTCTTGGATTGTTCTTTTATTCAATCCGGCATACGGCAACATCATCGGATGGACCGGCGTTTTGGCCGGACTGCTCATCGTTTTGTTCCTGTTCGCCGCGAACCGTGTTTTGGAAAAATCGTCGCGCAAAAAATTCGGACCGTACCGAGAAGAAGAAAAAACGGAGATGGTTGAATGATTGAATCATTTGCGTTATTGGTTATACTCATCTTATCCGTCTTAATCACCATCGGCGGCATTCTCATTTCTTTAAGCGTTCACTTTATCCCGGTCGGCGGCGCGCCGGCCGCCATGGCGCAGGCCACCGGCGTCGGCACAGGAACAACGCAGCTCGCCGCAGGCGCCGGATTGACCGGCTTGTTGGTATCGGCGACGGTCGTCCTTTTCTCAGACAGCCTTTGGCTGAGTCTGTTTTTAGGCGCGGTCGGTTCCGCTTTGATGATTGCGGTTGTGATGTACATGGCCAATATCACCTACATTTACGGCGTCGGCTGCACGCCCGTTTCCGGAAAACTCCAGCGGGACCCGGTCACCAAAGACCGGCAAGACATTTACGTGTCCAAAGGAACCGAAGGACACGGCATTCCGACCATTTGTTTCATCAGCGGCGTCATCGGCGGCTTTTTGGGCGGCGTCGGCGGCGCGCTTATTTTTATTGTCATTTTCATATTTGCCGGCCTCGGATATTTGTTTGCGCCGACCACCGCCGTTTCGATTGCCGTTATGCTGTCGATCGCCCTTTTCTTCATCAACGCCGTGATTGCGTCGTACAACATCGCGGGAACCATTGAGGGCTTCCACGACCCAAAATTTAAAAAATGGCCCAAAGCCGTCGCCGTGTCCGCCGTCATGACATTTATTTGCGGCATGATCGCGCTTTTGGCTGTCGCCAACATCGGAGGAATTATATGAGCCTGAATGCGACGCCAAACGGCGCAGCCATGTCTGAAAACCCGCCGGGCAAAACGAAAAAATTCCTGCCGCACAAAACGGTTGCCGCCATCGGAATCATCGGCGCGTTCGCCGGCATTTACTTGCCGGTTGCGCTGTCACGCTTGATCTTGAACATTTGGGGCGCTTACGTTCCCGCCGTCACCTTTTCATTTTTGGCCGGCGCCGGTATGATTCTTGCCCTGTTGTGGGCGGCCGACAACGTTCGAAAGATTGCGAAATACGGCCTGGGAACCGGTGTGCCATCAGTCGGCATGTACGGCGTCGGCATGGGCATGATTGCGGCGCTTTTTGGGCTGTCGATTTCCTGGTTGTGGGGACCGATCGCCGGGTTTGTGTTGGCGGTTGCCATCGGCTGGATCGGCGGTTGGTTAGTCAACCACGTCATCGGGCTTAAAATCCCGTCCATGGAAATCCGGATGGCTGAAGTCACCGCCGGCAGCATGCTCGGCTTTTACGCGTCGTTCGTCACCATATTCGGAGAGACGGCGACCATCGATATTTTAACTTATTTGATTACCGGCGCAATCGCCATCGGATTTATGGGATGCGCACTTGTCATTTTCCATGCTTACAACGCCAATCTCGGACCGGACGAATCTTTGGACCGGACGCGGACGCTGTCGGCGCTGGACGGATCCTTGTTGATGCTGGTCTTGGGCGTCGTTTCTTTTGTGTCCGGAGACCGGATCGGACCATTGGTCACAATCTTTATGTCAATTGTTTTCATCATTATGCTGTACCGTAAATATTGGACTTTGGTCAAAAGAGACGCCTACGCGGTCAGGGAAGCCGGTTTGCTTCCGGCCGAAGAGGAATTATTATGAAAATTCAAATATCACCGGAAACGGAACTGGTTATGGATCCGCTGACGTCCGTGATTTCTAAACAAAAAACATTGACGGAAAACCGTTCAATGATGGCGCTGATTCAAAAATTAGATGAAACGGAACGGGCAGTGGACAGTCTGATGAACGCACTCGCACCCGATAAGCCGCTCGCCAACTCCTGGCGCGGCCGGGAAAAGACGTCTGTCGGCGCCGGCATGGTTACAAACATTTTTTACGGCATGGTCCTCGGCCTGATCGTGATCGGCCTGTTTCTCATTTTGATATTTTTAACGGGAGGATTTTAAATGCCGGAAAAGAAAGAAGCTGCAGCCGGATGGCCGATGTTGAAAGGCGAATACCGGGCGGGCGATTCGGCGTCTTGCGTCGCCGTCGTGACGTGCGGTTCGCACTTGGACGACGAAGCGCTGATTAACGCCGGCGCCGCCGTTTCCGGGTCCTGTAAAACGGAAAACCTGGGCATTGAAAAACTGGTGACGCACATCATTTCAAACCCCAACATCCGGTTTTTGATCGTTTCGGGCGCCGAAGTGAAGGGACACATCACCGGCGAAGCGATTTTAATGCTGCACAAAAACGGCATCGCCAACAACCGGATTGTGGGCGCGAAAGGCGCGATTCCGTACGTTGAGAATTTATCTGTCGCGGCGGTAGAGCGCTTCCGCGAACAAATCGAATGCATCGACATGATTAATGTGGAAGACGTCGGCGCGATTTCAAAGAAGATTCAGGAATGTATTCAAAATGATCCGGGCGCTTTTCCAAAGCCGCCGCTTCTGCCGGACGTTAAAGGCGAGGGAGAGGACGACGGCACCGAAAAAACAGGCGGCACAGACATTGAAATGGGACCCGGACAACCGGTTGGAGCGGCCGGGACGCTGAGCATTGAAGGTTTGTCCGCGCTCATGATGACCATGCGGTTAAAAGCCGTCGACCAAAAGGTGGCCGGAATCGGCGATTACAACAAATTCCAAGCCGGATACCACGCGGGACGGATTGAAGGATTTGTCATCGGACTGATTGCGGTTTTGCTTCTGTTCGGATTATTGGTCTTGATTTTATAATGATATTATAACAAACGAAAAGGGATACGAATGGCGAAAAAGAAGCAAAATTCGGAAGAGATCTATATTGATCATTTGGTGGCAAGCATTCAGATGCGCTGCCAGTTGATTTCCCGGTCTTTGAAATTGGATTCCGGCATCGAAGCGACGCGGGTTGCCGGGTTTGCCATCGGGTTTGGTTTGGCGCTTTTGTTTGTTGTTGTGATTCCGGCATTGGTTTTGTATGCGTACGGAATGCTTTAAGAGGATGGATTTTATTAAAAAAAGAGGATTATTATGGTGGAATCAATCACAGCCGAGTATGAAGAAATCCTAAGCCGGTTGGACCGCTTGGATGAAAAAGCGGAATTTGTCAGCGCCGAGGTCGCTCAGCGGATGGGCCGAAAACTCGGCCGGGAAGTCGGCATGCTGTACGGTTTGGTGGCCGGCTTGTTGCTTATTTTAATTTATTTATTGATTTGAGGCGTTTTTATGTTTAAGTTTGACAAACCCCAGGAAATTTATGAAATCGGCGGCGTCCGTTTCGGCGGCCAGCCCGGCGAAGTTCCGACCGTGATTATCGGAACCATGTTTTACAACCGCCACAAAATTGTGACGGACGCGGAAACGGGCGTTTTTGACAAAGCGGCCGCTGAAAAGTTATGGAACGACCAAGTGGAAATCTGCGATCAAACCGGAATCGCCTGCGCCAATCAGTTGGTCGGCGAAACGCCGCAGGCCATGAAAAATTACATTGACTGGTTTGTCGACATCGAAGACAAAGCGCCGTTTTTAATGGATTCGTCCGACGGCGCCGTCCGCTCTTTTGCCGCGCAGTACGCGACCGAAATCGGCATCTGCGACCGGGCAATTTACAATTCCGTCAACGCGAGCATTGAAGAAAAGGAAATTCAAGCGTTGGTGGAAAGCGACATTGAAGCGTCGATCGTTCTCGCGTTTAACGCCGTCAACCCGACCGTTCTCGGAAAAGTTGAAATCCTGGAAAAGGGCGGCACCGGCCTCAAAGGCGGCCTCCTTCAAATCGCCAAGGACTGCGGCATCACAAAACCGCTCATCGACATCGCCGCCGTCCCTCTCGGATCCGGCGCGGGCGCGTCCATGCGCGGCATTACGGCCATCAAAGGTCATCTCGGCTATCCGGTCGGCGGCGGTTTTCACAACACGGCGTCGGCTTGGGATTGGATTCGCGACTTTAAGAAAACAAAAGAGAATCCGAAAGAATATTATTTACCGGCAGACGTCGGCACCAATTTGGTGGCACAGACGCTGGGCGCGAACTTTTTGCTGTACGGGCCGATTGAAAACGCGAAGTATGTGGCGCCGTCCGCTGCGATGGTCGACATTATGCTCGAAGAAAACGCCAAAGAACTCGGTATCAAGCTGACCGGCGAAGAAAAATTGCCGATCGGAAAATTGATCTGATTTCTTTTCTCTTTTTATTTTTTTGCGCCATCGAGCGCGCGCGTTATGGCGGCACTTTTTCATTTTGCGTTTTTAAAAAACGGTGGGTCGGTTTTTTTGGCTTTTTTTCAAAACCAACGGACATTTTTTGATTTTTTTCAAAACCGACGGGCGTTTTTTTTGAAAACACAAGCAAACCATCCCGTAAAATCAGATGCGAAGCATCTGTATTTTACGGATACCGCTGAGCATGTACAATCTGAACAGTTACAGAAGATGCAAAACGGTACCAAGAAAAACCTGTATTGTTCGGAACAATAAGATGTAAATCGGTACTAAGAAAAACCTGTATTGTTAGAAACAGAAGGTGGGAAACGGTACCAAGTAAGACCTGTATTGTTAGAAACGGAAGATGCAAAACGGTACCAAGAAATACCTGTATTGTTAGAAACAGTAGGTGCAAAACGGGAACAAGAAAAAACTGTATTTCTGCGACCGAAGGGAGCCGTTCGCGAAGCGAACACAATGGATTCAGACTCACACAGTCCTTGAAAAATTCCTAGCGAAGCGACGGAATTTTTAGAAACGCCTATTTCCCATGCGGATTATTTTTATTTTAGAGATTGAAAACCACAACGATTAACTCAGACATTAATTATATATAGATTAATATATTATAATATGTTTTAATCTTTTTAAATCATCTCTGAAAATATTCATGTACAATATTTTCATACTTAATAAAAAGAGGATTATCCATGGTTGATACAACAAGCACAATGCCGAAACCGGCTGAAAAGGAAAATGCGACAGCCGCCGGAATCGCTCCGGCCGCGTCCAAATCGACCGCTAAACCGGTCATGTCAAGCACAAAACCGGCGGCACCCAGAACAACGGCAAAACCCGCAGCAGCCAATCCGGCCGCAAAGCCGGCTGCCAACCCCGCTGCTAAAACTGCAGCAAAACCGGCAGCAAAACCGGCATCTAAACCCGCTGCCAAACCGGCGGTAAAGACAACATCCGGCGCCGCATCAAAACCGGCTGCCTCAAAATCTGCCGCCGCCAAACCGGCAGCCTCAAAATCCACCGCTGCCAAACCGGCCGCATCCAAATCATCATCTGCATCTAAAACCGCCGGAACAAAAACCGCTGCGGCCCCCAACAAAACAGCCGCCAAAAAACCGGCACCCAAATCTGCCGCCAAGCCGACAGGCGCAGGCGCAAAGAAAATTCCGGTTAAAAACGCCGGCCAAGATGACATTGATGATATTGATATCGAATTGTCTTTCGACGATGTCAATGAAATTTTATTTTACGATGATGAAGACACCCTTGAGGAGGAAAACAATATGTACATGAAAAAAGAGAAGAAGAGCAAGAAAAGCAAAGTCAAGAAAGTTGAAAAATTGGCCTACTACGGCATTATCATTGGTCTGGCCGCATTCCTTCTCCACTTCTTGGCCGGTAGACACCACCACCAGTAAAACCATCCCATAATCGATGTGAAATGAAAACAAAGCCCGGACGAGGCAACTCGTCCGGGCGTTTTTTATTTTCCACCGGACAGTTGCTAATTTATTTAAAAGATAAAAATTCGATAAAAAAAGGATGTTGATCGCTCAACATCCTAAGAATTGTCAATTGACAACCTGTTTACTCAACAACGGTTGCGAATGCGTATTTCGGGAGCACTCTTGTGATTTTGACGGTGACTTCTTCGCCGGCTGCGGTGTCCGGAACAAAGATGACATAGCCTTCGATTCTGGCAATGCCGTCGCCTTTTTGAGCGATGTCTTCGATTTTAACATCATAGGTTTTGCCTTCGGAAACCGGGGCGGTCACGTTTTCGTTACTGTTCTTAAACATTGAATTTTTAAACATTTTAATCTACCTTTGAATTTGTGTTGCTGAATAACGCTCCTGAAAGCGAAAACAGCACGAAAAACTAATTTAAAAGAGACCAATCCATATATGTCAAATTGCGAAAGCAAAAGCAGAAGGCTTAGTATAATTCTAATAAATTAATTATGCATTCATGGCAAGGATGATATAAATAGGTTCCGACGTTGCTCCCATTTGTGAAAATCCTTCCCGATTGATAAAAATTAAATCAACAAAACGCAACGCTGCATAAAAAATATCATGAGGATAAGTAGGACGCAGCGGGAGTTTTTAGAAAACAGATCTGAATTAAAAAAGCCGATTTCGGAAACCTTTATATAAGGTCAAACGGATTATGGGATATTCGTTTTGAGGGGATTCTACCCGAAAAGACGGGCAAGAAGCCGTTTTTAAAAGCGGTTCTTTTTTGCAAAACTTAAACCAACATCAACCAACATTGTGGGCCCGTGGCTTAGTCAGGCAGAGCGGTGGACTCTTAATCCATAGGTCGGGGGTTCAAATCCCTTCGGGCCCGCTCAATTCTTCTTTCTTTCAGGAATAATTTTCAGTAAGTCCGGTTATTTGAAAATCTCAATAAAAACCGCACACCGTTTTTTTAAAACATTTTCAAAAATGAGCGCCATAACGCGCGCGCGGAACCGCCGGCAAAAAAAGCAGAGTAGCAACTTGTAAGGAATACTTACAAATTCAAATAACGAGACAGCAGAGGAATAAAAAAAGAAAATTAAAATCGGAAAATCCGATTTCATTTTACTTATTTTTACAATTTATCCGTTGACGGAACCGTTGTTAATTTGGAAAACTTGACGCCGTTTAAGGACAGAATTTTTTCGGCGAGCAATTTGATTTCAATGCCGTCGCCTTCAAGCACAACGACTTCCAAACAGTTTTCGTGGTCTAAGTGAACGTGAATCGACGTTTTGATGATGTTGGAGTGCTCATGCTGAATGTCGGCCATCATATTGGACAAGCCGCGTTTGGTGTGATCGTAGACCAAAGAAATGGTGCCGACGCGCTTTCCTTTGATGTCGTTCATCCATTCGTAATGGTTGATGTAGCTCCGAATCGCGTCGCGAATGCCTTCCGAACGGGAAGAATAGCCGCGTTCTTCGATGATGTTATCGAATTTTGTGAGCAGATTGTCCGGAAGCGAGACGCCGATACGCATCAATTCTTTTTCGGTTTTTTTGTCGTCGATCATTTTTCCACCATTTGATCTTATGTTGATTTTGAGATTTTTAAATTCGTATGAATTTTGATATGATTTTGAATATTTGATTCATGGGATGGTTCCGGAAAAGAACCGTCGTCATACAACAAATAAAATAAACTCTTTTTACATTTATAAGACTTTGTGTTATTCTTGCATCCGGCGGTAATACTTAGTATCCAAAGACGGAACATCAGTTTTACGCAAGTAAAGTTGTCCAAAAATTAAATTTATATACACGGACGACAGTTTTTAAAAATAGTCGTTTGAAGAATGTATGTAAAAAATGTGAAGATGCGTATACAAATCAAATCAAAACGTAACACGAATTCAAAAACATTTTTGGACAAAAATAATAAATGAGGCATCAGGATGGACATCAAAAATTCTGCCGTCGGTTTGGCGCTTTTGGCGGCGCTTCTGTTCGGTTTAAACGCGCCGTTTTCAAAACTCCTGCTCAACGATATCCCACCGATGCTGATGGTTTCCCTCCTTTATTTGGGCGCCGGAATCGGCATTTTTGCGATGCGGTTGTTCTCCCGCGCTGCCGGTTCCGACAAAAAAGAAGCGAAGATTACCAAAAAAGAATTGCCGTGGACAATCCTGATGATTCTTTTAGACATCTTGGCGCCGTTTTTGCTGATGCTCGGCTTGATGATGACGACCGCGGAAAACGCGTCGCTCCTCTTCAATTTTGAAATGGTTGCTACCTCCGTGATCGCGCTTGTGTTTTTTAAAGAAGCCGTCGGCAAACGAATGTGGCTGTCGATCGGCATCATCACAATCGCGTCCATCATTTTGTCCATCGACTGGACAGCCTCAACCTTCCACTTTTCCACAGGATCCTTCTTGGTTCTCGCCGCTTGCTGCTGCTGGGGACTTGAAAATAATTGTACGCGAAACATGTCGGAAAAAGATCCGGCTCAAATAGTTATTATCAAAGGGTTCGGATCCGGACTCGGCGCCGCCCTGATTTTCTTTTTGTTTGAAAGAACGCCGATTTCCGATATTCCCCTCCAAGCCCTTTTCTTTGCAATGGTTCTCGGATTTGTGTCTTACGGCCTCAGCATTTTTCTTTATGTCAAAGCGCAGCGTCATTTGGGCGCCGCCCGGACAAGCACATATTACGCCGCAGCGCCGTTTATGGGCGTCATTGTGTCGTTCATCATTTTCGGAACGAACGTTACGCCTGCTTTTTGGATCGCAGCCATATTGATGATGATCGGCGTTTGGCTGGCCGTCAAAGAAAACCACAGTCATGAACACATTCATGAAGAACTGACGCACGAACACGGTCACAGCCATGACGACGGCCATCACAATCACGCTGACGGTCAGACCGTTCATTCAAATCCGGACGGCACGAACACGCACACACACGTTCACACACATGAAACAAAAACGCACGCACATGCGCACAATCCGGATATTCATCACCGGCATTCACATGAATAACAAAAAAATAAGAAGTGAAATCGGAAAAATCAAATACTTAAGTGATTGATTTGAATTATTCATCAAATTCGAATATTCATCAAATTCAAATCAGGAGAAAAATTATGCCGACATCATCACTCAAAGCAGGCGACAGCGCCCCTGCCGTTTGCCTTTTGAATCAAGAATCCCAAAAAACATGTTTGAAAGACTTCCTCGGAAAATGGATTGTCTTTTATTTTTATCCGAAAGACAACACCGGCGGCTGCACAAAAGAAGCGATTGCTTTTTCCGAACTGAAAGATCAATTTGAAAAAGAAGGCGCCATCATCATCGGCGTCAGCAAAGACAGCGTCGCTTCTCATCAAAAATTCACGGAAAAGCGCGAACTCAAAATCATGCTTTTATCGGATGAAGAACTCGTGGCCAACAAAGCGTTTGACGTCTGGCAGCTCAAGAAATTCATGGGCAAAGAAAACATGGGAACCGTCCGAACAACATTTTTGATTGATCCGGACGGAAATATTTCAAAGATTTGGAATAATGTGAAAGTGGATGGACATGCAGATGCTGTTTTAGATGAATTGAAAAAACAAAAACAGAATAAGTAAAATCTATGAAAAAATAAAGCAATGAAATTATTTTCATTGCCAAATTGACTTAGGGAGTCGGTAAACTTCCAAAGACCATAAGGAGCCAAAACCAGAAACAGAATCCATCAATGACCAATAAAACACATTCCAAAACAGGTGATTTTTGGTTATATACCTTTTTTATTGCCGATATTAATAGGAGCGGTGCCGTGGTTATCGCTATGAGAGATAATATCGCAAAAATCACAAATAATTCTGTCATTCCAATTTCTCCTCCTTTAACATTTCATCCGGTTTCAGTTCTTTTATTTTATCCAAAATCAAAAACGTGCAGTAGATCACAACCGCCGCCATCCAAAAAACCAACAACGGACCACAAAGAAATGTCTCATAAAAGATATAAGATAAAAAGGCCGTCGGGATCAGAACAAAAGTGAAACCGAAAAATAGCGCACTCAAACCATATCTGTAAATCGTATCCGCATCCATGCCAATCAGTCCCCTTTACTCAAGACAACAAAAAAAGACAATAAGAAACCGAATCGGAAGTCTTTGTGAAGTCATATAAAAATATTCAGCAAGATTGTATAAATACATATTCAATTTTTTGATAAATATAAATAAATTTGAAAGACGGTGCTCCAATAAAACACCATTTTAAACAAATTTTAAAATTAAGACGAATCCGAACCATTATAAATGGTTTCGGACGACGTACACGTACTCATCAGGTGCTTGGAAACAAACGGCGAATAATAATGCCCATATGTTGTTGAAGGCGTCACATAAGGAACGTTTCCGTAATGACTCAAAACCATCTTTCCGGAACCTTGTGAAAACTGTTCTTTAGATTTTGTTTCCGGATTGGAAAACGTCAACGGGAATTTTGAATAAGTATCAAATGCGGAATCCGAATAAAGCGGAAATTGAATCTGCGATCCGTTGCTGTAATCGGCCGTGAAAGAAGAATTCGGTTTGTCGATAAGCCATTCTCCGCCGTTGAAATAAACAGCGTCGTTGAATTTCATCAAAGGCATTTTTTTCCATGAAACGGAATAATAAATCGTCACCGTCGTTTCATCTGTTTCCGGATGGTAAACAAAATCTTCATCTCCCGAGCCGACCCATTGTCCGATAACCAGATTGTCTTCTAATTTGGATGAATTCATCGTTCCGGATTTCCACCGCAACAGTTCAACTTCTTTATTTGAATAACCAAGAGCTTTCAGGTCTGAATCGGAATACGTCATTGAAATTTGCTCCAGATGGTTTTGATCATCCGTTTGAATATCTTCAAATGCTGAAACCGGTATCAAATTTAAAACAAAAATGAGAGAACAAATAAAAAGAAACCGAATCGGAAGTCTTTGTGACGTCATATAAAAATATTCAGCAAGATTATATAAATACATATTCAATTTTTTGATAAATATAAATAAAATTAGAAGACGAATTTTGAATTACAGCTTGTACCTACTGTATTCTAATTTAAAATTACGGTTTGCATCTACAGTTAACTATTTTTAAATTCCAATTGCACCTACAGTTAACTATTTTAAAATTTCAGTTTGCACCTACAGTTAACTATTTTAAAATTTCAGTTTGCACCTACAGTTCACTATTTTTAAATTTCAATTTGCATCTGCAGTTGACTGTTTTTAGATTTCAGTTTGTACCTGCTGTTTCCAAAAATACAGTTGTATTCCTAATCCAATTTGCATCTGCAGATTCCAATTTACAATTTGCATCTGCAGATTCCAATTTACAATTTGCATCTGCAGATAAGTGGAATCCGTTTAAACAGACGCGAAACGCGTCTGTTTAAACGGGAGGGTTTTCTAAGAAAAAAAGAAAGAAAATAGTGGTTACTTTACATTATTTTCTTTTGTAAAGGAACAAACCAACGCCGAGAACTGCCAAAACGCCGATGACAAGCTCAAATCCGGGAACTGTTTTTGTGCCGTCTGCTGTGGTTGTTGCTGTGCTTGTGGACAATTGATCCAAAACCGGAACGGTGAATGTTGTTTTAAAGCTGTGACCGTCTGCGGTTTTGTTGGATTCGGCGACATACATCCAAACGCCGGGGGCGTTGGGGGTCGACACGAAATCACCGGAACCGTCGGTGTAGGCGCGTTTGGAATAAACCAAATAAATGTCTTCGCCGATTTCCGGATAGGTTTGTTTGATCTCATCGTAAGCGGCTTTTGCGGCGGTCGCGTTGTTCACGGGTTCGCCGTAGAAAGTGATGTTGGAAACGCCGGCGCCGTTCGCGACAACTTTTCCGTAAAGGGCTTCACCGGTGGCCAGACCGCCGACACGGGTGTACGGCACAAATTCCAAGGGGAGACCCAAATCTCTGGACCAACCGTCCCAAGTGCCGCTGCCGACAAAAATCATCATTTTGGATAACTGGGTGGTGGTCGTTGTTGTGTTATTTGTTGTGGTTGTTTCGTCCATGGACGTCGACAAGTAGTAAATGCCCTTTTGATCAAAAGTGACGTTTACTTGCTGGTAATTCAAAACGTATTTGCCGCCGGACAAAATGTTGGTGAAATTTTCCGTCACCGTCGTGGTGGCAACGCTTTTGGTCGTGCCGTCGGGCGCCGTAATCGTCACAGTGAGCATATCGGGCGTGTCCTCAAAATCATACTCGTAGCCGTGACCGCCGACAATCACAATCGACTGAACGCCGGGGTTGATTAAATAATTGTGAATATCCGCTTCGCAGGCGTCGGTTAAATTGTCGCCGGACATCATCATTAAAGAGTGGGCGGACGCGGGCATGGCGGCGAAAATCAAAACGAGAAAGGCCGCCAACGCCAAAAATGTCATCTTTTTGAACATAAATATTTCTCCAAAATCAAAATGATAATAAAATATAATATAAAATTGAAACAATTTTTAACACGTTTTTTTAGTTTCGTGTTAAAAAGTAGAATGAAAATTAAGATATTTAAAACTTATTCTGCCAAAAACAGCCCTTCAAAAAAGAAGAAAAACAAAAAACAGTACCGATCGTATTGTTTATGAATCAGGAAAAACGAACGCCATAACGCGCGCGGCGGCCGGCAAAAAAGAAACGGAAGATGGGAAATAAAATAAAAAAGAAAAAGAAAAGAAGAATTACTCTTCTTTTCATTCAGATTTTTCAGTTTCAGACTTGGAGTCGTCCGGCTTGTCTTCAGTGGAACCGTCAGCGTTTTCAGCGTCGGCGTCATCCCCATTTTCACGAATCGCTTCCAGTTTCTTTTCCGGAATCGCTGTTTCAAGGTCCGGATTTTCTTCCAGCTTTTGTTCCAGCTCGTCGGTTGTGAGACCTTCCGTCAGTTCCGGCTTTTGTTCGAGCTCGGTCTTCTCTTCCGAATCGTCCGGCTCCGAAATGACGTCGCCCAAATCTTCAATCGGTTTTTCAGATTCCGGTTCCGGCTCTTTCGTTTCCGGCGCGGAAACAACTTTCTTCAATTCGTCGCCGACCTCTTCGTCCTCAATCGGCGCAACGGTGTCCGGCGTCTGCTCGACCACGTCGGTGGCCAAATCCGTGATTTCCTTGGAAAACTGCGTCGCCAGATTCTCCTTATATTTGCTAAAGGAATGATCCTGGTCGCGCTTGTCCAAATCGACGTAAACGTAAGAACCTTCGTGGTAATCAAAGTCGTCGCAATAATCGCCTTGGCGCTTGCCGCAATACGCGTCAAAAATGGTCTGGTCGCACGGCGGCACGTTGATGTTGTACGCGGCCCGGGCAATCACGTGTCCCGCAACCGGCGCGGTCATCAACAAAAAGACAGCAATCGCGATCGATTTAATGCCCATGGGCGTCCAGCCGTCCGCAATCAAAATCCCGAACAGAACGAAAAAGGCGCCTGTCGTCGCGATTTTGGTGGTAGCGTGCAGCCTGTTGTAAATATCCGGCAGCCGGATGAGGCCGATCATACCGATGAGAATATCCAAAACGCCCAGCAAAATAAAGAAATAACAAAGCCAGAGACGCAGGTTGGACACGTCAAACGGGATCCAGGAGAAGTCCATTAGATCACGTCTCCTCTGTCAACGTATTTGGACATGGCCAGCGTTCCGATGAATGAAATAATCGCGAGAAGCAGAGCGATGTCGATCAAAAACGGAGAGTCCTGGGAAAACGCGTAAATCGCCAAAATGATCACGATCGTGTTGCCGATGGAGTCCGCCGCCGCAATCCGGTCCACAATCGTCGGGCCGACAAAAACACGGTAAACCGCCATAAAGAGAGCCGCTGTCGCCACAAACAAAGCGATCAAAGTGACCCAGTCAAGAACGGAAAGCGCGTCGATCATTCGAAAGCCTCCAGAATCGGTTGTTCCAAATCGTCGCGAATCGTGTCACGTACCTCTTTCGGACTGTCAATGTAAATCGAGTGAATGTAATAAATACCCGGACCTTTCAGCGTCGGGTTTTTGACGTGAACGTCAATGATGAGCGTCCCCGGCGTCAGCGAAATCGTGTTGGCCAAAATCGTTGTGGAAATGCTTTTCGTCGTTGTGAACGGATAAGCGATGATGCCCGGCCGGATATCCAGCTTCGGCTGAAGGATTTTGTAAGCCATGAAGAAATTGGCCTTGATGATTTCCCGGAACAAAATATAAACGTACTTCAACTTTTTCGGGAACTGGCGGACGAAGTGCCCAAACGTGTCCGTAAACGTGAACATGTCGCGGAACGGATACAAAATCAGGAATCCGAAAAACATGCCCAGCAGGAAATTTCCGATGGAAAAGCTGCCGCTGATGAGCACCCAAAGAATGGCGAGCATCACATAAACCAAAAATCTCATGAAATTAAACTTAATTTTCATCTCGGCGCCCTCCCGAGCACAGTGGAAATATAAACGTCCGGATCCAAAATTTGAGCCGCAATCAAGTTCGCCACGTCGTAAAGCGGCTGCGGGTAAACGCCCAAAATGATGACGACGGCGCACAACACCACAATCGGAATGACAATTTCAATCGACAGCTTGTGCTTTTTGGGCGGCGCCGGCGAAACCGGTACCGCTGCGTGTGTATCCGGCGGCGCGTGCGCGTCCGACCCGGCATGCACGTCTGCTGCCGCTGCAGCAGGCGCCGCAACCGCAACGGCATCATGCGCATCTACGGCATTAGCATCCGTGTTCCGGTTTTCGCCCCAGAAGACGGAAATCCAAGTCCGGAACATGTAAAAGATGGTGGCGATCGCGCACACCAAGGCAATCAAGAACGGCAAATAAAATTCGCCGGAAACGGCCGACTGGAACAACGCGAATTTCGCGATGAAACCGCCCATCGGCGGAATGCCGGCAATCGACATCGCCCCGATTAAAAAGGCCATGGACAAAAGCGGAAGAACCGTAATCAATCCGCCCATTTTTCGAAGATCGCGCGTTTTGGTTTCGTGAATGATGCCGCCCGCCGTCAGGAACAAGAGAGACTTGGCCACCGCGTGGTTGATCAAATACATGATCGCGGCCGCAATCGCGCCGGCGGTGCCGAACGACAATCCCAGCAAAACGTAACCGATTTGGGAAACACTGGAATACGCCAAAACCCGTTTGAGATCCGTTTGACCGATCGCGGAAAACGCGCCGATGGCAATCGTCATGAGCGCGAAAAACATTAAGATCGGCAAAACAAACGACAGAGACGGCGCCAAAACGACGAATATGATCCGAAGCATGCCGTAAACGCCGACTTTAATCAAAACGCCGCTGAGCATCGCGCTGACCGGCGTCGGCGCCGTCGGGTGAACGTCCGGCAGCCAGAAGTGAAGCGGCACAAGCGCCGCTTTGTTGCCGAAAACCACCACGAACAAAAGCGCAGCGGCAATCAGAACCCACGGGACCGTTCCCGCGTCCGTCAGCGTTTGAATCTTGGCCGCCAAGTCGGCAATATTAAGAGACCCGATCGAAGCATAAATCGTCGTAATCGCAATCAACATCACGAACGAACCGATCATGCCGAGAACCAAGTATTTGTACGTCGCTTCCAGTTTGTGGGACGTATCGGTGACGCCGAGCGATTCATTCGCCATAATGAGACCGGTCGACGACAAGAACATGATTTCAAAGAAGACGAACATGTTAAACAGATCGCCGGTGAGGAAAATTCCGTTGATGCCGCCCAGCATCAGGAAAAATAAAACGAAATAGCTGTCGCTCAAAGACTTGCGTTCGATGTAATCCAAGGAATAAATCAGTACCAAGAAGCCGATGAACGTGTTGAGAAGCACCATTAAAGCCGACAGCAAATCGCCGACGAGAACGATGCCGTATTTTCCGAACTCGCCGATATCGTAAACGATAATCCCATGCCGGTAAACGTCCAAAAACAACATGACGCCGACGAAGAATAAAAAGGCGGACACGGCAAGCGCCACATATTTTTGAGTTTTCGGTGAGTTCCGAAGAAGAATCATAATGGGCGCCATCAGTAAGCAGATGGCGATCGGCAAAACGACGAGGTTCGCCATGAAGAACGACGTCACGTATTCCAGCGGCGCCGAAAAGATGAGAGACGGGTCGAAGTTCATCCGCGCAGCCTCCTGAGTTCGTCAACGTCCGTCGTCCCGTATTCCTCGCCGATCCGGTACGCGAGCGTCAAAAAGATGGCAGTGGTCGCAAAGCTGATCACAATCGCCGTCAAGACCAACGCCTGCGTGAGCGGATCCGTAAACAAATAATCTTCCGAAATCCCTTCAACAATCGGCGCCAAAATGCCCTCTCCGTAATCGTCTCGGAAGACGAAACGAGCATGTTCGTTGATCGTGCTCATCAAAATCGGAACCAGCGTTCCGTTTAAAACGCCGGACGACACGATCGTCAGGTTAATCGCGTGGCTCATCAAACCGAATCCCATCGCGATTTTAACGATGTCGCGGCGCAAAATCAAATAAACGCCGATACCGAAAAGAACCGAAATCGTGAGTGCTAACCATACGTTCGTCATTTTTGTTCCCCCGGTTTTGTGTTCAAATCGTTTTCGTCATTAAAAAGCGTCAGGTCGGGATTGTGAAAACTTGACACGCGGTTGATTTCATCAATATTTGAATCCTCGTAAAGATGATGGTGATGGTTGGCGGTCGCTTTAGCCTTGTGTTCCGCCGCAGGCGGTTCCGAAACCGAACCGGCGGCAGCGGTTTTCGAAACAGCGTCCGTCGAACCGGCTGAGGTCGCCGAAACGGCCGGCACGTCGGTCACCCGGACCGGCTTGTCCGCCGTTCCCGAATATTTGAACGGGCTTTCCGATTCCTTGGCTTTGACTTTGTCGGACGCGATGTTGGTCAGAATAAAGAGTAAGCCGCCGATCACGGTAAAGTAAACGCCGATGTCGAAATACATAGACGAAACCAACTCGATGTGACCGATGTGAATGCCGAGAATCTCAATCGGGAAGTCGTCAAAGGCGCTTCTGAAATAGTTGTGTCCGACAAACAGCGGCGCAAGCGCCGTCAAGGACGCGAACAGCAATCCGTAGCCGACCCAGCCCAGCCAGTCCGGCTGCAAGCGGACGTTGATGTAACGCATCCCGTACGTCACATAAACGAGCGCGATGCCGCACACGAACAAAACGCCGCCGACGAAACCGCCGCCCGGATAGTTGCCGCCGTTGAGCAGCAAATAAATCGAGAAGAGCAGGCAGATTACCAAACAAGCTTTGGAGATGGTTTTGGCGATAATCGTGGTCATTTCTTGTCCTCCGTCATGGTGGATGTCACCGTTTTTTCTTGTTTGTCTTTGGAACGGCTCTTAATCAGATTGAAAACCGCCAGCGCCGCGATACAAATCACGGAAATTTCGCCGATCGTATCATAACCTCTGAAATCGACCACGATCACGTTGACGATGTTGCGCCCGGCCGTCATTTCCAGGCCGTTTTCGATGAAATAATGAGAGAACGTTTCAAACGGCGCGATCAAATCGGCGCCGGCGAGCATCAAAAATAAAACAAGCGCGCATCCGGCGGCCAAAATCGCGTTTTTGACTTTCGCCTTTGTCTTTTCGGGGCGAACGGCTTCTTTGTTTTTAAATTTCATAATGACGACCAAAAACATGATGGTCGACAGCGTTTCAATACACAGCTGCGTCATCGCCAGGTCCGGCGCTTTGAGATAAGCGTAAAGCAGCGACACGGCAAAACCGCACGCTGACAACGAGATGATGGCCGACAAATATTTCGGCAGCGACGCGGCGCCCCATGCTGTTAAAATAATAATGATGAAGACCAACATTTCAGACGGCATGCCGGCAAAATCCAAATTCGGGAAGATGGAAAGCCCGGAAATGATGGCGTAAGCGAACGGAATCAGAACCATGACGATAATGAAAACGAGCATGGTTTTCACGTATCCGGCCGGCGGTCCTTTTTGAAGCAGACGTCCGAGCGTCGCTCCGAAATCGAACGCATTGTCCACCAGCGTGTTGTACACCCAGTTGATGCTGAATTTCGGATGCTTGGCGCTGAAACGGGTTTGCCATCCGGCAATCGCGTCGTATTTCCAATAAACCAAAATGCCGAACGCAAACGTAATAATTGTCATGATCAACGACGGCGTGATGCCGTGCCAAAGCGCCACGTGCAAGTGGTCCGCGCCCGGCAGAATCGCGCTAATGGCCGGCTGAACCAAATAATCAATAAACGGCGTCGGGAAAAGTCCGATCGCAATGATGAGAACGGCCAAGATTGCCGCCGGACCCAGCAAAATCCAAGACGGATCGTGAACGTGCGCCGGAACGTCGGGATCGGTTGTCCGTTTGCCGCAGAATACTTTGAGAATCAAGCGGAAGGAATACGCGAACGTAAAAACGCCGCCGACAACGGCCAGAACCGGAATAATCCAGGCAATACCGCCGCCGAGCGCTTCCGCCATTTGGATGGAAGATTCGTAGAACAACTCTTTGCTCAGGAATCCGTTGAGCGGCGGAATGCCGGCCATCGCCGCCGCCGCAATCACGGTTAAAATGAACGTGATTGGCATCTCCTTTCGAAGTCCGCCCATTTTACGGATATCGCGGGTGTGCAGTTCGTGCGCGACGATGCCGACGAGCAGGAAAAGGCACGCCTTAAAGGTGGCGTGGTTGAGCAAATGGAATGTCGCCGCCGCCACACCAATGCCGGGCTCGGCGATTGTGGTGTAACCGTACATGGTCATCAAATAAGCCAGCTGACTGATGGTGGAATAAGCGAGAATTCCTTTCAGATCCGTCTGCCGGAGCGCTAAAAAGCCGGCGCCGACCATTGTAATCAGTCCGATGCCGCAAACGAGAACAAACCAATCCGTTGTGCCGGAAAACATCGGATGAAGGCGCGCCACCAAAAAGACGCCGGCCTTCACCATTGTCGCCGAGTGCAGAAAAGCGCTGACCGGCGTCGGGGCTTCCATGGCGTTGGGGAGCCAAACATAAAACGGGCCTTGCGCGGATTTCGCAAAGGCGCCGATGAGAATGAAAATTAAGGTAATCGTAAAGAGCGGACTGTCTTTGACGACCGCAATCATGTCCGGGCTCGTGAGCATTTCGGAAATGCCGTAGGTGCCGGTGATTGTGAAGAGAAGCAGGAATCCGGCGAACATGAAAAGACCGCCGCCGCCTGTGATGAGCAGCGCTTTTGTCGCGCCGTAAATGGATTCTTTGGTTTTGCGGTAGTAACCGATAAGCATAAACGAGCTGATGCTGGTCAATTCCCAGAAAATGAACAATTGAATCAAGTTGTCGGAAAAGGCGACGCCGAGCATCGATCCCATGAAAACGAGCAGATATTGGTAGTAGCGGACCAAGTCTTCGTCTTTGGACAAATATTTGTTGGAATACGACATGATTAAAATGCCGATGAAGGAAACGATAACGCCGAGCAGAACGGAAAGCCCGTCCGCGTAAAGCGCCAGATTGACGGAAAGTCCCGGAATCCAAGACATCGTGCCGGCCAGGACTTCGCCTGCATACGTGGTCGGAATGATGGACGCAACCATTAGCAAACAAACGAAAGCGACCGCCGCTGCGAACCATCCGACCTTATCTTTGAGGATTTTGTACGCGGCCGGTACAAAAAGCGCCATCAGAAAAGGCAAAAGAACAATCAATGCCAGGAAATAAAATGCGTCCAAGAGAAATCACAACTCTGCTCAATGTTTACGATAATAATTGAGAATGACCGACCATGATCAGACCGGTAATCATCAATATCTTACGATAGGGTCAATGCAATTCACAATAATTTCATAGAGGTTTTCAACAGGCGACGACAGCTCCTTAAAATGAAGCCGGCCGGATGATGAAATCAAAATCATCCGAGAACGGATGAATAAAATGATAAAGAACGTCTAGACAAGCTAAAAGATACTATATGTTCAAATTCACTATATATTAAATTATTTGTGAACCAAGAAAAAAACAAGGGAAACAATGAAAGAATCGGTGAAAAAAGAAAAAAGGGCAGTTTTGAACCGCCCACGATTTGGGAGTTGAACAAGTTTTCGATTTTTGTTCGATTTTTGAACTTGTTTGATTTTTTGCTGTTTGATTTTTTGCCGTTTAAATTTTGATTGGATTGAATTTTACATCCAAGCCAGAACCGGATAGGAACCGGATGTGATTTCCCAGATTGGCGTTGCGAAATCCCAGTCCATTGGAGCGGTTGTGTAGAAAGCTTGTGTTTGCGCATCTGTTTGCGTGACATTGGCGCCATCAAGTCCGGCCGGATCACTTGTACCGGTCAAACTGTCCAGCGCATAATTGTCGGTCAAAACACCGCTGTTAAAACCGGCAATTCTGTACACGCGGTCATTACCCGAAATACCGCTGTTTAACGCAACGGAATTCGTGATTGCAGAGTTTGAAGCTGAACCAACGAGACCGCCGACGGAATAATTACCGACAACGTTACCCGATGAATAGCAGTTTTGAAGACTCGGCGACGTGCCGTTCATGATTCCAATTAAACCGCCGATTTCCCGACTGGTTCCGGCGTTTATGTTTCCGGTTGAAAATGAATTGTCGATTTGACCCTGATTCCAGCCGGCCAAGCCGCCGAAATACGTTCCTGAACCGGTTTCATTCACATTGCCGCCGAACATAACATTGGACATTTTTCCGTTGTTATAACCGATGAGACCGCCGACGCGTTTGAGACCTTCGACGTCGTTGAATGCTTGGACGTAATAGATCTCGGAACCTGCATTGGTGTTGTTGCCCATGTAGCCGCCGACGAATTCAACTCCGGAAACTTTTGCGGCACTTTCCATTGTGACAATACTGCTCGAATCCTTATAAGCGATTGTTCCCGTATTGTTGCCGATAAAACCACCGACAGAATTGGAACCTGTAACCGATTCGGAAAAGGACAGCGGACCTTGAATATCGATGATTCCGGCATTATATCCGACAAATCCGCCGACATCATTCTTTCCGGAAACCGGCGTTTCAAGTGAAACGGAATTGATGGTGATCTTTGCCGAAGCATGATTTGATCCAACGGCGCCGCCGACTTTCGTGCTGCTGGCTGCATTGATTGTCGAGCTGATCAACATATTGCCGGCGTCAAATGTAATGTTTCCGTTCGCATTATTATATCCGACAAAACTTCCGAATCCGGACCCATAGGCAGCACTAACGTCTTTTTCATTAACAATGACAGTTACGTTCGATGACAGAACTGTTCCGCTGTTGCTTCCGATCAAACCGCCGACATTACTGTTTCCGGTCACGGTGACAGGAGATGTTGACAAACCAACAAACATGTTTGAAACCAGTTGTTGATTCAACCCGATCAAACCGCCGACACTATTGACGCCGGTCACATTGCCTTTGACGGTAATGTTGTTTGTTGCTGTTGCGTCGATTTTCTTTCCGGTGCCGTAATTGTTACCAATGAAACCACCGACATTCGTCTTTCCTTTTGTTTCACTTGAAAAAGTCAGCGGAGAGTCGATTTTAATATTCCCCATATTTTTACCGATGACGCCGCCGACATCATTGCTGTTTTCAGCGGTGACTGTTGAAACAACCGACACATTGTTCAAAACAATATCATCGCTGGCCGTCTTGTTACCGATCAAACCACCGAAACATTGTCTGTTTGCTCCGGTTCCACCTTCATTAACCGTCGAATAAACAGAGGAATTGTTAATGGAAGCCCCGTTATTGCCGACCATTCCACCGACATCCGTGTACCCAAAAACGGAAATCGGAGTCGTTGCCGTACCAATGTTGGACGTGGAAATTGCGCCGCGGTTATAGCCGACCATTCCGCCGATATTGACATTGCCGGAAACCAGAACTTGCCCATTGGACGCGCCAACGGATGATGACGAAATAGTACCATTATTTCGTCCGATCAGGCCACCGGTGTTGTCCGTTCCGTTCACATAAACGGAATCGGTTGTTCCGCCGACAGACACATTGGAAACCGACCGGTTGTTCCAGCCGATATACCCGCCGACAATATTATTTCCATCCACATTGCTCTTCATGGTGATGCTATTGGAGCCCATGGTGATTGTTCCCGTGTTGTTGCCGATAAAACCGCCGGTTTCGTCATACCCTTTGACCGGATTTGAATATTCCAGATTGTCCAAAACCTGAATCGATCCGGCAATATTATTTTGACCGATGAAGCCGCCGACACCATTGCTGTTCGGCGCCGAAACGCTCGCGTTGACCATCGAATTGCTTAAACTGATAGAACCGTTGTTGTTGCCGACAAATCCGCCGACATACTTTCCGGTTCCGCTGCCGACCACGGCCGCATTGACCGTTGTGGTTGAAACGGACGGTTTTGCTGTGACGTTGTTTTCACCAATCAAACCGCCGACATATTCTTTTCCGGTAACGGAAATCGGGTTTGCCGCCGTTCCGGCATTGGAATCGAAAACTTTTCCGGACTTAGCGCCGCTGATAGTATTATTTCCAAGAAGGCCGCCGACATAACTGCTGTCCGGCGCTGCGACGTTACATACCGCCGACACATAAGATAATTCACCGGTGTTGTTGCCGATGAAACCGCCGAGTTCTTTGCTTGAAGCCGCGCTGCCGGCTGTGACGGTTCCGTTTGATTGGGCGTAAGAAACCGCTGCCATATTTTTACCGATAAAACCACCTGTCGAATTGTTTCCGGTGACGGAAACATCTGTTGAAACCAAACTGCCGGCTGTACCTGTAATCGGAGCAAGATTTTGACCGAGAAGACCGCCGACAAACTGATTTCCGGTAATTGTTCCGGAGACGGAAATAGGTGTACCGGTTCCCACATTAATAGCACCGTTGTTGTTGCCAACCAAACCGCCGACATTGTGGCTTTTGGCCGCGTTGACTGTGACGGTTGCGTTAACAGATGTCAGTGTACCGTTTCCATGATTGTAACCGATAAATCCGCTGATATTGCTGCCGGCGCTTGGTCCTTCATTGACTGTTGCGAAAACATATGTATTCGAAACCGGACCGTCGTTGTCGCCAATAAGGCCGCCGACGTCCTTGTTGCCGGAAACAATAATCGGTGTTCCCAAAGCACCTGCATGGGAATTCGAAATGGCGCCGCCCTGAACGCCGAGGGAAACGTCTCCGTTTGAGCCAATTAAGCCGCCGACATATTGATTTCCGGCGATTGTTCCGCCATTCATTTGAGAATCTGTCACCTTTCCGTAATTTCTTCCGACAAGGCTTCCGACATTATCCTTTCCTTCAATCGTTCGGCCGGTCAAATTCAAATTCATATTCTTGATTTCGGAACTTGCTGCCGTGATTCCGAAAAGACCTTGATCGTCGGCTGCTGTCCGGTTGATGTAAAACTTGGAAAGTTCCGCATTTCCGCCGTCCAGTTTGCCGCCAAATCCGGCCGTTGCGTCGCCGATTGGCTGCCAGCCGTTTTCGTCTGTGTAAGCGCGTTCGTAATAAGCTGCGTCGGTGGGGTCTGACGACGCCGGAACGTTCCAGTCGTCCGGAAGTTCGAGGCCGGCGTTGATTTTGAAATACTTGCCGCTGCCGAAACTGCCTGTATAATATCTGAGGGCGTCGAACTGAACAATGTGGTCGATCACAAATTCGTTGCCGGAATCATCGGCGCCGGTGCCGGACTCAAACGGATAGTTGGCTGTTTGTGAAATCGTCGACGCGTTTCCGTTTGTGATGGAATACGCGTAAACATTTCCGGAATTCGGGGTATCTAACGGCGCGCCGGTGACGGAAACCAAGAAAGAATTTGCCGCCGGCAAATATTCAACCACGACCGGCGTCAAAGTTCCGTCATCCGAACCACCGTTGATTTTTGAATATTCAACCTCTGTGATGTCAGCGGCCGTAATGGTTTTGTTCGCCGTCACCATGAGGCGAAGCGTTCCCGTATTTGAGACGGTATCATATTGATAGTCATAGAGCTCCGCTGAAAAAGACAAAGCCTGCGGTCCCGATGGATTGACCGGCGTGCCGTTGCCGCCCGGCGTCACATTCATCGGCGACGGCGAAGACGGCGAACCGCCTTTGTTCGGATCGGCTTCAAAACCGGCGCTGGAATTGTTTCCCGGATTTGAAACCGAACACTTGCAGTCTTGTACTCCTTTTTGAGTGTTGAGACACGTCGTTAAAAGAAGCGCCAATAAAATCACAATCAAAATAATGATCCCGATTTTGACGTATTTTTTTGTTTGAGAATCCATCCTATTTGACCCCTTAAATCCTCATTGATAAATTTAAATTGTTATTTGTTTAATTATTGTAACGTTTAGAATTAATTATGCTCCGAAATAGTATCATAAATATAGCAGGCGTACATATATATTTATTTTGAATAATATAATTAAATTGTTCAGATATTATTTGTTATAAATAATTATTTTTTCTAAATAGTAATTTTTATTGATAATAT
This sequence comes from Methanolapillus africanus, assembly GCF_032714475.1. NCBI lineage: Archaea > Methanobacteriati > Methanobacteriota > Methanomicrobia > Methanosarcinales > Methanosarcinaceae > Methanolapillus > Methanolapillus africanus. The sequence continues at coordinate 24,422 of NZ_JAWDKD010000013.1, read as the reverse complement.
GAACAGTTGTTCGATTATATAAATATATCATACAAATAATTTAATTTTCTTTAAATAAAGATATATTATAGAAATAATGGACATTTTGGCATATATAATCAAAAGTTTCTGAATGGAAACCCGGCGCACAGATCTTATTTCAAAATAAAAAAGAAACAAATTTTTGAAAAGAAAAAAATACCAAATGAAAATGATAGAAAAAAAATGATAGAAAAAAATGATAGAAAAGAAAATGAGAAGACTGAATATTAAAAAAAGAAAAATCATTTGTGATTTGACAATCACAAATGAAGTTGAATTTTGTTTGTTTTTTAATTTTATTGTTTTTGTCTGTTTTGACGTTACAGTTATTGCAGGAACGGATAGGAAGAACCTTCGGTAATGTCCCAAACATTGGTGAAATCCCATCCGAGACCGGAATAGAACGCTACCGTCATTGCGGAAACTGATGAAACATCATCGCCGTCCTGGTCCGGGTCGCTGCCGGCGAGTGTGTCAAGACCGTAATTGTCTGCTGTCGTCACGGTGCCGCCGGCATAAATTCTGCCCGTTACGTCTCCTGTAATGGCGTCACACAAAGCAACGGAGGAGCTGATCTCAAAAGTTTTGCCGGCCACCCCGTCGTTTAACACAACGCCAACCAAACCGCCTGCTGCAGACCCTGACGAAGATGCAGATGTAACATTTCCGGCGGCGTAGCAGTTTTCAATTGTGACATTCATCCCGTCGGCGCCGGAAATTTCACCATATCCGACTAAACCGCCGGCATGAGTTGTGTTGGCTGAATTCGCCTCAACGTCGCTGTTTGCATAGCAGTTTTCGATCAAAACGTCGTTTGAAGTCGACGCAAAAATATAACCGATTAAACCGCCCGCGTTGGCAACAACGGGAGCCGTACTGTTACATGTCACAGAGCTTCCCGAAACAAAGGAATTTGAAACGACGGTCCCGGCCGATCTGCCGATCAAACCGCCGGCGCCCTCTTTTGCATACAGTATATCACCGATTAAGATGTTGCAATCCTTAACATGACTGTCGGAAATTGTATCATCTATTGAATAACCGGTGAGACCGCCGGCTGCTCCGGCAACAGACGTAATATCAGAGTCTTCGACGAAAGATGTTTGAATTGTTGCATCATTGCGGCCGACTAAACCGCCGGCTGTCGCATATGCTGAAACGACTGAATTCGTAACATTCGAATCGGAAATCAGTCCATTGTCAGCATTCTGGCCGACAAGACCACCAAAATACTTGGACTCATCGGAAGTTGTGATGGAACCGGAGAAAGACGAATTCGAGATATTTTTGATGTTTAATCCGACCAAACCGCCGATCTCAGAACCGTCCGTGACGACCACGTCGCCGGTCAACGTACAGAACTCAATTTCACCTTCATTTTCACCAGCAAACAATCCGCTGCGGTCCAAAAATGAAAACGCGTCAACATCCGCGTCCATATCGAAGTTTCGGAGTGTACCGACGTTGTCGCCGACAAGACCGCCGACAAACGAACGTCCCGAAATGTTCACCGTGACGGAAGAATCAATGATGTCGTACGTATTGTCCAAATTCGCCAAATTCCTTCCAATCATACCACCAATTCTGCTGCTGCCCGGCGCTGAAACGGAGCCGGAGCCATTGAAGAAGATGTTTGAAAGGCCGCCATTGACTTCATTCAAACCAATCAGTCCGCCAATGTATTCACCCTTATCGCCGACGTTGCCGGTTGCGGTTCCGATAACTGTGCTGTTCGATGTCGCATAAGAAATCGACGCGTTGTTGATACCGATCAGACCGCCGGAATTGTTGTGCGCCACCGTGACCGTTCCGTTCGCGTAAACGAATTGACCGGATGCGCCGGTGATTCCGCCGGAATTGTTGCCGACAAGACCGCCGACGTCATTGTTTCCGCTGACGTCGCCTTGTGCAAAGACGCCTGTTCCGGTGCCGCCGTTGATGGCAGCCCGGTTGTAGCCGATCAGACCGCCAACGGTGTTATTTCCGCTCACATCGCCGGTTGCGCTTGACGAAGAAATCGCTCCGTTCGGATCGTTTTGTCCGATCAAACCGCCGGTTGTGTTGCCGGTTGCCGTCACATCCCCGGTTGTTTGAACATAAGACAGAGATCCGTCATTCATTCCCGCAAAACCGCCGACATAGTCGCCGCCGGTCACATTGCTTTTAATCTGAATGGTATTGGTGCTGCTCGTGTTTGAAACGGTACCCATGTTGTCGCCGATGAAACCGCCGATGGATTGGCTGTGACCCGGCGCCGAAATGTCATTCGAAATCACAATGGCTTCGACGATCTCAACATCTCCCATGTTCAAACCGACGACATTGCCGATCTGTCCGGTTGTTCCGGTTCCGGTCACCGTGAGCGTCGAATTGACGGTCGAGTTGTTCAAAACCAAATCGCCGTAATTGCGCCCGACAAAACCGCCGCCGCAAGATGTGTTCGTGAGGGTAACAGCCGCGGTGACAAAAGACGTGTTGATTTCAACATTGAGGTTATTGCCGACAAGTCCGCCTGTGAAATTACCGCCCGAAACCAAAATGGGAGTGGCGCTTGCACCGGCATTTCCATTAATAATCGAAGCGTTGTTATGGCCAACGAGACCGCCGACATACTGACTGCCCGGCGCTGAAACGTTGCCGATAGACGAAACGCCTGTCAGTGTACCGCCGGCCGCGTTGTAACCGATTAAACCGCCGAAATATTGACGGCCGCTGCCTGTACCTTCGGAAACATCGCCTTCTGCACCGACGTTAGAAAGCAGGACTTCGTTAGAACCGGCAAAACCGCCGACGAAGGAATTTCCGGTCACGCCGCCGGTTGCAAAGATCGCCATCGAGGGCGAGTGTATTGTTCCTTTGTTGCTGCCGACAAGACCGCCGACATAAGTGGAGCCGTTGACATCTCCGGCTGCAAATGTGCTGTCGCCGGACGAATCGCTGCTGATATTTCCGTTCACCGTATTCAAACCGACAAGGCCGCCGACATAAGCAGATCCGTTAACATTGCCGCTGGCATTCGAAATGTACACAGATCCGTTGTTTTCGCCAATAAAGCCGCCAATATTATCGTTTCCTGAAACTTTTCCGCCGGCATTCGAAAAACGAACGTCTCCGGAGCTGTTGCCGATCAAGCCGCCGACTTTGTTGGTTCCCGTTACATTTCCGCCGGCATTTGAATCGGAAACGTTTGCCGAACTTAAACCGATCAAACCGCCTGTGTAATTACCGCCGGTGACGTCGCCTTCAACCGTACAGTTGAAAACAGTCTGGTTGAGACCAATACTTCCAATCAAACCGCCGACAAAATTCGGATCGGTTCCGGTTGCGGTCACGGTTTTATTGGAATAGGAATTTTCAATAAAAACGGGCAATTCGGAGACGTTTTTATGAGAAATACCCACCAAACCGCCGAGATTCTGATCGGTGCCGGCAATGGTACCGGTAACAGTTCCGTTAATAGCTGTGGAATTATTCACCCGGCTGTTCTCAACGCGTCCGACCAAACCGCCGGTGTTGATGCTTCCGGTGACGTCGCCTTCCGCCGTACAATTCCAGACAACATAAGACGCCGCTTGTCCGGAAATGGTTTTGTGGTCGCCGACCAAACCGCCGGTTTGTTGTTCGCCGATCACGGTGTTGTTGGCGAAACTGTCGGTCACGTTGGCATTGACGTTGTAGCCGATAAGGCCGCCGGTTGCGTTGGCCCACCGGTTGGGCGTGACAAACGCCGACTTTTCACCTTTCACCGTGAAGTTGATTGAAGACGCGTTGGAAACGGTGTGAACGCCATTGACGCCGTTGTGCGAGCCAACGAGACCGCCGATATAATCATAACCGGAGATTGTCGGCGTCGTTCCGAGTCCTTCGGCGGACGAAAAGGAAACATTTCCGAAGTTACTGCCGATAAGACCGCCGACATTCTGGCTGCCGGAAACGGAAGAACCGTTGTAATGGGCATAGGACACGTCACCCTTGTTTTCACCGATCAGACCGCCTGCCGCTGAATAGGTTGTTGCGACCGTTGCGTTTGACCAAACATATTTGCTGCCGGAAACACCTGAAATATTTCCGACGTTGTTACCAATCAAACCGCCAGCGGTTGTTTCTGCCGTCACGGTTCCGGAATAAGAGAAGATATTGGCGGCGTTTGCCGTCAAATCAGCCGTGTTGTTGCCAATCAGACCGCCGACGTTCATGCCGGTCGGTGCGTTGATTGTGTTGGTCGTCGAAACGTTCGTCAAAGTGCCGCCGACATTGTTTTGGCCGATCAACCCGCCGACGTCTTGTGAACCGGATGTGCCGACGTTAATTCCTTTCACTTCGGCGCCGATGGAACTTGAGTTGTTGACAGTTGCGTTGTTGACGCCGGCCAAACCGCCGACATAATAGAATCCGGTCACGTTTGTTCCATTGTAAAGAACGGTTTCCAATGTTCCTGTGTTCGAGTTGTTCCCGATCAAACCGCCGACATAACTGGATCCGGCCACGGTCGAATTTGAATAAATAGTCTTTGCGGAACCGCTGACAGGTACCGTGTTGCTGCCGATCAAACCGCCGACAAAGTTGGTTCCGACAACGTTTCCGGTGGCGTACGTGCCGGTCCCGGCATTGCTGTTAACAGTACCGGTGTTGATACCGATCAAACCGCCCGTATTATTAACGGACGAATTCACATCGCCTGTCGCATAAACGTTGGCGAGGGCACCAGAGTTGTTGCCGATCAAACCGCCGACGTTGTCTTTTGTGGTCGCATGCACTGTTGCGCTGGTGACGTTCACGTCAGCCGTGGAGAAAGAATCGTCGACGGTGCCCTTGTTCAAACCGATTAACCCGCCGATATTTTGAGAACCGGCGGAAATATTGTGCAGGGAGATTGGAGCGGTCGGTGTCGAAGAGACGTTTGAAATAGCGCCGCCGATTTCATTTGTTCCGATAAAACCACCGACTTGCAGGGAGGTTGCCGGTACGTTTCCGCTGGAATTGTTTTCGCCAAGCGTTCCGTTGAATTTGGCATTAGAAACGGAAGCGTTGTTCCAACCGACGAAACCACCCGCACTGATTGAACCGTTCACTGTGCCGTTGGCAAAGACCGGATTGGTGTTTGTGCCGGTAATTGTTCCACCGACACCGTTGTAACCGATCAAACCGCCGGTATATTGATAACCGCGGACATGTCCGGATGCATTGGAAGTCGAAACGGCTCCCGTGTTATTACCGATGAGACCGCCGACGCTTGTCGTTCCTGTGACAGCCGCGGTGGATTGAACGTTTCCAATGCTTTGGTTGTTCCATCCGATAAGACCGCCGATGTTTGTACCGCCGGCAATACTTCCGCGAACTGTGATCGTGTTTGTTGTGCTCGTTCCGGTAATCGGACCGGCGTTATAGCCAACGAACCCGCCGATGTTTGTACCTGAAATGGCTAAATCGTTGGAAAATACCAAGGCTTCCGTCACATCAATGGTGCCGATGTTTGTTCCGACCACACCGCTGATATTAGAAAATATAGATCCGGCAGTCGTGAAAGTCGAATTCACGGCTGAATTGTTTAAAACGACTTCACCGTTGACGCCATTGTAACCAACGAAACCGCCGCCGCTTTGGGTGTTTTTAAATTGAATTTCGGTGACGGAAGACGAACCCGTAATTTGAGCGTCGTTCCATCCGGCAAATCCGCCTGTAAAGTCTTTACCCTTAACAAGAATCCGTGCGGTCGGATCTGTCGCGTTGACCACTTGAGAATCTGAAATGTCCGCGCTGTTTTTTCCGACAAGACCGCCGACATGGCTGCTGTTGTTCGCCGAAACAGATGACGCAGACGCGACATTTGACAAGGTGCCGCCGGCTTCATTCAATCCGATGAAACCGCCGATGTTTTCATGTGAAGCGGAACCGGTACTGGACCAGTTTTCAGAAACGGCCCCTTCATATTTGGAATAAGAAACCGCTGCATTGTTTTTACCGATCAGACCGCCGATGCTGACATTTCCCTTCACGCTGCCGCCGGCATAAACTTCATCGCTGGATGTCCCCGTAACGGCGCCGGTGTTGTTGCCGATCAAACCGCCGACGGATTCCTCGCCGACGACGGTCACGTTCAACGCTTCGACCTGTGAAACCGTTCCGGCGTTGCTGCCGACCAAACTGCCGACATTATCGCGTCCGGTTATGGTTTGACCGTCCATATCCAACGTTATGTTTTTTATTTCGGAACCTGTGGCGGTGGCGCCGAAAATACCGATGTTATCGAATGTTGACAAATCGATGAAAAAGCCTGTCAATGTGCTGCCGTTGCCGTCAAAACTGCCGTCAAAGGCGTTGGTTGCCGCATTCGATCCGATCGGCGACCAGCCGAGACCGCTGCTTCCGGCACGGGCATACGGATAAGTGACTGTGTCGGCTGAATTCCAATCGTCCGGATAATCCAAACTATCGTTGAGCAGGAAAAGTTTTCCGGAACCGTTTCCGTTTGTGTAATATCTGAGGGCGTCAAACTGAACGATGTTATCAATCAAATAAGCGTCTCCGCTTGCACCGGTTCCCGATTCAAACGGGTAATTAACAGATCCTGCGATGGAGTTGCCGCCTCTGGAAACGGAATATGTGTAAACTTTGCCGCTGCCGGGTGTGGCCAAGGGCGTTCCGGATAAATTAACAAGGAAAGTGTCCGCTTGCAATGTATAAGTTTCAACGTCCGCTGTTCCGATGGTCCATGATCCGGTGTCTGCCGCGTTATCGAGATTCACATAATTCACAGTGGTAATGTCCGCCGCCGTAATCGTTGCGTTGGCCGTCACCAAGACGCGAAGCACTTGGGCGGATTCGCTGTAATCGTAAAGTTCGGCCGAATATTCGATGATTGGCGTGGTTGGCGTTGTCCCGCCGCCGCCTGTTGAGTTATTGGCGATGATGTCCGGCAAACCGGCGGAACCCTTGGACGGTTCAGGCTGCGTATAACCTTCACCGGTGCTGTTGTTTCCGGGTAAAGAAAGAGAGCAATTACAAATCTGTTCGACTTTTTCTTTCTGGCTCAAACACGTGACCGTAAGAAGAGCCAAAATAATTAAGATCAGAATAATAATGCCGACCTTAATGTATTTTTTATTTTGTTGAGTTTTATCTGATTGAGAATCCATACTGAATAACCCATTTTAATTTTAATTAGAGATTATTATATCAGTAAAATAATTGTGATATGCAAATTAGATTGATGGTGAAATGAAGTTGAAAAAGATGAAATCGTTGAAAAAAATATATTAATTGGAGAAATATATTAGTTTGAGAAATAAACGTTTTTGAAAAATCCGCTGCCTGAAGCGGATTTTTCATGATAGAAAATGAACTCGAAATGTGGGTTGAGACCATTTGAGTCCATAATATGAGTAAATTATACGATTCTATATAAATATTACTAAAATAATAAGTTATATTACTCATATATTTCAAATATAATAAAAAAAGGGGAATATTACTCAAAAATTATAATATCCTAACAAAACCTCTTGAAAACCATGAGGGATAGGAACACCGGTAAACTTTCAATCTCATTATCCATGAGTCAACAAATCATCAACAGGATGAATAATTTAATTAAAACGGGGAAGTTTTCGTGCCTGTCCGATGTGGTGAATACCTCAGTTTTAATGTTTCTCGGAAAAATCATTCTTTGCGAAAACGAGGACGGATTCGAACATTCGATGATTATGGAGTTTGAGCCGAACGATTCGTCTCAAAAAACGCAGATTTCCGTCGCTTTTAATTTTTTCGTGATCGACAAACTCAGCGAAATCGCGGAAAATATCCAGAAAAATAAATCCTATGTGGTTCGAATTGCCGTTCATGATTTTATAAATTATTGTGAAAATAATGAAGAAACCATTCGATATCCGACGCAAAAGAAAACGGACTCGGAAATGCCGACGACGCGGATGGAATTAAAAGAAATCATGAGAGAAATATTGGAAGAAATTAAGATCAAAGAGTAATAATAATAATTGAATTTTAACAATATTTCATAATTTTAACTGTTATATTTTTGCTTTTTATTTCAGGCAAAAATGAACATCTTTTTTGAATGTCGGATTTTCCGCTGTTTTTTGATGCGCATTCTATCCATTTTAACGGTTGAAAATAAAGCAGCCAACGACAGCGAAAAATGAAAAAACGTTTGTGAAAACACAAACGGTTTTTAAATTTTCAGTTTAAGGCTCCCACATTAAAACCGGATAACCGCCGGCATACCATTTCCAAATACCGGTTCCGACACTAAAATCCCAGTCCAGATTAGACGTATAATTGCCGGTTCCGGTTCCATCGTAGAAGCTTTGCAAATTTGTGTTGAACCCTGTGACATTCAACCCATCTTTTCCGGAAAGATCGGATGTCCACGAACCGCTCGGATTTCTGGCAGAATCATTTCGACCGTAATTGTTCACAAAGTTTGTGTTGACCAAACTGTCCGTATCAATATTTCCGCTGACGCGTCCGAGCGTGCCGGCGGAACTTGATGAAATCGGGTAATAAGACGTCAGTACAACACATCCATTGATACTGTTATCCACATCAGTATCCGAAAAACCAACGATGCCGCCGGAATAATTGCCGGCTGCGTTAACGCCTGCATAAAAGTGGTAGGAATTAGAAATATTATTGTAATTGGCGCCGATGAGGCCGCCAACATTGTTATTCCCGTTGACTTGGTTGAACGAATAACAATTCGAAACATCGCCGAAATTTTCACCAGCCAGCCCGCCGACATTGTCGCCCGTACCTGTGATGATATAACCGCCGCCGTTTGAAGCCGTCGACGTCGACGATGAAATCACGCCGCCGGCTTGGTTGACGCCGACAAGGCCGCCGATATTTGTGCCGCCGCCGATATTTGCCAGGCTGCGGCTGTTTGTCAACGTTCCGTTGTTGTTTCCGATAAGACCGCCCACGTTTTGGCTGCCGGTTGCGGACACGTGTTCCGTCACATCCAATACCAATCCGACTGAACCGAATTCCGGTCCAAACTCAGGAATAACATCAAAATCAGGTTCCAAATCCGACCCCAATAGATAATAAGAACTGTAGGTGTAACTGACCGTTCCGCTGTTGTGAAGACCAATCAATCCGCCCACATTTTGAGCGCCGGCTGCGGAAATGGCGCCGTTGGCATAGATTCTGGACGCGTTGGTCCCGGTCACATCGCCCGTGTTATTGCCGATGAGGCCGCCCACGTTCAATCCGTTTACGGCCGTCACGGATTTTGAAGAGAGAACGTTGGTCACCGTTCCGGCCGAATGCTGTCCGACCAGACCGCCGATATTTTGAGGGGATGAGCCGAGACCATAAACCGCACCGCCGGTGGAAGATGAATTGTCAAGTCCCCCGGAAGTGAAATTGCCGACCAGACCGCCCACATTCGCCGTTCCGTTAATTTGGCCGGAAGAGGAACGCGTGTAATTAATATTGCCCGAATTGTGCAAACCGATGAGACCGCCGACATTTTCGTTTCCGGCCACGGACGAAACCATATTAATCGGCGTCACAGACGTTCCGCCGACGTCTCCCGTGTTGTTTCCGATGAGACCGCCAACGTTGGTTCCGTTTGCGGCGTTCACCACTTTTGAAGAACTCACCATTGAAACAGTTGTTCCGGACGAGCGAAGACCAAGCAATCCGCCGATGTTTTGAGAGGTGGCGCCGGTTCCATAAACGGTACCGGTTAACGAATTCGAATTATTGACGCTGCCGGACACAAAATTGCCGATCAAACCACCGGTTTCGTTGGTTCCGTTCACGGTGAGCGCGGAAGAATTCGTATAATTCACATCCCCGCTGTTATGAAGACCAATCAAGCCGCCGACGTTCGTATTTCCGGCAACGGAGCCGGTCGAACGAATGAAGGCGGAGGACGCGCCGCTCACATCGCCCGCATTGCTGCCGATCAAGCCGCCCACATTGGTTCCGTTTAAGGCGTTGACCGATTTAGATGAATTGACGTTGGCCACCGTTGTTCCCGACGGACGCAAACCAATGAGACCGCCTATGTTTTGAGGCGACGTACCGATGCCGTTGACCGTGCCGGAAGTTGAATTGGAATTGTTGACGCTGCCGGAAACAAAATTGCCGATCAAACCGCCGGTTTCATTTGTTCCGTTGACGGAAGTGGCGGAAGAATTTGTATAATTCACACTTCCGCTGTTATGAAGACCGATCAAGCCGCCGACATTGTTCACGCCCGCCACAGATCCGGACGAATAAATGGGGGTTCCGCTCGTTCCTTCCACATTTCCCGTGTTGTTTCCAATGAAACCGCCGATGTTGGTACCATTCGTAATCGTAACGTCGCATCCCGAATAAGTATTAGAAACCGATGTTCCGGATGAACGAAGACCAATCAGGCCGCCCACATTCGTACCGCCGGCCTCTGAATAAACCAATCCGGTTGAATAAGAACCGTTGACGGACCCGGCTGCCAAATTGCCGACCAATCCGCCCGCATTTTTAAAACCCGGAAGTTCTCCGTGAACAGAAAACGAAACGTGAGAGGTTGGAGAATAAGAGGACGATTCAATCGCACCGCTGTTGTGAAGACCGATCAGACCGCCCACATTTTCAAAACCGCGAACAGAACCCTGCACAGAAACAACACCCGAACCGGTTTCGCCCACGTCTCCCGTATTGTTACCAATCAGGCCACCCACATTTGTGCCGTACGTGGCATACACTTGCGGCGCCAAACTAATATTTGATAAAATAATGCCACCCGAACGCTGTCCGATCAGACCGCCGATATCTTGCGGTGTAAAACCATCCCCATAAACAACGCAATAGGCGATGGAATTGCTTAAATTGCCATCTTCGTAAAGACCAGCAAGTCCGCCCACGTTTTTGTAACCCGCAGCTTGGCCATCCGCCCGAATAGAGTCAAGATCGCCGCCGGTGTGAAGACCGATCAAACAGCTGACGTTTTCAGCGCCGTAAACATACCCGGCCGCTTGAATAATCCGCGAAGACGTACCGGTGACGTTGCCGGAATTGATACCAATCAGACCGCCAATGTTCGTTCCGATGAGATTTTCGCCCGGAATGGCAAAGCCCACATTTTTGGATGAATTGATACTGCCTGTTGCCGTATCCATATCCGCCGTATTGTTGCCGATGAGGCCGCCCACGTTTTTGAGACCGGAAACGTCGCCGTAATCAGACGTCGTGTAAACGTTGGATAACGTTCCGCCTTCCCGAAGACCGATCAGGCCGCCGACATTGGTTCCGAATTCGGCGGTCACCGGACGGTTAACATAAGAATTGTCAACATTTCCGGAAACGAGATGGCCGATCAGGCCGCCGATGTTTTCGGCGTCCGTTCCGTTGCCAGTCACTGAATAAAAACCAACGGACTGCGTATGGTTGATATTGCCGCTGTTGTGAAGACCAACAAGGCCGCCCACATTTTTATTCCCGGCCACCGGATACTGTAAATCAATAACACCATCAATCGCGCCAACCGTATTCACTGATCCGTCCAAGTCGCCGGAATTGTTGCCGATGAGGCCGCCCACGTTGGTTCCAAGCGGAGAGTCCAGAGACGCGAACGCATACGTATTTGAAATGTCGCCGGCGCCGGAAAGACGCGTGCCGGCCAAGCCGCCAATATCGGAACCCGTGCCGGTGATATTAATGCCGTCTGCCAGAGACTGACGAATATTTCCGGTTCCTTCATTTTGACCGACCAGGCCGCCGACGGAATTGACGCCGGTAATCGCCGGACCGTTAAACGAACTGTTGGAGACGGTTCCGGCGTTGCTGCCGGCCAATCCGCCGACATAATCTTTTCCGGCAATGGATGTACCGATCACGTTTGTGTTGTTGATCGTCCCCGTATCTGAAACGGCGCCGAAAATGCCCATATAATCGCTGCCGGAACGGTTGACATGGAAATTTTCAAGAATGATTTGGTTCCCGTCAAAGGTTCCGGAAAAGGCGTCCGAGGGCGAGGACCCGACCGGCTGCCACAAACCGCCGTCCGAATAAGACCGTCTGTGTGTGTTGTTGTCGGGATTGTTCCAGTCCTGCGGCAAAACCAAATGGTTGGAAACGCTTGACGGTCTTTCCGGCGTCTCTAATTCAAAATATTTGCCGGTTCCGTTGGCATTGGTATAATACCGGACGGCGTCGAAATGAACGACATTTTTAATCACATAAGGGTCCGAAACGGTACCGGCGCCGGATTCAAACGGATAGTGAACAAAATCGCCGGTGTTGGTTCCGCTCGTATCGTTGAGAGAAAAATTGTAAACCCGCCCGTCTCCCGGCATATTTAACGGCGCCCCGGTCACGGAAACCAAAAATGCATTCTCATCCAGCTGATAGATTTCGGAATTGTCCACCGACATCGTTCCGATGACCAAAGGGTTGCCGATTTCTTCATAAGTCACCACGAAATCCGGAATGGAAGACGTTGGCGAATTCGCTTTGACCAACAGTCGCAGCGTGTGGCTGGCGACATTATAATCGTAAAGGGAAACATAATAATCCGGCCCGGTCGGCGTGACGCTGCCGCCGCCGGTCGACGGTGTGACATAAATTGTATTGTTTGCCGTATTGGAGCCGTTTGTGGTATTATTGGAACCATTGGACGTATTATTCTCCGCAGATGAACCGGAAAGAGAACACGGAAACGTGTCAATTTTGTCATACGGCGATCCGGTTATCAAAACAACGGCAAAAAGCAAAAACAAAAAAATGAGCGCGGCTAAGATGATTTTCTGGAGAGGGGAGGACACATAAACACCCGGGAAGACCTTGATCTTTCAAAATCTTCAAACAACTTTAATTAAAATTGATTTGATATAATTTATTTTTATGTATTTATTAAAATATATACATAAATATGATGAATATATAAAAATGTATTGAAAAATAAAAAGACGCCACAGCTCATTGAAAATGAAAGGCAGCAATGCTGATAACGCGCACGAAGCGGCGGCGATAAAAAAACAAAATAAAAAGAAAATAAGAAAAAAATTAAAAAAAATAAGAAAAAAATTAAAAAAAATAAGAAAATCTTTGATGATAAGTCATCAAAGATTTATCCAAATTATATCGCCGACGGCCATCTCAAAACCGGATAATTGCCGCCCCAAACCCAAAAACCTGCCGGGCCAAAATCCCAGCCGATTGATTCGTACAAAGATTGTTCAGGATCATAAGTGTTGGAGGCACCGTCTTTTCCGGAAATATTCGACACCCAGCCCGAACCGGCCGGATTTTTGCCACGGCCGTCAGTTCCGTAGTTGTTGGAAAGTGTTGTTTGGGAAGGATCAAAATTGCCGGTGATCCGTCCCAGCGTCGATTCCGAGCCGGATGAAACCGGCAGCCCGAACAAAACCGTACAGTTTTGAATTCTGTTGGGCGCATACGGACTCGAAAATCCGACGATCCCGCCCGCATAGTTACCGCTTGCCGATACCGGCGCATAATAAACGTAGCAATTGGAAACTGTTTTGTAGTTGGAACCGGCAATGCCGCCGACATTATTGACGCCCGTGACGGGATCGCAGGAATAGGAATTTGATACGGTTCCGAAATTTAAACCGACAAGACCGCCCGTATCGTCTCCATTGCCCGTGACGGTATAACCGTTTGTAAAGGACGCGGAAATTGTGCCGGGACCGTTGTTCGTACCGGCAATGCCGCCGACGGAAGCATTTCCCGTAACGGCGCCGTTTGCTGTGCTGTTGGCAATGCTGGCGTTGTTATAACCAACCAGGCCGCCGACAGATGAATTTCCGGTTACCGGCCCAGACGAGATCACGTCATGAACGGATCCGCCGCCATGAAAACCAATCAGCCCGCCGACATAATTTTTACCGGTCACGCCGCCGGACAAGTAAGTCGCCCCTGAAACGGTTCTTCCGTCAAAGTCGCCCGTGTTGTTTCCGATCAGTCCGCCGACATTGGAGCCGAGCGGCGAATGAACGGCATCAACCGCCGTTATATTGGAAAGAGTTCCGTCGTGACGGGTACCGATGGCGCCGCCGATATCACTTCCGGTACCGATGATCGTGCTTCCCGTCGCGTAGCAATTGGAAATCCCCGCGCTGCTTTTGCCGGCCAAACCGCCGACGGAATTGACGCCGGTCACGGAACCCACGAAATAACTGTCCGAAATGGACCCGGAGCCCATGTTGACGCCGGCGATTCCGCCAACATTTTCTTCATACCCGTAAATGCCGGACGTATTCGGCAGGCCTTCCCATCTCCCGCCGTGAGATTGCGAAATCGTTCCCGAATTGACGCCGGCGACGCCGCCAACGCTGATGTTTCCGGAAACAATATTGGCAACGTGTTCGGAATTGGAAATCGTTCCCGAATTGACGCCGGCAACACCGCCGACATTGATCTTTCCGTGAATCTCAGACCGGACGGAGCAGGCGTCGATCAAACCGTTGTTTTGGGCGGCAAGACCGCCGACGTAATCTTTTCCGGTCATGATTGTTCCGGTCACGGTCACGTTTTTGAGAACGGACCCGGACGCCGTCACACCGAAAATGCCCATATAATCCGCATCCGGACGGTTGATGTCAAAACTATCCATCAGAATACCGTTGCCGTCAAATGTGCCGGAGAACGGCTTTTCGGCGGAGCCGACCGGCTGCCAGAACTTTCCGTCCGAGTAACCTCTCTGCACCGCCGCAGATTCGTTGTTCCAATCCGGCGGCATCACAAAAACATTGGCGTCAAACCCGGGATACGTTTCATCCGGCATGACCAGCTTGAAATATTTGCCTTCTCCGCTGCTTCCGGCGTAATACCGCAGCGCGTCAAACTGAACGATGTTCGCGATTTCAAAAGCGTTATCGGCGTCTGTCCCGTTGCCGCCGTCAAACGGATAGCAAACGCTGTCGCCGGTTCCGCTGCCGCGGATTTCGGACAGGCTGAACGTGTAAACTTGACCGTCGCCGGGCGTGTTTAACGGGACGCCGGTGATGGAAACCAAGAACATGTCGGGGCTGTCTTGGAAAATTTCATGACGAACGGTCATGTTTCCGGACGCGCCCGTGCCGATGTTTTCAAAACCGGCGGCGAAGCCCGGAAACGGACCGATTTCTTGGTCTGCTTGCACAAGCAGTCGAAGCGTGTGTGTGACTTCGTTATAATCATAAAGTTTTGCCGTAAAATTGGCGTTGGTGGGCGGGATTGGAGGTTCCCGGCCGCCGATAGACGGATTTGCAAGAACGGGGTCTTTGCCTTTTTCACCGGCGTTCGAACTTATGTGATTTGAATCAAACGCGGCGGAGGAATTTGAAGAACCGTTGGGAAGCAAGGCGGAAGAATTGTTCTTCGGGTCTTTTTCTTTCGGCCAAGCCGCAACAAGCGCAGCTGCCAAAAGAAGAATCAATACAATAACGACGATCAAAATCGTTTTGTTCGGGGGTTTTTCCATAGTAATCCTTTCTGTTTTTTGAGGCGTATCAACTTTGCAATTTCAAATTGACAAACAAAAGAATTGATTCAAAAATAGATGAAATGAAATAAAATCATGGACGTGCGACGTGTGGAGGGATGTTTTTGAAAAAAAATAATTCGACCGAACAGATAATATATTTCTGATTTATTTTCATATATTTTTGAACAATTATACAAATAAAAACATATTTAACTATAAATAGATTCCCTGCCTATTGATATTATAAAATTCGATTGAAAAAATCGGCAACGGAAAAGATGATTGAAGAATAATAAGAAAATTATAAAAAAGAGAGATAAACGAGATGGAGAGAAATTGATCAAAAAAACGAATGATTCAAATATGAAAAATGACGGAAACGGGAGGAGAATCATAAAAGCCGGATCAAATTGAAAAAAACCGCTTTTTTTGTAAAACGTCTGCCAAAATGAACGCCGTAACGCGCGCGCCGGCGGCACGCAAAAAAAACAAAAAAAAGAAAAAGAGAAGAAATCAAATTGAAATCAGATTTCTTCCTGCCATTGGAAAACCGGAACGTTGCCGGCGTCGTCCCAAGTCCAAACGCCGGTCCCGGCGTCAAAGTTCCAATTCAATGTATTTTCATAGAAATCCAAATCGGCATCTGCCGGGAGGATTGTTTCACCGTCTTTTTGAGACGTATCCACGACCCAAGAATATTCAATTTGACCAAAATTATTTGAAACATTATTGGGTGCATAACCGGCGTCCGGAACCGTTATACGGCTTACGAAACCATAGTTAGGATTCTTTTCAATTTGGCTGTTGAGTGAAATTGAGTTTGTCAGGTTGCCGAAAGATTTTTCCGGTGTCCCCTTGGAAAGCCCCGAAATCCCACCAACGTAACTGTAACCTTCAACAGAGCCGGTCGAATAAACCCGATCGATTGTTCCGTAATTGCTGCCGGCAATACCACCGGCAAACGTACCGGTTTCTGAAATATTAGCGTCCACATCGCCCGTGGCATAACAATCGCGAATGACACTGTTGGTACCGGCTGTACCGACCAAACCGCCGATGTGCCGTTCGCCGCCGCCCAACGATTTAATGTCGCCGGTGGCGTAAGATTCGGTAATTTTTCCGTAATTGTCACCGACCAGACCGCCGTTGCTGCCTCCGGCAGCATTAATACTGTTGGTTGAGAAGGATTTTTCAATCGTTGAGCCCGCCAGATTCCGGCCGACCAAACCGCCGACCAAACCGCCGCACCCTTCAAACGTCATGTTTTCCGAGGAAGACGACAAGATTTTTCCGCCATTTTCGTTTTGACCGACAAAACCGCCGGCTTTGGAGATATTTCGCATCGTACCGTCTGTTGAAGAGGAGTTGGTAATTGTTCCGGTGTTGCCGCCGGAAAAGCCGCCGATGATATAAGAATCGGTGCGCGTGGAAATTGTCATATTTTGAGCGGAAGAGTTTGAAATAATTCCGGCGTTGGCGCCGGTAAAGCCGCCGGTGCTGACATGGCCGTTAACCGTTCCGTTCTTGGAATCCGAATCGGTGATGTTTTTGGCGTTTGCCCCGACAAGACCGCCGATACAGTTGGCCGTTCCGGTAACCGTGTTGTTGACCGACGAAACATTTTGAATATCAAAATAACTGGAGCCGATCAAACCGCCGACATTCACCCGTCCGCTGACGGCTGTATTTTCCGTACCGGAATTGGTCACCGAACCGTTGCTGAAACCGATCAGACCACCGACCCAATTGTCGCCGGAGACCGTGCCGGAAACAACATGGCTGTTGGTCACCGTGCCGGCGTTGTTGTTGCCGATCAAGCCGCCGACGGAAGCATATCCGCCCGGCGCCTTTCCGGAAATCTGACCGGAAACCGATCGAACGCCTGAAACCGTGCCCAGGTTTGTACCGGCCAAGCCGCCGACATCACTTTGTCCTCTGATGTTCGTGTTGTTTAACGTCAAATTTTTAATTTCAGAGCTGGAATTCGTTATGCCAAATATGCTTACGTTGTTGGCTGCCGGCCTGTTCAAGTAAAAACCGTTCAGTTCATGACCGTTTCCATCAATCGTCCCCGAAAATCTGGTGGCAGAGCCGCCGACCGGCAGCCATCCGTTTCCGTCGGAAAGAGAGCGGTTGTAGGGATTTTCAGCAACCGGCGCGTTCCATTCTTCCGGATATGTCACATTGCCGCCGAGAGCGAAAGACCGGCCGGTTCCGGCTGCTCCTGTGTAATATCTGAGGGCGTCAAACTGAACGATGTTTTCAATTTGATAAGCGTCGGCGCCGATACCGGTTCCGGATTCAAACGGATAATTGGCAGAAGCGTTAAAATCGGTTCCCGAAACGGTGTAATTGTACAATCTGCCGTTTCCGGGCGTGGTGAGCGGCCCGTTGGAAATCGAAACCAAGAAACTGTTTGGTTCGGAATAAGCTTCAATGCTGATGTTTCCGGCATCAAAATCACCCACGTCTGCGCCGCCGATTTCAGCATAAGAAACCGTTTCCAAATCGGAGTCCGTCAGCGTTTGGTCGCTGGACACCAAAAGGCGAAGCGTCTTTGTCGTGTTGTTGTAATCATAAAGTTCGGCCGAAAATTTCGGACCCGGCGGTTCCGGATCCGGGCCCGGCGGCGTGACCGGGTTGCCGCCTTGCTTCGGGTCGACAACAATAGACGGCAATCCGGATGAGGTCTGTTCTTCTTCAAAACCGGGCGCTTCGCCGGCCGGAAGACTGCAGCTGCAAATGCTTTCAACCGGCCCCGGATTGTAAAGAACCGTGACAATGAGAAGGAAAGAAAACAAAAGAATCAAAACGGCAACGCCTGTCTTCATCTTCTTTTGAGACCCGGATCTTGAACCCGGAATGGATGCTGAACCTAAAGGCTGAGCGGACATTATATCACACACTTTTTTTATTTTTTAATAAATCATTATTTTTCCTAAATAGTAATTTCTACTAATACAGTAATAATCCATCCAATTATATAAATATTTCATTTGAATATTTTAATTTGTGTTAAATAATAATATATCATTAAAATAAAAGACATTTTTGACATATATAGTCAGAAGTTTCTGAGTGGAAACCCGGCTTATGAATGTGATTTTAACCGCCGGGAATATTTTCTAAAAACAGTCCATCGTTTTCAAAAATTCAAAAAAAAAGCCGGCTTTTGAAAGCTCAAAGAGAACGTGTTGCGATAACGCGCGCGGCGGCGGCGCGCAAAAAAACAAAAAAAGAAAAGCAAAACAGAAACGGAAAACGGCAGAATGCCGTTTTCACCGTTTGATTAAATCGTCCACGCCAAAATCGGATAAAACGGCGCATCTGTATCCATTGTCCACGAATTGGACGTGTTGACCGGGTCGTAGAACTTCCAAGTCAGCGTCGTCGCAATGCTGCCGCCGCCCTCATAAAACGCCCGTTCCGTGGCATTTGTTGATGTGACGTTTAAACCGTCTTTTTTATTCAGCGCCGCTTCGCTGCCGCTGCCGGAAACCGGCAAACTGTCCAGCGCATAATTGTCCAAAAGCGTGAACGCAGCGCTTGTGTTGTTGGAACCGAGAATCCGGTAACCGTCGTTGACAATACCGCCTGTTTTTGTGACGGACGGATTCAGCGCAACGGATGAGGTGACGGATCCCCCGCTCGCATATCCGACAAGGCCGCCAACATTGTTGTTTCCGGAAACCTTTCCGCCGGCATAGCAATCCGTGATGTTGGACGTGGAAAGATTGCCGATCAAACCGCCGGTTCCGTTATTGAAACCGGAAACATTGGCTGATTCGTAACAATTTTGAACGGAAGAATTGATTGAAAACCCGATCAGACCGCCCGTGCTGTAATTGCCGGTAACGTTGCCGCCTGTTACGTAAGATGTTTGAACGGACGTGTTGTTGGCTTTGCCGATCAGGCCGCCGACGGATTCATTTCCGGAAACGCCGGCTGCGGAAAGATTGACCGAACAGTTTGAAACCGCCAAGTTCGCAAAAGACGTGCCGATTAAGCCGCCCGTGCCGTTGGTCCCGGTCACGGAAATATTATCCAGCACACACGTTTCCAGAGTGATGTTGCTGCCGGTTCCGACGAGGCCGCCGACTTCGGTGCGTCCCGAAACGGTTGTGTTGTTGACCATTGCGGCGGATTTGAGGCCGGTGAATTGGCTGGTTTTGGAAGAAGCGCCGGCCAAACCGCCGACATCGTCGAGTCCGTTAATGTTGGAATTCGACACCGAGGAATTGAAGATGATGCCGGTGGAATTGTTAAAACCATTCGCGCCGGCAATCCCGCCGACCGAACTCGCCGTTGCGAGGCTGATCGTTCCGGAGAAACTTGAATTGTTAATGGTTGCCGGCGACGTCGTGTTGTTGGAATTGTTGCCGACGAGACCGCCGAACCGCAGCTGGTTGGTTGCAGAACCGGTGGCCGTCAACTTGACCGACGAATGGCAATTTTCAATGGATTTATTGTTGCTGCCGACCAAACCGCCGACTTCCTGCAGTCCGGTCACATTATTGGCGACGCGGACGTTTTGGATTGTGCCGCTGTTCCGTCCGGCAAAGCCGCCGACGCCGGTGTTTCCGGTGACATTGACGGATGAAAACGTTGTGTTGTTCCAATCCGCCGTTCCGAAAACCGTTCCAAAAAGGCCGCCCACATACGTGCATGACGGCGCGTTGACGGTGCCGGAAACGGAAATCGGATGAGCCGAATCATAAATGATATTGGCGTTGTTGTTGCCGATGAAACCGCCGACGGTGTTGCCGGACCCGGAAACACTCACCGACGTATTGACCGTGATATCTGAGATTGAATCATTCGCGCTCTGCCCGGCAAAACCGCCGACATTTGACACGGCGCCGACGCCGTTTACCGTTGCGTTGACGGACGAATTGTTAACGCTGCCAATATTGAGTCCGATCAAACCGCCGACATAAGCCGTGCCGTTGACAGTCAACGGCGTTGCCGGATTGACCGGATCAACTTTTGCAAAGGAAACCGCTTTGCTGCTGTATCCGGCAAAGCCGCCGACGGATGAATTCCCGATGACGTTCGCCCTTGACGACAGAAGGCTTGTCGCATCGCCTTGAACCGTTCCGTTATTGTATCCGATAAAACCGCCTGTGTTCAGCGATCCGGAAGGATTTCCGGAAACATTGCCGTAGACAGCACCGGAAACACTAATGGGGGAATTGACCGCCGCTGTGACCGGTCCGCTGTTGAGGCCGATGAAACCGCCGGTACAGTTCACCCCATTAACGGTTGCTGCAACGGTTATCGGAGAGTTTCCGGAAGCCGTTACAGTTCCGTTGTTGCGGCCGATCGCGCCGCCAACATAATGGCTCTTGCTGCCGTTCACCGTGCCGCTCATGGACGCCGGAGACGTTAAAATGCCGCTGTTGTTGTTCAACCCGATGAGACCGCCGATGGGATTTGGGGTCGGCGTTGATAAAGACGCATTGTCTTTGACCGTAACCACCGCCGACACATTTTTCACCGTCGCGTTGTTTTGCCCGATCAGGCCGCCGACATTGCTGCCGCCCGTCACGTTCACGGAAATCTGCGGACTGCTTGAGCCGACGGTAGAATTGTTGACGGCTGCGGAATTGTTGCCGATCAGGCCGCCGACATTTGAGAATCCGGGCGCTGAAACCGACCCGCTGAAAGACACATCTGTGACGGTGCCGCCGGCCAGATTTTCGCCGATGAGGCCGCCGCAATTGCTGCCGGAAGATTGGCCGGTCACAAAAACAGTTCTTGCCGTTGAGATGTTTGACACAGCTCCGCTGTTATTACCGATCAAGCCGCCGACGTACCTGCTTCCGGTAATCCCTGTCACCGGCCCGGTGATTGAAACATCCGATACTTTCTGGATGTTATTGCCCATCAGGCCGCCGACATATTGATTGCCGTAAACGCTTGTTGAAAGCGTCAATCCAAAATCGCCGCCGGCATTATCGATTATTCCGGAATTATCGCCGATCAAACCGCCGACATAGTTATAACCGAGAACGGAAGACGCAAAGTTAACAGATCCTTGGAGGTGAACAGGACCCGAATTCGTGCCGATTAAACCGCCGACATAATTGGAGTAGGGGGCTGAAACAGACGAGGTTGTCGAACCGTTAAAATCAACACTTGCATTTCCCCCGGCGTTTTGGCCGATAAAGCCGCCGATGTAAGCGCCGAGGCTACTGCCGGTTCCCGTCCCGATAATAGTGGTCACGGCAAACGAATTGCTGATGGACCTGTTATTGTAGCCGGCAAAACCGCCCGTGTGATTTTTTCCCGTAACGGAAACCGGATTGTTGAATTCGCCAACCATTGAATTTGAAATATTTCCGCCGTTGCTGCCGATCAGGCCGCCGACGTAGGCGCCGTTTGGCGCATTAACGGAGCAGTTCGCGGAAAGATTGGACAATTCACCGATATTCGTACCGGAAAAACCGCCCGTTAAATTATTGCCGGTCACCGCCCCGGAAACCGAAATCTTATCCGCAGCCGTCCCGGAAAATGAAGCGTTGTTTTGACCGATAAAACCGCCGACAAAATTGTTATTAGGCGCATTGACCGTCACATTGGCATTCACCGACGATAAGACGCCCGCCGGTTTATTGCTGCCGATAAAACCACCAATGTAGCCATTATCCGGCGTCGCCAAACTTAAATTACCGGTCACCGCTGCAAAAACGGAAGAATTTGAAACCGGCCCGCTGTTTTCACCGATCAAGCCGCCGAGATACCGGCTGCCGCTCACTGTCATCGGCGTTCCCGCGGTGCCGGCGGCGGCGTTTGAAATCGTGCCGGAATTGTTGCCGACCAGACCGCCGCCGTAATTACCGTTCGGTACCGAAACACTTCCTGTTGCCGACACATTGTCGATTGTTGCGGAATTGCTGCCGATCAAACCGCCGACAGTTCCGCTGCCGGTGATGATTCCGGAAGCAAATACAGGATTCGAAACAGTTCCGGAAATCGGACCCGCGTTGGTTCCGATCAAGCCGCCGACGTTGCTGCTTTTCGTTGCGTTGACCCGCGACGTCGAATTGACGGACGACAATGTGCCGCCGACATCGTTGAAACCGATCAAACCGCCGATATGGGTTCCCGTTGCCGACAAACCCGTTACCGTTCCGGTCGTTGCTGCACCCGAAACGGAGGCGTTGTTATAGCCCATCAAGCCGCCGACGCTTGTGTTTCCGGAAACGGCGCCGGTGACAGTAATGATGTTGCCGGCCGTTGTAATTGTCTGATTGTTGGAACCGATGAACCCGCCGACAGAACCGTTGCCGGTCACCGGTTTTGAAAAGACGGCCGGCTCGGAAAACGTCACCGTTCCGTCATTCTTTCCGATGAAACCGCCGACGTTGCTGCTGTTGGCGGCCGAAATGGTGCTGTCGGCAAAAGAAGAATCAACGGTACCGGAATTGCTGCCGATCAAACCGCCCACGTTCTCCGTACCG
Organism: Methanolapillus africanus; assembly: GCF_032714475.1. Taxonomy (NCBI): domain Archaea; kingdom Methanobacteriati; phylum Methanobacteriota; class Methanomicrobia; order Methanosarcinales; family Methanosarcinaceae; genus Methanolapillus; species Methanolapillus africanus. The sequence goes on along the minus strand of NZ_JAWDKD010000013.1, from coordinate 1,499 downwards.
GAACCCGTGCTGACGACCGTGTTTGAACTGATATAACTTGAATTGGAAATGGCGGCGCCGGCACTGTTATTTCCGGCCAGTCCGCCGATGTTGCTGCCGCTGCCGGTCACGGTTCCGTTAACGGTTTGGAAATCCGTGATGCTGCCGCCGTTGGCGCCAACAATGCTGCCGACATTATTTTGTCCGGAAATGGTTTTTCCGGTCAGGTTCAGCGTCATGTTTTCAATTTCAGAACCGGCTGCAGTCACACCGAAAATCCCGATGTTATCCGTGGACGGTTTCTGAATAAAAAAATTGTTGAGGGAAGAACCGTTGCCGTCAAAAAGACCGTCAAAGGCGTCTGTGGCGGAAGTTCCGACCGGATCCCAGCCGCTGCCGTCGTTTCCGGCGCGCTCGAACGGATTGGACGCGTTGTTCCAGTCCGCCGGATAATCCAAATCCGTATCCAATTGGAAATATTGTCCCGGATTGGAACCGGAACCGTTTGTATAGTATCGGAGCGCGTCGAATTGTACGATATGAACGATGGTAAACGGATCTCCGAAAATGCCGGTCCCGGATTCGAACGGATAATTGACATGATCGGCCGGCTCTTCGCCGAGAGTGAGATGGACGTTGCTGCCGGACAAAATGTAAGAGTAGGATTCGCCGCTCCAAGGCGTGTTTAACGGCGGCGCCGTGACTGAAACCAGATATTGGTTGTACGTATCGTCATAAAGAACGACACCGGCGACGGTTCCCGCGCCGTTGTCAGACGTTGTGTTGATATTTTGATACGCGATTGTGTCGATCAGATTCGGATCGGCAATCGGCTCTTCCAACGTCGCCAAAAGACGCAGCGTGCCCGTGTTGGTGCCGGCGTCAAATTTGAAGTCGTAAAGCTGAATGCCGATCGGCGGCGGAGACGGCGGCGTCACCGGATTGCCGCCGGTGGTTTGGTTGGCAACGATGATGTCCGGACTCGACGAATTGTTGGTTTCATTTTGGGGACCCGGCGGATTGGAAACCGCGCAGTTGCTGCAGGTTCCCTCCGTTGGTTTTTGACTGAGACACGTTGTCAAAAGAAGAACAAGCAAAAGAAGAACGAGAAGAAGAAGAACGACTTTTATGTATTTTTTATTGCGGGCGTCCATAATTTTCACTCTGAGGTTTAAATTTTAAAATATGGACTTAAATGGTTTTTTAAATATATAAAATGTTTTATAATTTTGTATTTTATAAACATCGTTTATCTAAAATTGAAAATTGAAAAAAGAAAAAGAGTCCCCTTCTTTTGAAAACTCAGAGGAAACGTGTTGCGATAACGCGCGCGGCCGGCGCGGATTGAAAAAAAAGAAAATGGAAGAAAGGAAAGAGAAAAGAAAAAAGGAAAGGGTCACGATAAGAACAACCAAATAAATTGGTGTTCAAATCATGATCATGCAGATGAAAAACAAATACATTTACCGTTCTAAAATTTCAGAATCCAAATTTCGGCAAATTGTGAAGCTTTTTGCCTT
>NZ_JAWDKD010000012.1:0-1137 GCF_032714475.1 Methanolapillus africanus | reverse complement strand
TTGTGATCACCGGAACACAAGGCGATGTTAAGGAATCGAATGCTGCAACATTGACTGTTGTGAGTACAAGCGACGCTGTAACAATCACAACGCAGCCTGTCAGCCAAATCGTGGTTGAAGGCGAAACAGCAACATTCAGTGTTACTGCAAACAACGCTGCTTCTTACCAGTGGCAGAAATCCACTGACAGCGGCGTCACATTCAGCGACATTTCAAGTGCGACGTCTGACAGTTACACCACGCCTGCAACCGTTCTGGCAGATGACCAAACTCAATTCAGAGTTGTGATCACCGGAACACAAGGCGATGTTAAGGAATCGAATGCTGCAACATTGACTGTTGTGAGTACAAGCGACGCTGTAACAATCACAACGCAGCCTGTCAGCCAAATCGTGGTTGAAGGCGAAACGGCCACCTTTGAAATCACGGCGGACAACGCAGCTTCTTATCAGTGGCAGAAATCCACTGACAGCGGCGTCACGTTCAGTGACATTTCAAGTGCGACGTCTGACAGTTACACCACGCCTGCAACCGTTCTGGCCGATGACCAAACTCAATTCAGAGTTGTGGTCACCGGAACACAAGGCGATGTTAAGGAATCGAATGCTGCAACATTGACTGTTGTGAGCACAAGCGACGCTGTAACAATCACAACGCAGCCTGTCAGTCAAATCGTGGTTGAAGGCGAAACGGCCACCTTTGAAATCACGGCGGACAACGCAGCTTCTTATCAGTGGCAGAAATCCACTGACAGCGGCGTCACGTTCAGCGACATTTCAAGTGCGACTTCTGACAGTTACACAACTGCTGCAACCGTTCTGGCCGATGACCAAACTCAATTCAGAGTTGTGATTACCGGCACACAAGGCGATGTTAAGGAATCGAATGCTGCAACATTGACTGTTGTGAGTACAAGCGACGCTGTAACAATCACAACGCAGCCTGTCAGCCAAATCGTGGTTGAAGGCGAAACGGCAACATTCAGTGTTACTGCAAACAACGCTGCTTCTTACCAGTGGCAGAAATCCACTGACAGCGGCGTCACATTCAGCGACATTTCAAGTGCGACGTCTGACAGTTACACAACTGCTGCAACCGTTCTGGCCGATGACCAAACTCAATTCAGAGTTGTGATCA
>NZ_JAWDKD010000011.1:0-76593 GCF_032714475.1 Methanolapillus africanus | reverse complement strand
AAGGCAAAAAGCTTCACAATTTGCCGAAATTTGGATTCTGAAATTTTAGAACGGTAAATGTATTTGTTTTTCATCTGCATAATCATGATTTGAACACCAATTTATTTGGTTGTTCTTATCGTGACCCTTAAAAAAAAGGAGTCAGAAAGATCAGAGAAAAACAAATGAATGAAAAACGATGATGAAAAACGATGATGAAAAACGATGATGAAAAACGATGATGAAAAACAGATGAATAAAAAACAGATGAATAAAAAACAGACGAATGAAAAATAAAAGAATGAAAGTAATGAATGAAAATCAGTTTTTGATGGATTTTTCCGTGTTTTCGATATCGTCGACCAACTTTCGGATAGAACCATACCGTTCTTCAACGGCTTGTAAAAAAGAAGCGACACTGTCGCCGGCGACTGCGCCCTGCTGCGACGGTTTGATGAGCCCGTTTTGTTCCAAAATACGAAGGGAATAACGTACTTTATGGGCTTGCATGCCCGTTTCATCGGATAATTTTAAAATACCGATTGGTCCACGCTCAACAACAAATTTCAAGACAAGCATGTGCCTGTCAATTAATTCCAATTCGGTATAAGCTTGTTCAAACATAATAGAACACACGATTTTTTCTGAAATATATCTATTTCAAACAGACTCCATCATAAAATGATGTGGCATTATTCGATATTTATACTTATCTGATTCTTATAGATAATGAATGATTGAATTAACGGCAACACCGTTATTTTTATAAAATAAATCTAAATTTATTTGAGTAATCTTTTTTTATTGAGACGCATCAACGCGCCGCATCTATTCCCCTCAATAAAAAATAATAAATTATCACCGATTATATAAAATGATTTCGGAATTACTCAAATTTTTTCAAACACCGTATGAAATCAAATTTCATCGATCACCGCATTTGAAAGTGTTCCGATTCCCTCGATTTCCACGTCGACCAAATCTCCCGGAATCAATTGCCCGACACCCGGCGGCGTTCCCGTGGCAATCACGTCTCCTTTTTTCAGCGTCATCACGCTTGAAATAAACGAGATCAGCTCCGGAATTTTAAAGATAAATTCCGACGTGTTGGAATTTTGGCAAATCCGTACATTTCCGTCCGCATCCGTGATCCGTGTTTGAATGTTCAAATTTTCCGGATTCAGCCCCTGCTGTTCCAACTCTTCCGGCGTAACAATAAAAGGACCGAGCGGCGCAAACGTGTCAAAACTTTTCGCACGCGTCCACTGACCGTCCGCTTTTTGGAGATCGCGCGCCGTGACGTCGTTAAAACACGAAAAACCGGCAATGTAAGAATAAGCGTCTTCCAAATCGATATTATGCCCGTCTTTTTCGATAACGACCGCCAACTCCGCTTCATAATCCACTTGCCGGCTGACCGCCGGATAGGAAATACAGCCGTTGTGCGGCAAAACCGCCGTCGGCGGTTTGAGGAACAGAATCGGATTCTCCGGAACCGGCATGTTGAGTTCCCGGGCGTGGTCCGAATAATTCAGTCCGACGCAGATGATTTTTGACGGGCTGACGGGCGGCAGAACCAATAAGGACGCCAGCGCATATTCATCGTCCACATTTTGATATTCGGGCGCCGGATAAACAATGCCGTCAAAGACTTCGCCGTCGAAATCAATCTCCGTGTTATTTTCTTCATCCAAAAAACGGAATCTACCGAACATAATTCTCATCTCATATTGATTTATTTTCTTGGGCGGCGGCATGCGCGCGCGTTACGGCAGCGGGCTCAACGGCGTTCTCAAAAAACGCATCCTCATTTTTCCTTCAATAAGTCAGCCAATTCTTCTTTTTTAAACGCCGACCGGATAATCCGAGTCCGGCCTTTGGAGCCTTTTCCGGAAAAATCGGCCGTCACATACCCGGCGGAAACCATTTTATTGATGATTTCATAAAACCGGGTGTAGCCGATATTCGTTTCCGCGTTGAATTTTTCATACAAATCGCCGGCCGAGATTTCTTTGGCGTCGGCGACTTGCCGGATAATCAATTTTTCATGATCGGTTAAATTGGAAAACATTCGGGAAATGTAAAGTGAACGGGAAGCCGTATATGCTTTTTTCACGTCTTCCAACTCTACTTTTCGGGACGCGCGTTTTTCGGCGTTGAGGCCCGACCGCTTCAAAAGGTCGACGCCGACCCGAAGATCGCCGCTTTCGTTCACGAAATCCGCCATTTGCGCTTTCGCGTCTTCGGCCACCACATTCGGGAAAAAGCCGCGCATGATTCTGTCATCCAAAATGTCGCTGATTTCGGACAGTTCATATCTCGGAAACTCAATTTCTTCCGGCAGAAAAACGGAACTGACGCGCTTGTCGAATCCGTAAATCACTTCGGGATCGTTCACAATCGCAATGACGGAAATTTTGGAACCCGGATATTGTTCGTGGGCGCGCAGCAGCGAATACATCACTTCGTCGGCATGCCCTTCGTAAAAGAGATAATTGATGTCGTCCAAAACCACTACGAGAACCTTGTCGACGTCGATGAGTTTTTTGGTGAGCTTGTCAAAAATGCGGTTAAAAGAAACACCGGACGCCGGCGGCGCCACGCCCATCACGGATTTATAAATTCGGGAGATGACGGCAAAACGGGTGGAATCGATTTGACAGTTGACTTTGACCGTGAGCACTTTGTCGGTATATTCTTTCAGCTCGTCAAAAATTTTGAGCGACGCGCTTGTTTTTCCGGTACCGGGCGGACCGAACAAAAGGCAATTAAGCGGGCGTCCGCCGCGAACGGCCGGTTTGAGCGCATAGCGAATCGCATTCATTTGATTTTCTCTGTGCGGGAAATAATCCGGCAAATAATCCAACTCAAATACGTCGGATTCCTTAAAAAGAGTCTCATCCCACATCAGCATATTGTTTTCTTTCATAAAAATCCCGGTTTGTTTGATTTCTGGTTTGAGTTAAATGAGACATCATCGTATAAAAATCTATAATCATTTGAATTGAACGGAAAGTCTGAATTCATTTTTTTATTTTTCATTTTAAAGCCGAACCATCTGTTTTAGCGTTTGAATCAAAGGCAGACGCTATAACGCGCGCGGCGCCGCCGCAAAAATCCAAAATGTGAACGGCTTTATTCATCGTCCTTATTTACATTCATATTGATGATGATTGTGATGGGGCTGCGCTTATGCAAAACATATTTTAAATACCTGGATATTCATCGTTCTATCTTATTATACTCAATGATCAAATATTTCTTTTTAAGGTTGAGAGAATTATGGCTTTGGACCAAAATGACCTGAACACAATCGAAAAATACGCGCTGCAAAACGCCGTTAAATACGAAGCTGTCCCGCAAGCAAAAGCGGTGATGGGAAAAATTATGGGCATCTGTCCGCACTTGCGCGACCGCGTGCCGGAAGTGTCGGCCGCGATTGCTGAAATCACGGACCGAATGTCCAAGGAAACGCCCGCCGAATGGGAAACCCGTCTGACGGCGCTGGCGCCTGAATTGGTGGAAGAGCTGTCCGTCAAAAAAGAACCGGAAAAGGGTTTAAAGCCGCTCCAGGGAGCCGTTGACGGCAAAGTCGTGATGCGTTTTGCGCCGAATCCGAATGGTCCGCCGACAATCGGCAGTTCCCGCGGCATGATCGTCAACTCCGAATACGTGAAAACCTACAACGGCAAGTTTATTCTCCGTTTCGATGACACCGACCCGGACCAAAAACGGCCGATGCTTGAGGCTTATGATTGGTACGTCGACGATTTCAAGTGGCTCGGCGTGACGCCGGACCAAATTGTGATTGCGTCCGACCGCTTTGAGAAATATTACGACATCGCGTTCCAGCTCATCGATATGGAAAAAGCCTACGTTTGTTTCTGCGACGGCGAGACGTTTAAAGGCCTCAAAGACAAAAAACAAGCGTGTCCGCACCGGGACACGACGGCAGCCGTTAACCGCGCGCACTTTGAAAAAATGCTGGCGGGCGGCTACGAGGAACGTGAAGCTGTTCTCAGAATCAAAACCGACATTATGCACAAAGACCCGGCCATGCGCGACTGGGGAGCTTTCCGCATTTTGAAAAAATCACATCCGAGACCGGAAATCGGCAGCAAATACATTGTCTGGCCGCTTTTGGACTTTGAAGGCGCGATTGAAGACCATTTGCTGGAAACCACGCACATTATCCGCGGCAAAGACCTGCAGGACAGCGAAAAACGCCAAAAATACATTTACGATTATTTGGGATGGACTTACCCAAAAACCATGCACTGGGGACGCGTCCGGATTGAAGAATTCGGAAAACTCAGCACAAGCGGCATTCGCGCGTCGATTGAAGCGGGCGAATACACCGGCTGGGACGATCCCCGTTTGCCGACGGTTCGCGCCATTCGCCGCCGCGGCATTCAGCCGGAAGCGCTCAAAAAATTCATTGTGGAAATGGGCGTCGGCGAAACCGACGTCAGCATCAGCATGAATTCGCTTTACGCCGAAAACCGGAAGTTCGTCGACCCGGTGGCGCACCGCATGTTCTTTGTCGAAAATCCGGTTGAAATGGCGATTGACGGACTCGGCGACGTGACCGCAAAACCGCCGCTTCATCCGAACAAACACGATGTGACGCGCGACATCAAGGTGAACGGCAAAGTCGTCGTGACGGAAGAAGACCAAAAAGAAATGACGGTCGGCTCCAAAATTCGGTTAAAGGACTTGGCGAACGTTGAAATCACATCGTTATCGCCGTTGTCAGCCAAATTTTTGGACAACGACGCGGAATCCGCCAAAAAATGCAAGATGAAAATCATTCACTGGGCGCCGACCAATGGCGTTAAGGTGACCGTCCTCGGACCTGAAAAGAATTCGTCCGGCATCGGCGAACGCCAAATTTTGACGGAACTGGACAAAGTCGTTCAGTTCGAACGGTTCGGTTTCTGCCGGATTGACGCGGTGGACGGCGACAATGTTGTGGCTTACTTTGCCCATAAATGAAAGATGAGAGAATCATCCGTTTTTCATTTATCATTAAATTTATTTACTATCTAAGGTGTTAACGACTGACGTACTTTGTTTAAATTGATTGAATACATCTAACAAATATTCAAAATATTCAATAAATATCATAAATCAATGTATTTTAACTGAAATTATCCATTGTCGGAGAATTTAAAATGAAAATTTTAGTCAGCGATTCGCTCTCGGAAGAGGGTTTGGCGATTTTGAAGGAAAGCGGTTTTGACGTTGTTGTCAAAACAGGTCTTTCCGAAGACGAGCTTGTGAATGAAATTAAAGGCGTCGACGCGCTTGTGATCCGCAGCGGCACCCAAGTGACCGCCCGCGTCATTGAAGCGGCGGACAAATTAAAAATCGTCGGCCGCGCCGGCGTCGGTGTGGACAACGTGGACGTGGAAGCTGCCACTAAAAAAGGCATTATTGTGTCCAACACCCCGGACGGCAACACGCTTTCCGCTGCCGAGCACACTTTTGCGATGCTCATGTCGGCCGCAAGAAACATTCCGCAAGCGTGCGCCTCCCTTCGGGCGGACAAATGGGAACGCAATAAATTTATGGGCGTCGAGCTCAACAAAAAAGTGTTCGGTGTCGTCGGTCTCGGCCGCATCGGCGCTGAAGTCGCCAAACGCGGTCAAGCCTTTGGCATGACGATTCTCGGTTACGACCCGTTCGTGTCGGAAGAACGCGCCAAATCCATGGGCATTCAGCTGACGACTGTTGAAGACATCTGCCGCCGCGCGGATTTCATCACCGTCCACACGCCGCTCACCAAGGAAACCACGAACCTCATCAACAAAGACATGTTCAATGTGATGAAGAAAAACGTCCGGATCATCAACTGCGCCCGCGGCGGCATCATCAATGAAGACGATTTGGCGGACGCCGTCGAAGCCGGAAAGATTGCCGGCGCGGCCATTGACGTTTTCGTCAAAGAACCGCCGACCGGATCCCGCCTTCTCAAATCCGACAAAATTATCGTGACGCCGCACCTCGGCGCCTCGACCGTCGAAGCGCAAATCAACGTGGCGATTGACATCGCCCACGAAATCATCAACGTGCTCAACGGCGAAGGCGCGAAAAGCGCGGTCAACATCCCGGCCGTTCGCCCGGAAGTCATGGCGGTCATTTCCCCGTACTTGAAACTCGCGGAAACCACCGGCAAAATCGCCGGCAACTTAATCGGCACCGGTTACAACAAGATTGATTTGTCTTACCAAGGCGAAATCGCCGGAAAAGACACAAGAACGATTACGCTCGCCGCTTTAAAAGGCGTCCTTCAAACGGCCGTCGGCGCCGGCGTGAACTATGTGAACGCGCCCGGTTTGGCAAAATCCCGCGGCATTGACGTGTCTGAAAAGAAATCGGAAACCAGCGACGAATACGCGTCCGTTTTCACACTGACACTTTCCAGCAGCAGCAAAACCGTCAGCGTTTCGGGAACGGTTGTCGGCAACGACATTAAAATCATTCAAATCGACAAGAACCGGATCGACGTTTTCCCGTCCGCCTACATGATTTTTGCCGACCACATCAACAAACCCAACGTCATCGGCCCGTGCTGCCAGGTTCTCGGTCAAAACAGCATCAACATCTCCGGCATGCAAGTCGGTCATGTGAAAATCGGCGAGCCGACCATCATGGTCATCAGCGTGGACAGCTCCGTTCCGGAAGACGTGTTGAAAAAATTGACAGCAATCGACGGCATTTTGAGCGCGAAGATTGTAGCGGTTTAAATTTTAATTTAACTAAAAATAGAAATTGAATAAAGCCTTGACGGCTTTATTCAACCATTTATTCTTTTTTCATCGTGAATTTTCTAAAAAATGATTTGCTTTTAATCAATTTCCACTTCTATATTTTCAAGATCCTCTTCAGTTATTCCGAGCATTTCAAGAACCTCTTCGAGAGAATATGTTCTTTCACCGGCCGACTCTTTGAGCCTTTTTTCAACAATTTCCAACAAAAGCCGGTCTTCAATCATTTCAACCATTTCTTCATGTTTGCCAATCGGCAAAGCATTGCCTAAATTGTCATCTTCCAAAATTATCCTCATATCAATGGCATTGACATCTTTGAATAAAAATTTATCTTTATTTCATTGAGATTATTTGTATAAAATTTTTTAATATTGTTCTATTTTCAATTTAAAAACGTTTATAAGAGTTCGAATTCATGTTTGGAAAACGTTGAAAATAAAATAATTTAACCAAATGATTTGGAGGATGAATCAAATGAGCATCGGTTTTCGTTTTCAATCGGGTCCTTGCGCGCCCGAAAAAATCAAAGAGACTTATTCGCTTCTCAAAAACATGTCCAAAAAGCATGACGCGGAATTTTTGGGTAGCGGCAACATCAACGACGCCGTTTTCATTCATTTCTGCAAAGCGGGCGACATTGTTTTTTGGTATGAAAACGGGATTTTGCAGGGCGACTGCCAAACAAATGTCGCAGGTCCCGGATTTCATGCGGCGGCCGTCGACTTTTTGGACGACTTTGCCGCCAAATCCAAACTTGAGCTTTCGGTTGACGACGAAACCGGTTATTATGCCGACCATGATTTTGAAAAAATACGCCGGGAACAGTTTTGTCTCTGGCTCGACAATTTGGTTCAGGCGGTTTACGAACAGTTTCAAGACGCGGACGTCGGCAACATTTTTATTTGCTGGAATCCGGGAAGCTATGAGCCCGCCGATGTTCCAAACACGGTGGTGACGCCCGTCGGACGTTTTTCCATGAAAAACCTGCTGATGAAAGCGGCTGACATTGAGGCTTTTGCCGGCGATTTTTTCATTTGGAACAATCGGGAAAAGGACGCCAAATTTTACCGGAACTCGGCGCTTTCCATGCTGTGGGAAGACTGCTATTTCCAATCGAGCCGCCGCAGTCCGGAAGATAAAAAGGTTAACAAAGACATTATTTGGCATTTGGAAAAAGCCATGAAAGCCGACCCGTTGCTTCCGATTCCTATCCCCGAATATTTGGAAATTTGCGGACTTGATTCCTCAAAACCAAAATCCGTCGTCGGTATTCCGGCATTTGAATCCGAATTTCCGATCGGCTACCGCAAAAGTGAAATCAACATGCGCCTCGGAAATCTCCTCTTGCCGTTTCCGGGATATTTCCTGTACGCAAAAGACCGCGACGGGCGCGACCATGTCTATCATGACAATTTGGATGCGGATTGGTACACTTACCGCTTGACTGCGCTTTCGGGACCGGAACCGCAAATCGATTTTGACGGCGACCTGTTTGAAGGTTCGGTTGAACCGCCGGAAATGTTTCCGGTCAAAGACGGATTCTGCCGTGCTTCATATTCCGGAAAAGTCAAGGAGAAAGGCGAAGAATATTTCCAAATCGTCGCCGAAATTCTGTCCGGAAATCAGGTGACGCTCATCACGGTGTATTTTGACAAAGCCGAAAACCGGATTCATGTCATGGAGCGGCTGAAAAGCATTCAGGCGAATGTCAAAGATGACGACTGAAAAAAGAGAGCGGATTTGAGGGCGGCGCCGGCGCGCGCGTTATGGCGACACGTTTTATTTGAGTTTAAGGAAATTACCGGTTGGCTTTTGAAGAATTCAAGCAAGCCAACCCGCAATTTTTATTCAATTCAAGCAAAACGACCCGCAAAATCAGACGCTTTGCGTCTGTATTTTGCGGAATCCGATCAGCAGATGCATTTTGATTTTCAGACCAGATTGCACCTACAGTTCACTATTTTTAGATTTGAGTTTCAGTTCACAATACTGAGTTGCACCTACAGGTGACTGTTTTTAAATTAGAGTTTCAGTTCACAATACTGAGTCGCACCTGCCGGCTACTGTACCCAAATCTGTTCAGCGGTATCCGTAAAATACAGATGCTATCGCATCTGATTTTACGGGATGGTTTGCATGAAGTTTTCAAAAAAATAGCCCCGTGGTTTTGAAAACAAAAACAAAAATGGGTACTATAACGCGCGTGCAGACACCCGTCAAAAATAGAAAATTGCGACCGAAGGGAGCCGTTCGCGAAGCGAACTTATGAAAACAGACTCCCACCGCCCCTGAAAAATTCCTAGCGAAGCGACGGAATTTTTGCCGTAACGCGCGCGCACGCTGCCCGCCCAAAAAAACAAAAAAAGAAAAAAGAAAAAGGAAAAAGAAAAAAAGATTATTTTGATTCGTACTGTTCAACCGGAACGGACGACTTCTTGATATGCTTGTAAAGCTCTTTCGTCCATGATTTTGTCATGTCGTCAAAGCTGATGAGCATTTTGTTGTCGTAAACGCCGTCGTTGTTGAAAAGATAGGTGTATGTGAAAACATCCGTAATCAACATGGAAGGAGCAATCGACTTTCCTTTTTCGTTGTAAACGAGGAACGTCACGTTTTCCTTGCCGATGAATTTCTCGAGACGGGCGCCGTATTCGCCTTTCATCCGGTCGAAAACTTTGGGCGTCACAATCATCGTCATGTCTTTGCCGGACTCGCCCATTTTGAGCTATTCGTCCGTGTAAACGGGGTGGTAAACCGACAAGAGACACATGGCGTGCTTCGATTTTTTCAGGTTTTCCAAAAACTCGGCGGGGACGTCAAACATGTAGTCGCTGATGCTGTACTCCAAAAGCTTGTAGGCGCCGATGTCGCCGATCCGGTAAAGCAAATCCGGCGGAATCACCGACAAGTCCCGGTCGAACCAGTATTTCCGGTCGCGTTCTAAAACCGCAATCGTCTCAAAGAGCGGATACATGTTTTTGACCAAAATCAGGCCGATGTGCGTCAATTCGTAACGGTCGTCCTTTAAAACGACAATTTTCTCGTCGCGAAGCGTTTTTAACTGGGGGGCCAGAGAATGAGCAGTCATTTCTGTTTTTTCCGTCAGTTCTTCAATCTTGCAACCCTTTTCCCGCAGCAGCAAGAGAATGGTCCGCCTCTTTTCCGAAAGACAAACAATGTCGCTCAGACTCAATGATGCCGGTAATGTCATTTGAATTCCTTCTGAAGTGATGGAGAGTAATGAATAATAATGAATAATGATGAACGATAGAGAAATCATGAATACAAATTGTGTGAAATATGATGAAATATGAGCAATTTTTGAAAAAACGAGCCCTAAAATAACCGGCTCACAGATTATAGATCAATGACAAATTACAGATCAATGACAAATAATTTCATGATAAATAGGGTTTACTTATCCACTTCTTATATATAAAGTTTTAAGTAATCCATTCAAAAAACATTCAAAAATGAGCGTTTAGAGAATGAATTTTAGACAGGGATTTTGAGAGGGTTTAAATAGAAAAAACAAAGAAAAATAGAAAAAATAAACAAATTTTTAGAAATTAATTTTTGAAAAACGGCGTCAGTCAAGACGATTTGTAAAAATCAAAAGATGATAGATTTTTGAGTTGGCAATATATTTTAACAACGTTGTAATTTTAACATCTTTGTTGAATAATGACTAAGTGATGGAATCATCTTGACGACCGATATTTCATTAAGAATCATTAATAATAAAAAACGGTTATGCTATATACGATTCTTGCTATATATAATGCGCAAATAAATCTCGACCCCCATGAACAATTGGGGAGAGGTTGAAACAAATGATGCGGATGGTTTTTCGCCGGTCTTTCAAAAAACAGGGATCGGATTGAAAAATAAAGTCCGGGTATGGGGGTACCACTTTTGTTTTCAAGAACAGAAGACTCGTTTGGATTGTGTGTGATTCGGCAAAATCAACTTAAACTTTTCTAAAGGTTTAGGGGTTTATCGGAATCAAATATTTTGAAAAACGCTCCGGCGTTTGAAGAATATACGGAGGTATTGGACAAGCAATAACAGTTCTAAAACAGCGTAGGCTTTGAAAAAATAAAGAACTGTCTCAACATGAATTCGACCAGCTTTGCTGATTGATCATATCGGACGGAGAAATACTTTTGAATCTGCGCCGCCCCTGTTGTGTTTTAGTTTTTTGCCTGTCGTTTTGACTTTAAAAAATGTTTTTTGAAACGGTTTTTCTATCTTTTTCCATCGGAACCGGCTTATTGACCGTTCATTGGAATCAGAGATCAAAAATTGTTTCGGGTTTATGATATTTTTAAAAAAAAGGTGGTTTTTTCAGTGGATAGTGACAGTAATACACTCCAAAGAACAATTGACTGGAAGCAAGGCCTGGCCATTGCGCTCGGCGTTCCGCTTTTGATTTTACCGTCAATCGGAACATTTGCGACCTACTTGTGGGCGTTTGCTATCGTTGCTTGGGCTCTTTCTGTTTTGCAAGGATTCCTTCAAAACATGGCTTACGGCGAAATGGCGACGGCCTTCCCGAACGCATCCGGACTTCCGGGATTCGCGCAAGCGGTCTTCGGCGCCGGCACCAGCACCGGTAAATTTATTGGCGGATTCTCTGCATGGGGATATTGGCTCGCCTGGAACCCTGTGTTGGCTATTTTCTCCGTTCTCATCGGCAGCTACTTAAACGGTCTTGTTCCGGCCTTTGCCGGCATTTCTCCGATGTGGCTTTCCCTTGGCTCGGGAATTATTATTTTCGGCGTCCTGATGCTTGTTAACTCCCGCGGTGTTTCCGGCGGCGCAACTCTGGGTTACATCTTAGCGATTTTCGCTTTGATTCCTCTTTTGATCATCACAATCGCACCGTTTTTCACCGGCGCGTTCCATATCGAGAATATTACAAGCAGCTGGTTCCCGACCGACTGGAGCTGGGACATTTACGGCATCTTAATTTTCCTCGGTATCATGGCAACGGCGCAGTGGAGCGCTTGCGCTTGGGAAACAGCCGCCATTTACGGACCGGAATACAAGAACCCAAAGAAAGATGTTCCGAAAGCGCTCTTCAGCTGTGGTATCATCTGTTTGTTCACTTACGTGATGGTTCAAACATCCGTGACCGGAACGCTTGGTGTTGACGCTGTGATCGCTGAAAGAGTTTCCCCGCTTCTCCCGATGGCCAAGATGGTTCTCGGAGACATGGGCGGAATTGTCGCGATCGTGATGCTCATCGCCGCGATGGTTTTGATCATTCAGACCGCATTCAACGGATCGGCCAGATCCATGCACTCTCTGGCTGTCGAAGGCAACTTGCCGTCTTTCTTCGGTAAATTGAACAAGAACGGTGTCCCGATGGTCGCTATGGCCGTCATTGCTGTCTTCAACTTGTTTTTGATTGTTTTGTTCTCCATGGCCGACGGTGGTGCCGGACCGGCAGCAATCCTTTCCGCATCCGCGATCGGATACGTCGTCGCCAACGGTATCAGCTTGGCCGCTTACTACAAGGCTGCCACCGACCCGAAATTCAAGGACTTGGAAAGACCGTTTAAGGCCCCCAAAGGCTGGAAATACGTCGCCATGCTCTTTGCCGTTGTGAACATTCCGTTCTACCTGGTCGGTATTGTCTATCTGAACAGATTGGACGCCGGATGGGGACCGACTCTTCTCGGATTTGTCGTTTTGGCGCTTTTCATCCCGCTCTGGTGGTGGGCCCAAAAAGAAGCTCAGAAGAAAGCGTCGGCATAATACAAAAAATCAATACGAAATATAAACGATATATGGCTGCATGAAATATGAAGAAAAGCAACGGACGAAGAGAAAATTGCTTTTCTTCTATTTTTTGTGATTTTTGAAAAATGTTCATTTTTTAATAATTTTTATTAAAAAACAGACAAATCAATCGTCATTTAGACTGACCATAAACGTTCACATATTCGGCATACAAAAAACATTAACAAAAACGGTAGTTCCATTGTAAAAATAAGAAAAACGAAACATGCTCCATTGTCATGTGATTAAATTTGAAAAATCAAGTGCGAAAGATAATCAATCTAAAGATAAACAATCTTAAATTCTAAAGATAAACAATCTAAAATATTGGCGTCGCAAGCTCTTGTCATCTAAACCCAAAAACAACATAAATCAAAAACGTTCGATTGAACCGTCTGGCTGCAATCGGAATAACTCCACAAAAACGGATTAAAAGGCAAAATCGTGGTTCACCACGGAGTTGCTCAGGTGTTTAAGTTATCCAAGAAATTGGAGGAAAGTTTATGGCTGAAAATCTGAATATAAATGACTTAAAGGTCATGGAAAGCAAACGCAAGGTCAAATACGGTTACATGTGGGCCTTGTTCTGCGCTGTCTTCTGGGGTATTTGGTATCTTCCGGGAACAGCTGTCTGGGTATTGAATCCGTTTGACGAGATGTCAACGGTCATCGCGGCTGACTACGGAGACTCTGTCGCTCTCGTGATTGTCGCCGTCTTAATTACGGCATTGAATGCGCTCACTGTCGTTTTAGCTCTTTTGGTTTGGAATGCGATCCTGGGCAAACATAAAGTCAAGGAACTCAAACGCACGATTTTTGAGTTTAAACACTGTTCCAAATGGTTCTTCCTCGGCTCCATCTGTGGTCTCATTGCCGTTTTCGGTTCTTACTTGGCCATGGGATTCATCGGCGCCGCTTTCTCCGCTGTTGCGGGTCTTTTGTATCCGGTGGTCGGATCCACCGTCGCCCGCCTTTGGTACGGCGAGAAAATCTCCAAACGCGCCTTGGCCGGTATTTTAATTATCGTCTGCGGCGGTATTGCGATTTACGCCGGCGGACTTGTGTCTGAACTCGCCACCGGCAGCGTCCAGTGGTTCGGTTACCTGGGCGGTCTTATGGCAGCCGTCGGCTGGGGTCTTGAAGGCGCTGTCGCCGGAAAAGGTCTTGACCTGGCGGAACCCGACTCGGCCATTACCATCCGTTTCATCGGCGAATCCATGATCTGGTGGATCATCATCATCCCGATCTTGGCGCTTTTCGGCTTCCCGATGTTCCACTACGCGCTCCTCGCGATGAACCCAATGGTTCTTCTCGTGCTGATCTTTGCCGGTATTACGTTTGGTTTCTGTTACGTGACGTGGTACAAATCGTTCCCATTGATCGGCGTTGGGCGCGGTCAGGGTATCGGCAACTTGTACGGTCTGATGGCTGTGATTTTCGTGTTCCTGTTCTTCGGAAGCTCTCCGGGATGGGCGATTATCATCGGCGGTATCTTGTGTGTGACCGGCAGTTTGTTGATGTTTACGGAAAGCACCGACAACGTCGAATCTCTCAGAGGTGACTAAGATGGCGCTCAGACCCACGAAAATTCGTCTCTTGGAACTTTTCCAAGACGGACAGCCGCACTGGAATTATGAGATCATTGAAGCGATTCACAAAGAATACGGCATGAGCGGTATGTATGACCGCGATTTGATCAATTTCGACATCATTGAACTCGCCTCGGGCGGCATGATTAAAGATGTTGAGCAAGCCGTGGACAACGAAGGCATCAACAAAAAAGGATTTTTGATGCACCGCTACGTGATCACCGATTTCGGCAAAGAAAAAGTGCAAAACGCCTGCATCGGATAAGGAGGAAAAAATATGCCGCAAACCGAAGCTGCTATGGAAGCTTATAACGCGCTCTGGGCCGCCGGATACGTTCCGTATTCGTCGTACGTGTGGATGATTTTCATTGTGATCATCGGCATCCTCGCGCTTTACCAAGCCCGTAAATTCGTCACGAAATTCTAAGAAATGAAAGAGAAATCTTTCATTTTTCTTTTTTTATTTTTCAATTTTTGCAATTGCTTTTTTTGTTTTTTTTGGCGGGCACGTGCGTGCGCGTTACGGCGACACATTCTCTTTTGGATTTTCAAAAATCGAAGTCCGGTTATTGATGAATTGTATGAACCGGCTGCCGGCTTTTAAAAAATGCGTGCAAGCCCCCGAATAAATCAGACGCGCATCGCGTCTGATTTATCGGAAATCGAGAACACAAAGATGCAAATCGGATCAGAAAAACCTGTATTGTCAAAAACAGCAGATGCAAATCGGATCAGAAAAACCTGTATTGTCAAAAACAGCAGATGAAAATCGGATCAGAAAAACCTGTATTGTCAAAAACAGCAGATGAAAATCGGATCAGAAAAACCTGTATTGTCAAAAACAGCAGACGCAGATCGGATCAGAAAAAAACTGTATTCTCAAAAACAGCAGACGCAAATCGGATCAGAAAAACCTGTATTGTCAGAAACGGCTGATGCAATTTAAAAATAAAAAAAGAAAAAGGGAATCACATCAGAATGTGATTCCGAAAAGGGATAAAATCAAAAGCACGAGCGCACCGAAAACGCCGGTTAAAGCCGTGATGATGATGTTGACCAAACTGAAATAGTTGATTGGCGCAGCGCTTGGGAAATATCCGACCAAATAACTGTTGATGATCCAGCCGCCGATGATGAAGACGATGAAACCTAAAACAATGTTAATAATCAGGTTCTTGGCGGTTTTTAAGACTTTGTACAAGATAAAAGCGACAACGAGTGCAATTAAAATTAAAACAGCGTATGTGAGAATTGTTTGAATGTCCATTGAAAAACACCTCTGTGTGAAATAAAAACTTGAAATTGACATCGAAATCAAGGTTGAAATCGAAATCGAACGGTGGTTAAACCGCTCAATCGTTTCTAGTTCTCAAAACTATATAAAATGAGTTATTGATTTTATAACATTAGTTTATTGAACATTTAAATTTATTTTAATTAAAAATAAAATTATATATAATTATGTCGCAACCGTTTTATACACCAAATGACGCCAAAGTAACTGCAATGGATAGTTGTTCACCAAAAGAATAAATTGTTCACTAAAAGAACAAATTGTTCACTAAAAGAACAAATTGTTCATCAGAAGAATAAATTGTTCATTTCAATAACAATTTCATTCATTTCAATAAAAAAATGAGTCAATTCACATAATCAGTTATTCAATTCACATCTGTTTCAAAACATATCTGTTTTCAAATAAAGACAATGCGTCTGCAACACGCAGAAAGCAAAAATCACAAATAATATCAAACGGCCGCTTAATAAAAACGGCTTTCTGTTTCTGAAAATTGAACAAAATTTCTGTATCGATGCAACCGCATATTTATAATATTTTTTATAAATCGGGTGATAGGATGCCGGATCAAGAAAAACATTTCAAAATGAAAGATTTGCTTCTCGGAAAAGCACTCAAAAACGATGAGATTAAAGATGAAAAATTAAATTTGAAATGGGGCCTGCCGATTATGGCGTCAGACGCCGTGTCGTCGGTGGCGTACGCCATTGAGGAAATCCTTTTGGTGTTGGTGCCGGTCCTTGGTTTGCTGTCCGTTCACTATTTGGGAATCGTAGCGCTTCCGATCATCATTCTGCTGATCGTTCTCGTCTTTTCATATTCGCAAATTATCGACCATTACCCCAACGGCGGCGGTTCTTACGTCGTCTCAAAAGGGAATCTCGGCAAAAAAGCGTCTTTGATCGCAGCGGCAGCCCTGATCATCGATTATATCATGACGGTTGCCGTCAGTATTTCGTCGGCGACGGCGGCCTGCGTGGCTGCGGTCCCGGGTCTTTTAGGGTACCAAGTTCCGATCGCGCTCATTTTTCTGTCGCTGGTGACGCTGATGAATTTGCGCGGCGTCAAAGAGTCCGCCAAAGTTTTCGGTTTGCCGACATACGGTTTTATTTTGGTGATGGCAGCGTTAATCACGATCGGTTTGGCCAAATTCTTAACCGGAACGCTCATGCCGATTGAATATGCACCGAGCGTTTTAAACAGCCTGCCGACGTCGCCGGCCGGCGCGCTGACGACGATTGCGATGGTCTTTTTGATGCTTCGGGCCTTTTCGTCCGGATGTTCGGCTTTAACGGGCGTCGAGGCCGTCAGCAACGCGGTGCCGTCGTTCAAACAGCCGTCTCAAAAAATCGCCAAGCATATCTTGTACTGTTTGGCCGGCATTATCATTTTCATCTTCGGCGGATCCGTTCTTTTGGCAACGCAGCTGGGCGTCATTCCGGTGGACGGACATACGGTTTTATCCCAGATGGGTGCGGCCGTTTTCGGAACGGGACCGATGTACTACATTTTGCAATTTATGACCGCAGCGATTCTGCTGCTGGCCGCCAACACCGCTTACAACGGTTTGCCGACGCTTTTGGCGATTCTCGCCGTTGACAACTATATGCCGCACCGGATGGCGCAGCGCGGCCAAAAACTCAGCTTTTCAAACGGCATCCTGTTTATTTTCTTCGCCGCCGGCGGACTTATTTTCCTTTTTAACGCCGAAACGCATAAACTGATTCCGCTTTATGCCGTCGGCGTTTTTTTGTCGTTTACGCTGGCGCAAACCGGAATGGTCGTCAAGTGGATGAAAGACAAAGAGCCGGGCTGGAAACATAAAATGCTGATAAACGCGTTTGGCGCCGCCATGAGTTTGATCGGCGTGATCATCGTGTTTACCACGAAATTCACGGCCGGCGCCTGGATGCTCGCCATTGCAATCCCGGTTTTGGTTCTGTTGATGCAAAGCATTCAAAAACATTACCAATCCGTTGCCGACGACATCGTTTTGAAACCGGCCGAAGCGCGGGAAATTTACAAGCCGTGTTCCAGCCAAGACAATAATCCGTGCATCGTTCTCGGATCATCATTTTCGCGGCCGTTTTTAAAAGCGCTCAATTACGCCAACGTGGTCAGCCGAAACGTTACGGTTCTTCATATTTCAACCAGCGACGCCGGACGCGAAAGTTTTGAAAAACTGTGGAGAGAAGCAGCGTTCCCGGAACAATTGGTCATTATTGACGCGCCGTACCGTGATATTTTGCCGCCTTTGGAAGATTACATTGACAAAAAACAATCGGAATTGGTCAACGATGAGTTCCTGACGGTCGTTTTCGTAAAATTCATCAGCAATCAAGTGATTATGGATAATATCCTTCACGGACAAGCTGCTTACTTCATCGAAAACCGGCTGAAAAAATACAACAAAGTGGCGTCGTTTGTCATTCATTACACCTACAACCGCAAAGGGCGGAACGAAAGGAATAAAATGAAAGACAAGTCCGGTTTTTGACCGCCGCTGAAAATGTGTGCCGTCACGCGCGCGGGCGCCGCCATAAAAAACAAAAATAAAAAAAACAAAACAAAAAAAATGAAAAGCCGGGAAACCGGCTTTTTTTATTTTAGAAAATATAAGAAACGCCGTTCATGACAATCAAAACAATCGCCCCGAAAACACCGGTGAGCGTCGTCATGATCAGGGAAAGCCAATCGTAAGGAATTACCCGTTCGCCAAACATCATGTTGACGGCGACCACCATGATGTATCCCAAAAGGATATTGAGAAAGATGTTTTTCGGGGTTTTGAGCAACTTAATCAATATGTAACCCGCAACGATTGACAGCAATATCAGAAAGATTGACAGCCAAAAATCCATTTGATCCACCTTCTTGTTTGTTTGTGTGTTTGTTCGCGAAGCGGTCTCATTTTTCAGCCACAAGCAACAGCATGATGTTTACTTGTGAAATTGTTCATCAATATTAATAATGGAATTAAATAATATAAAAAGTTGTTGAACAGTTTGACATTATTTTTAGAGATGAAATAAAAAAATAAGATAAGAAGGCAACCGGCAAGAAAAATAAAGAAACAATAAAAGAAAAAAGAGAAAAGAAAATGAAATGAAATGAAAATGAAAAGAAAATCGGATCAAATGTAATCCGACAGGCGAATGCCCAAGCTTTTGTAAATCATGGTGACGCCGATGACGAACGTCACCGCTGAAAACGTGTATCGGATGTATTTTTGGCTGACCCGGTGGGTGATCGACGCGCCGACGCCGGACATGAGAATGCTCGGAACGGCCAAGATGATGAGAATCAAAATGTTGATGTAGCCGACGGAGTACGGCGGCAGTCCCGCAATATCGAATCCGTTGATGAAATACCCGATAATACCGCCCATTGATGTGAAAACAATTGTCGCCGACGAGGTGCCGACGGCATTGATGAACGGGAAACGCAGGACGAAAATCATCAGGGGAATCACGACGATACCGCCGCCGATGCCGGTGAGGCCGGAAACGGTTCCCATAATCGCGCCGCATGCGGCGTATTTAAGATAATTTTGGGAAATGTTGGCGGGATCTTCGTTTGTGTCTTTATAAGACGAGGTGCGCAGGGCGGCGGCGAGAACGACAACGCCGAAGATGAACGACAAAACAGAACCCGGCAGGTAGTTGGCGATAAAGGAACTGGTGAACGAGAAAATAAAACCAAACGTCCCGATCAGGGCGGCGTATTTCCAAAAGACGGTCCCTTTTTTAGAGTGGCGGTAGGCGCTGTTCAAAGCGGTCGGCAGCGTGACGGCCAAGGCGGTGGCGATGGCAACTTTCATGGCGACGTCGGGGTCGTATCCCATTTGGGTGAGAACGAAGAATTGAAGCGGAACGAGCAAAAACGCACCGCCGACGCCCAGCATGCCGGCAAATGATCCGGCGATTAAGCCGCCGAGTATGAGAAGAATAAAATAAACGTATTCCATGCCGTCCACCTCCGATTGATATCCGGTTTTTCTAACGGAGAATACAATCTCTATTATTATATATTCGTTTTTATAGTTCTTTTTTATTTGTTTATTTTTTGTTGAGTTTTTGTTTATTTATTTTTTATTTTTGCGTGAGTTTTCGGATGGATTCTTGAACCGTTTGCGCCATCCGTTCGTCTGTGATTTTTGTTGATTTTAATAAACCGAGCGTCGTTTCATTTCCGGCGCTGCCGGAAATCTCAACGATTTTGTTCAAAACATGATCGTCCATGTTCGGATTTTCCAGAATTTTGTTCCAAAAGTCCGCGCCTGGATTGATTTTTTCAAGCGACAAGGCGGCTTCATAGGAGACGCGGGTGTCAGAATCCGCGTACAAAACCCGTTCCAGTTTTTCAATCGACTCGATGGCTGACGGATTGTTTTGCTGCAAAACGCCGACGCCGGCCGCGCAATTTCGGCGGACGTCCGGATTGGAATGCGACAGGCTGTTTTCAAAAAACGAAAGCGGAGAAAACGGATTTTGCGACAGCGCGTAAGATGTTTTGTTGAGAATGCCGTCGTCGGTTGATGAGTCGAAATGCGACAACAGAGCGGGGACGGAAACCGCGCCGGCTGAAATCAGCGCGTTGGCGGCGGCGGTTTGAAGCATTTCGTTGGCGTCGGGCGACAGAAACGATATCAAAAAAGCGGCGTCTTCCGGCGACGAAACCGTCATCGATTGGATTTGTTTGAGCTGAAGCAGAACGGGATTGGACATGGCGATCAAAAAAATGAAAACGAAAGGTAAAAAACGAAAAATGAAGAAAATCAGATTTTATTTTTAAAATTTAAATCAATGCGTCGGCATGATTTTGATCAATGTCCGGCGCAATGTTCGGGAATGTTGTCTTCGATTTTCTTTCTGAAATCGTTGATTTGGAACGGTTTTTGGATGAAATCGTCAAAGCCGGCGTCTTGGAATTGCCGGCCGTCGGGCGTGCATTCGTTGGCCGTCAGCGCCACCATTTTTCCGTACTTGAAATCGCTGTCCAGGATGCGCTGCGCCAGTTCGACGCCATTCATTTTCGGCAGATTGATGTCGATGAGAACCAAATCGTAAGCGTTTTTCTCGAGGAGCTCCAACGCCGCAAACGCGTCTTCCACGCCGGTCACGACGCAGTTAAACGTCTCCAGGATGTCTTTCACCAGTTCCCGGTTCATGGAATTGTCCTCGACCAATAGTATTTTTCCCAAAATGAATCAAACCTCCAAATGAACACCACGTTTTCGTTTTTGAAAATCAAGTGCCGTTTTTCAATAATAAATGGACCTTATTTTTTCTGAAAAGATATAATACTTTTCGATTTTAAAATATATAAAATTGTCTGAAAAAAATAATTTGAAAAATTCATTTCAATGCCTTTTGATTTTTACTTTTAAAAACGAATCATTTCTTTTAGATTTTCGCTCTGTTTTTTGAAGACATATCCTCAATAATATCCATAATAATATATAGAATCAAAGCCAAACGGCGTATAGTAATGTTTAATCGTGACATTTATATTATAACTATTAAATAATTAGTGATAGATATATATGACCATAAACCAACCCTTTCGGAAAACAATAATCATATTATTTGTCTTGGCGATTTTTTTCATCTTGGCCGCCATGCCGGCGATGGCCGAAACCGCGGACGTTACAAACGTAACAGACGCTAATTTAATCCTGATTGATTGGGTTTCTTCAGCCGACGACACGCACACATTAACATTGAACGCTTCAAATTGGGATACCGACGGAAACGGAACAATTTCAATTCCGGACGGAATCAACAATTTAACAATTGTCAGCAACAGCGACAGCACAGAACTCAGCGTCAGCATTGAAGCTGCAACACGTGCAACAATTCTGAATTTGACAATCAAAGATTTGAATTTAGATTTGTCAACGGCCACCAACAAACACGGCATTGATATCGATGGCGTCGACGGCACAACTCTTTTTTTAGAAGGCAATAACACGATTACCGGAAACTTAACCGGAATCCACGTCGGTTTCGGCAATTTTTTGATAATCACCGCAAACGTTTCCGTTAAAGACACGAATCATTTGAGTGTCTATGGCGGGCCGGGCAGTGCCGGAATCGGCGGAAAAATCGATGAATCAAGCGGAAAAATCGTCATCAACGGTTTTGTGAATATTTTTGAGGTAAAGGGCGGCAGCGGCGGTAGCGGTAGCGGAGGTAGTAGCGGCATCGGTGGTGGCGGCGGCGGCCGTAGCCGCAGCGGAGGCACCGGAACAGTTATAGTATCAGACTCGGCAACAATTACAACAGTAACGGGCGGCAGCGGTAGCAGTGGAAGCGGAGGCGGCAGCGGCATCGGTGGCGGCGGCGGTAGCGGCAGCGGTGGTGGCGGCGGCACCGGAACAGTTACAGTATCAGACTCGGCAACAATTACAACAGTAACGGGTGGTATCAGTAGCAGCAGCGGAGGCGGCAGCGGCATCGGTGGCGGTGGCGGTGGCGACCGCATCGGTGGCGGCGGTGCCGGAACAGTTACAGTATCAGGCTCGGCAACAATTACAACAGTAACAGGCGGCAGCGGTGGCAGCGGCGGCGGCAGCGGCATCGGTGGCGGCGGCAGCGACAACGGCGGCGGCGGTGCCGGAACAATTACAGTATCAGACTCGGCAACAATTACAACAGTAACGGGCGGCAGCGGCGGCAGCGGCGGCGGCAGCGGCATCGGTGGCGGCGGCAGCGACAACGGCGGCGGTGGTGCCGGAACAGTTACAGTATCAGATTCGGCAACAATTACAACAGTAACGGGCGGTAGCGGTAGCAGCAGCGGCGGCGGCAGCGGGATCGGTGGCGGCGGCAGCCACAGCGGCGGCGGTGCCGGAACAGTTACAGTATCAGGCTCGGCAACAATTACAACAGTAACGGGCGGCAGCGGCAGCAGCCGCGGCAGTGGCAGCGGCATCGGCGGCGGCGGAAGCAACGGCAGCGGCGGTGCCGGAACAGTTATAATCGAAGGCGGAACTATTGGCGTCAGATCGGTCGGAACGCATTATGCCATTGGCGGCGGAAAAGGAGCGGAAAACGGCACCTCTACGATTGTCATTGACGGCGGAAGCATTTACACGCCGGGAAGCGGATCGAATGTTTTTGCAAATATTCAGGGATATTCAGAAAGGACCGTAAAAAACAGCAATGAATCAGAAGTTTTTGAAACAAAAGTTGGAATGGGCTCCGGCAGTGCAAACAAATTGCATTACATTGTCAATGAGGATGGTGCTTTTAAAACCGAATTCCATGCCTACACGGATGATTATGGAGATTTGTATTTGTATACTGCTTCCGGAAGTGAACCGGCAATAATAAAGGAAGCACCAAACACACCGATTCTTGAATTGGATTCAAAAACAGCAACCACAATTACATTGAAGCAGATTATTGGTGCAGAATACAGAACAGAAGGTGGAATTTGGAAATCATCAAATGAATTTTCGGGATTGACGCCGGATACGGAATACAAATTCTACACAAGAATTGCACAAACGGATACGGAAGGTCCGTCTCCTCAAAGCTTACCTCTGACGGTGAAAACAAACACCGAAATTCCAACTCCACCGATTCCCGCAAATAATAACGGTGGCGGCAGCGGTACTGGCCAAGCGACAGTTCTACCGATGACAACGCAACAGAACGGACAACAACCCCAACAAAATACAACGAATGGAAGCGGTGCAGGATTGGATGGTTCAAACGAAAATGCATCGCAAAACGCTTCACAAAATTCAAGTGAACAGCCGGTTCCGATGCCTCCGTCAGTCCATGACAAATCAATATGGCTTTGGATGGCGGTCGGCATCGTTGCGATTGTTGTTATTGGCGGCGTTGCTTATTGGTATTTTGTGAAAAGAAAATAATCCAAAGTAAATGTTGAAAAAGATTTGCCGGCGAAGGCGTGAAAGCTTTTGCCGGCTTTTTTTATTTTGATTTTTCAGTTTGCATCTGCAGGTGACTGTTTTTAAATTTCAGATTGCATCTGCAGGTGACTGTTTTTAGATTTCAGGTTGCATCTGCAGGTGACTGTTTTTAGATTTCGGATTGCATCTGCCGTTTCCAACAAAACAGTTGATTC
The DNA here is from genome assembly GCF_032714475.1 of Methanolapillus africanus. NCBI lineage: Archaea > Methanobacteriati > Methanobacteriota > Methanomicrobia > Methanosarcinales > Methanosarcinaceae > Methanolapillus > Methanolapillus africanus. The sequence continues at coordinate 53,068 of NZ_JAWDKD010000011.1, read as the reverse complement.
CTGTTCCGTTTTACACCTCCTGTTTCCAATTGTACGTTCCCGTTACAGTATCCGCTTCAACAGACGCAAAGCGTCTGTTGAAGCGGGGAACTATTTGCATGGAATTGAAGCGGAAAATCGGACAAAAAACAAATAAATCAAAAAATGAACGGCCGGTTTGCTATTATAAATAATAGAATGAAGCGGTATTTTTGACGGCTGTCTTCGAAAAAATATCGCTGTAACGCGCGCGGCCGCGGCGAAAACAGGAACGTTTTGGCCGGGTTTTGTTTTTTTTGAAAAAAAAGGTTGTCTGAGGTTTCCCCCGGAATTTCATCGAAAAATTTTGGATAAAAACAAACCGGTTTACGATTTGTTTTTGTCTTGATCTTTGTCTTTTTCGTCCGCCGGTTTGTTCTTTTTCGAATAATCCGGACCGAGATTGCTCGTGTCCGTCAAACTGCTTCTCAGATTGATCGCGGTCATCAAATCGGTTCTGGACAAAATGCCGGCCAGATTTTTGCCGGCGTCAAGCACCACCAGCCGTCCGACGAAATTCACGTTCATCTTTTCAAAAGCGTCCAAGGCCGGCGTTTCGGGCGCGACGGAAATCACGTCCGTTTTCATAGCGTCTTTAACCGTCAGCGCGTAGCGTTCGGCTTCATTGATTCTCTTGATGTCGTCCACCGTGATGGTTCCCGTCACAACGCCGTTGTGAGTCACCGGATAACCGGGGTGTTTGTTTTGGAAAACGAAATTCACGAAATCGGAAACTTTCATCGATTCGTCGACCGTGATCACATTTTTGGTCATGATGTCGCCGACGGTCACATTTTCAAGCATAAACGTCGTCTTGACGGCTTTGCCTTCTTCAGCCGCCGAAATGTACAGGAAGACCGCCAGCAGCGCCAGCCAAAGGTTAAAGAAAATCCCGACGATCGCCATGACGACGGAAAAAATCTTGCCGGTTTGAACCGCGATTTCCGTCGCTTTTTGAAACGAATAGCGCTTTGCGAGCCAGGCGCGAAGCACACGGCCGCCGTCCATCGGATAGACCGGCAAAATGTTGAAAATGCCGAGGATCAAGTTCAGAGCGCCGACGAGGAACAACAGCACCGAGATGTCGCGGTACAGAATGTCCCAGCTGCCGATCATAATGGATCCTGAGATGAGCGGCGCGCCGTAAAAGACGCCGAACGCCGCGTAATTGAGCCCCAAAAACAAAAGACCGAGAATGATGCTGGAAAGCGGACCTGCCAAAGCGATTTTAAGTTCTTTGGACGGCTCGACCATTTTTTCGTCTTTGGGGTTTTCCATCATGGAAACGCCGCCGAAGAAAAAGAGCGTGATGCCCTGGATTTTAATGCCGTACGACGTCGCCAAAATCGAGTGGCACAACTCGTGAATGAGCAATGTCACAAAAAACAAAAATGCCGCCGCCACTGAAAAAATGTAGCGCAGCATCGCCGGTTCCACGCCGGCAAACCCGTACGGAAAACGCGTGATGTCAAACATGAACGCAAAAAGCAAAAAGACCAGCAGAAAGGTCATGTGAATGTAAATCGGAATCCCTTTGATTGTCGCAATTTTAAAAGCCATGCACAGGAAAGGGGGTTCAACCAATATATATTGTCGCATTTATATTATTGAAAAAGGGAAAGGGGAGAAGAACGGAAAGTTTGTTAATAATCTTGGTAACGCGTCATCAAAAAGAACCAATCAGCTGTCTCTCCGTAAATGCTTCGAGCTTCTATTAGAAGATTCAAAGATTCGCGACCGAAAATAATTTCATCACCGGCAATGGGAATTTGAATTTCCAAGAATTCACAATCGCATTCAATTTCAACTTTCATCCGTCTGAGCAGTCTTTCCCCATACATTTTTTTCAAATTCTGAGTAATATACCGGAGAATATCATAAAAATTTCTCTATTTGGAGTAATGCGCCTTAATTCGATCGGAATCGACGACGAGAAACATTTCATCTTCTTTAAGTTCATTTAAAACAAAATTTCCCTTCAAATGAACCGGCATTTTTGAGATTTCAACATCCGTTAACATATAATATCACCACTCTGAGTTTAAAATATGAAATCACTTGCGATTTAATTCCGAGAAGATAGAAACCGCATATGAAATTGCTTCAACGGCTTTCCTTTCAATCGAAACATCATATTTGTCCGAACTTTCATAATCGCTGATATTTCTCCAGGTTCTGAGTTTGGATAAAAGCAAACCCACCGACCGAATGGATTTGTTGTCGGAGTCACGATAGCAGGAAGCTAAAAAACGATGATCTCCTCCGGTTCCTGAACTGACAAAATTCAAATTATTTTCCGCATAAGCTCGAGCTTCCCAAAACGATGCATAATACGCCCGCCCAACGGCCGTCCGGTAAAATGATTCCGATATTGGCAAATTACTTTTCGCAAGCTTGGTCAAGTAAATTGAAAGATACAAAAAATGGGCCGGTTTAAAGTCCATTGGATTCACCCCTATTAATAATCTTGATAACGTGTAATTAAAAAGAAGCATCCGGCAGTTTCTCCGTAAATACTTCGAGCTTCTTCGCAAACGCCGAACATTTCATAATGAAGAGAAAGACCACAGTCTGCAATCGGAATCTGGATTTCAAGCAAATTATAATCACATTCAATCTCAATTTTCATCCGCCGCAGCAGTCTTTCCCCATACATTTCTTTCAGATTTTGAGAAATGTACCACAAAATGTCATAGAAGTTTTCCTATTCGGAATAGTGCGCCCGAATACGGTCAGCGTCCACCACCAAAAACATTCCATCTTTTTCAAGTTCATTCAACACGAAATTCATTTTCAGATCACCGGACATTTTTGCCTTTTCAAGTTCAATCACCATTTTGAATCACACCATTTTTCCATAAAGTCAAATCAAATTTGAACAAAATTAAAAAAATGGTGCTTGTTTAAATACTTGCCTATTTTTTTGCTGATGTCGATTGCCGCTTCTCAATTTTTAATATTAAAAAACCGATGAAATTCAAAAGGCGAATCGAATTGAATCCAAAAGAAAAGAGAACGAATTTTGGAGGAATCATAAAAAATGGGTGCCGTAACGCGCGCGTAGGCCGGCGGCAAAAAACAAAAGGAAAAGAAAAACAAAAAGAGAAAGAAAGAGTTAAACCGCCGCCGTGATCGAGTAAATTATTTGACGCTGTCCCGAGTCATCAAATAATTCGTTTTGATGACCACGGCTTTGGTTTTAACTTATTATTGGGGATTGTTTTTTTGGCATATATTCCAACATCCTGCGGGTTGGTAAAAACAGGATGACAAATAATCCGCCAATAAGAGGCAATGGACCGAATATTTTCGGCGAAACGTTTTCGTTTAATGACCCGCCATATATTCAGGTCTTAAAACGTATTATCGTGTTGTAAATATAAATAGTCGATTAGTATAAAGATCATAGCAAAATAATATAAAAAGATTCACCCGACAACGTTTAAATTTATAAATTTATAGATACAGTTTATGAAAAGAGCGGACTGATACCTAAATAAAAATGATTTCTAAATAAAATAAGTTATGACAAGTTAAACAAGATTTTAAAAGAATTTCATCAGGAATAAAAGAGAAAACAGAAGGAAAAAGAAATCAAAAAAAGTGACAAACGGAAAACAAAAAAAGTGAAAAATAGAAAACAAATAGAAACAGAAAACAAAATAAAAAAGAAAAAGGGAGTTTATTATAAGAATCAGTCGTCCACATCAACGATGCTCGGATCCGTCTTTTTCGGAAGCGTCACCGTCAAAACGCCGTTGGCCAACTTTGCGGTTGCCTTTTCTTCATCAATTTGAACCGGAATGTTCACGGAACCCTCGTATTTGCGGTAGAACCGTTCGCGCCGGATGTAGCTGCCTTCTTCGATTTCGTTGAGGCATTCCGCCCGGATGGTAAGAAGCCGGTCTTGAATTTCAAGGACGACGTCTTTTTTCGTGACGCCCGGCAAATCCGCTTTGACGACAATGTCGTCTTTGCGCTCAATTAAGTCCATCAACGGCGTTTGGCGGAATTCGCCGAAGGAGTCGTCCTCTTTGGGTTTGCCGAAAGACGTTATTTTATTGAAAAATTGATTCAGTTTTTGAGAACGCGGCTCGGTTTCCACATCCTCCTCTTCAATCTCATCTTTATCTTTGGATTGCTTTTTTTGAAACGGATTCATATAAAATTCCCCAATCTTTTTCGTTTTTAGGTTTTTTGAAATAATAAACGTCAGGAATAGACGCATTCAAATGTGTTCGCGCCTGAATAAAAAATCAATAATTAAAATACAAAGTAAAACATAAAACACTTGAAATAAAACTTAATATAGAAATGAATTCGAAATATATAATCTTATGTCATTAATTCACAAAATATTTTGTTTTTCCGGATATGTTTTATGTTTTGTTTTATGTTTTGTTTTATGTTTTGTTTTATGTTTTGTTTTATTTGTTTCATTTGCTTTGTTGACTTATATTTTTTGTTTTAAATCTCATTTTTATTTAACACGAATCATCCGGCTGAAGCATGATTGAAATTAAATCCGGCGCATAAACCGTACCGAACGCACCGGCTTTCACGGACTGTTCGTCAAAAACGGAAACGCCATCGACCTTCAATTCCCGCGTGTCGTACATAACAAACGGAATCGGATCGCTTGTATGCGTTTTAAGAGACACGGGCGTCGGATGGTCCGGCATCACCAAAATTCGAACCGGTTCACCTTTTTTGTGAGATTCGCGCGCAAAATTCAGAAGCGGCGTTATGATTTTCGCGTCCAGATCCTCGACCGCCTGCAATTTCTTTTGGGCGTCGCCGATGTGGCCGCATTCGTCCGGCGCCTCAATGTGAACGAAAACAAAGTCCTTCGACGTCAAAGCGTCTATGGCCGCGTCGGCTTTGCCCTTATAATTGGTGTCCAAAAATCCGGTGGCGCCGGGAACATCAATAATATCAAGACCCGCGCAAATGCCGATTCCCTTCAAGAGGTCGACCGCTGAGATGACCGAGCCTGTTTTGTGATGAATGTTAACAAATTTTTCAAATTTGGGCGCGTTGCCTTGTCCCCAGAACCAAATGCAGTTGGCCGGAAGTTTGCCTTCTTGGACGCGTTTTTGATTGACCGGGTGGTTTTTCAAAATTTCATAAGATGCCTTCATCATGTCCAAATAAATCCGGGCTGCCCGTTCGGACTCCAAATCGCCTTCCGGCGCTTGCGGGAAATGATCCGACACTTTTTGACCGGTGACGTCGTGCGGCGGCGTAAACGTGCAGTTCTTGCCGAAATTATCCTTAGCCACCAGCAGGTGGCGGTAACTGATGCCGGGCGTAAAGGAAAATTGATTCGTGCCGAGCGCTTCGTCCACCGCCAAAATGAGTTCTTTCGCTTCGGCCGACGTGATGTGTCCGCCGCTGTAATCTAAAATGTAGCCGGCGGAAAGGTCCGGACCGTTCACGCCAACGGTACCGTCTTCGCTGCCGATGGTAATCAAGTTGGTCCGAAAAGACAAATCGTTGCCGGATAAAGGCACACCCATGCTGACGGCCTCAAGCGGAGAGCGCCCCGTGTAATAAACCGCCGGGTCGTATCCGAAAATAGACATATTGGCAACGTCGCTTCCCGGCAAGTAACCTTCCGGAACCGTAACAGCCAAACCGCTGCGTCCGTGCTGCGCTAAAAAGTCCATGCTTGGTTTTTTGGCGTATTGAAGAACTGTTTTTTGATTCAATTCGGGAATGGGAAAATCTGCCATTCCATCACCGATGATGACGATGTATTTCATAAGAATCCGGCCTTTTGATGGTTATTTTGATGAATAAATGAACATGGAATAAAGATGAAGGGAAGATGAAATGATGAATCAATATGTCGATTGATCTAAATTCGAAATTAAAGTTAAATTTGTTGTCCAATCAGATTAAATTTGAATCGTGACGTATTTATTTGTTATGATGATTCATTCTAAGCGTCATAATCTATTTAAATATCCGTTACCTTGAAAAAAGGCAGGGTCAGAAAGAGGTAAATTGCAGCAGGCAACTTATCCGGTGTTTGTCCCGTTGTTGTATTTGTGATATTTTAGAGTATGTTTATTAATTTGCGTATCTTTTGACAACGATTGATTTTATTGAGGCTGACGGCAGTTTGGATGCTCTCGCCGGCCTGTTATTCTTATGATTTCAGAATCGGATGATTGAAAATGAAAATTGTGATGAAATTCGGCGGCACGTCGGTCGGAGACGGAAAAAGAATTCGCCACGTTGCGGAACTGCTCAAGTCGTATTTTGATAAGGGAAATCAAGTGATTATGGTGACGTCGGCGCTGGCCGGCGTGACCGACGGTCTTTTGGAAACAGCGACCGCGGCTTGCGAATATGGAAAAGTCTCAACCATTTCCGAATTTATCGCCGCGCTCAAATTGAAACATTTCAACGCCGTCAACGACGCGATCGACAACAAAAAAATCCGCGCGGAAGTCATCGAACATTTGGAAATGAAAATCGACGAGCTCGAAAAAGCGCTTATCGGTATCTGCTACCTTGGCGAACTGACCAGCCGTTCCAAAGACAATATTTCATCCTTCGGCGAACGCTTGGCGGCGCCGATCGTTTCCGGCGCGATCCAATCTCTGAAAATTCCGTCCAAATATTACACCGGCGGCGACGCCGGCATCATCACAACCGACGTTTTCGGCGGCGCCAAACCGCTTCCGAAATCCTACACACTCATTCACGATCGGTTGACGCCGGACTTTAAAACATCTATCCAAGTCGTCACCGGATTCATCGGCGAAAACGAGGACGGAAACATCACAACACTGGGCCGCAGCGGATCGGATTACACGGCATCCATTATCGGTGTCGGCGTCAAAGCCGATGAAATCTGGCTGTGGAAAGAAGTGGACGGCATCATGACGACGAATCCGAAAATTGTCGCAGACGCCCAAACCATTAAATTTATTTCATATCAAGAAGCCATGGAACTCTCCTCTCTCGGCGCCGAAGTCTTGCACCCGCGCGCGATTGAGCCGTCCATGCAGCACCACATTCCGGTCCGCGTTAAAAGCACATTCAAGCCGGACTTTGACGGAACGCTTGTGATTTCTGAAAACCAGTTGTCCAAAAACGTCGTCAAGGCCGTCAGCATGATCAAAAAGATCGCGCTCGTCAACATTTCCAGCGTCGAAATGGTCGGATCCGTCGGCAAAGTCGCCAAGATTTTTGCGGTTCTCGCCGACAAAAACGTCAACGTTCGCTTGATCAGCCAGGGTTCCGAATCCAGTATCTCGTTTATCGTGAACGAAACCGACCGCGTCAAAACCGTCAAAGCCATTAAAGCCGAACTGGGAGACTTGTATAACGTCGAATTCCGGACGGATGTGGCGGTCGTTGCCGTCGTCGGCGCCGGTATGGCCGGAACGCCCGGTGTTGCCCGGCGTGTATTTACCGCTCTTGGTAAAGAAAACATCAACATTATCATGATCAGCCAGGGCTCTTCCGAATACAACATCTCCTGCGTCGTGAACATCGACGACGTCAACAAAGCCGTGCTGGCGCTTCACAACGAATTCGAACTCGGGAAAAGGGAATAAACCCACCCGTCGAATGATTCAATTTTATCAATCAGAGGACTCAAAAATGACAAACAAAGAACAAACCTACGCCTCTTCCGGCGTGGATATCAGAATGGAGGAGGACACCATCAAATCCCTCACCAAAACGATGACATTCAAAAGGGAAGGATTCGGCGCGCCGCTGACGGAAATCGGCCACTACGCCGGCCTCATCGACTTCGGCGAATTTGCGATTGCCATGACGACCGACGGCGTCGGTTCCAAAGTTTTGATCGCGAACGACATGGGAAAATGGAACACCGTCGGCATTGACTGTATTGCGATGAACGTCAACGATTTGATCGCCATCGGCGCCGAACCGGTGGCTTTTGTCGATTATTTGGCGCTTGAAAAACACAAGCCCGGATTTGCCGCCGAAATCGGCGAAGGACTTGCCAAAGGCGCTGAAATTTCCCGCATGTCGATCGTGGGCGGCGAAACCGCAACGCTTCCCGACATCATCAAAGGATTCGACTTGGCCGGCACCTGCATCGGTTTCGTCAAAAAAGATCAAGTGCTGACCGGCGAAAAAATCAAAGAAGGCGACGTGATTATCGGTTTGAAAAGCACCGGCGTTCACAGCAACGGTTACTCCCTTGTCCGAAAAATCATCAAAGAATCGCCGTACGATTATCAGGATTACTGCCCGTACAACTCAAAAAAGACAATCGGCGACGAACTTTTGACCCCGACGGCCATTTATATGGAAGTGCTCGACGTCATCAAAAAATACGAAGTTCACGGCCTCGCCCACATCACCGGCAGCGGTTTGTTGAAACTTCACCGGATCACAAAACTCGGATTCGATTTCACCGACCCGATTGAGCCGCCGGAAATTTTCAAGTTCCTGCAGGAACAAGGCAAAGTGAGCGACGCCGAGATGTACAAAACATTCAATATGGGCATGGGATTCATCATTATCGTTCCGGAAGAAGAAGCTCAATACGTCGTCGGCATGACCGGCGGCAAAATTGTCGGCAAAATCGTCAAATCCGGAATCAAAGTCAAAGATCTCGTGATTGACGAATAAATAATTGCAGCCGATTTAATTTTTGTTGACGCCGGCGCCGCCGCATGCGTCAACAATCCATCTTTTTTGAAAAATTGAAAAAAAGCGGAGGCGGATTTTATGGTGTGTCTCAGAGATGTGAATTGTATTATTGTCGGCAGCGAGCTGACGCTTTTGGAATCCGAAACCATCATCAAGGAATCGTGCGAGATTGCTTTTTACGTTCCAGCCGGTTCTCAAATCAAAGGCATCACGCTCAAAGGATCACGTCCGTTCCCGGTCGGCATTTCCGGCGACAACGTTTATTTTCAGTATGTAAAGCCGTGCTTTGGTCTTTTCGTCCTCGAAATTGAAAATTGTCCGGATGAAGTGGCCCGGCTCAAAGACGATTTTCTTAAAAACAAATATGAGATGGTTCAATGACTGAATTGGACAATGGCAAATCAAACTCAAGCCCTAAGTTTCCGCCGGCCGGCGGCTACGACAATAATGTGCGGTTCACCGTTCCGAATTATGATTTATTCCATGCGCAAACACTCCGTCTTGTGAAAGCTTATTTTGAAAACAGTCCGGAAACAAAAAACCAAAAGAAAGAACCGGTTCGTTGGTTAGACGCCGGCTGCGGAACCGGCACGCTGGCTCAAAAAATTGTTGAGAAATATCCGGAAACGGAAATTTTTTTGGCGGATCCGTCGCCGGAAATGATCAAAATGGCGCAGCAAAAACTCAATGAAATCGGGAAAACACAAATCCAATATTTGAAAACAAAAAGCACTCAAGAATTGGATTTCCCGGACAACGCGTTTGATGTCGTCACCGCCGTTTTGTCCCATCATTATTTGTCCGAAAAAGACAGAAAGACGGCAACGGAAAACTGTTTCCGAATGCTGAAGCCGGACGGAATTTACATCACCTTTGAACACACGGCGCCGGTGACGGAAACTGGAAAAATGCTGGCGCAGCAAATGGTGGCAGATTTTCAAACGGAACACGGAAAAAGCGAAACTGACGCCGAAAATTACCGGCAGCGTTACGGAACGGAATACTTTCCGATTACGGCGGCGCAACACATTGATCTATTGAAAAAAGCCGGATTTAAAACCGTGGAACTGTTTTGGTATTCGTATTTGGACGCCGGATTTTATGCCGTTAAAGAATAAGATAAAGAATAAAAAAGAAAGGCAAAATGAATTGGAAAACGGAAATGAATTCCGTTTTTTGGAATTCATTTCTTATTTTTCGGAAATTACTTTCTCTTGACAAAGTCGTCGGTGACTGAGATTGTGCCGCCGATCGTAATTCTGAGCGTGTCGCCGACAAAAACAGCGGATCCGATTTTAGTGTTGTTGCTGCCGTAAAGGATGTATTCGCCGCCTTCTTTCGCCCAGGTTCCGGAGAGGCTGACCAACGGTGCGGAAATGGTGAACGTTTTGTCGTCTGCGAATGTCGCCGCAGCACCTGTTTTTTCGCCGTCCCAGGTACCGACGATCTTATCGCCCATACATCCGGCGGCCACGCAAGCCAAAAGAACAAGAAGCAAAGCTGAAATAGATAACATTTTTCTGATAATATCTCCTCCACATAGTTTTTATGAAAATCGGCGTTTTGAAAAGCCGTTGATGATAAATTGAAAGAAATATTATATAAAAATTTTGAAATTAACATTTTTTATTTAGGATAATAATTATTATTTTAATTACTTTTTGAATTCAACTTTTCGAAAATAAATTCCGCATATTCAATGGCTTTTCCGGAAAAATCATTGTTCAACTCCTTACACAGCAACAAATATGTGTTTTGAAAAACCACCATATTTTTTTCGAATGCGGTTGTTCAGCTCAAATATTTCATTATCAATTCTGTCCACAGATTGTGAATAATCTTTAATCGGAACCAAAAGTTCAATACAGTCAAACTCCCGGTCATAAAAGATCCAAACTTTTCCGTTCAAATCCGAACCGTACATTTTTTCTAAATCGGACGTCGCATAAAGAAGCATATCCCAGACCGTTGACTCCTTTCTAAATCGGTCTTTCATTTCCTCGATATTTTCAATCCTATAAAGACCTGTTTTCTGAAGCCGGCTCAAAACGGAATGATTTTTAGAGGCTTTTTGAACTTTTTGAAAGAGACGAGTTGGTTTAAACACATCAGTCGCTTTAGTTTTGGAAATATGAACCATTTTTAAAACCCCTTTCAGTTATTTTTTGAATTCAATGTTTGAATGACATATTCGGCGTCTCCAATCAACTCCTTCCGGAATCACCATACGTAAATCCCCAACAGTGAGATATAAAGATACAACGAACCGAATTTTTGACGGATTTGAAAATCCAAATCATAGAGTTCAAATTGAAAAGACGTTTCACAGTTGTTAGAAAACGGAATGATTTCGATACATTCGTCTTCATAATTGTAAGTGATTTCAATTTTTTTCAAACGCGGTCCAAACTTTTCCTCCAGCTGAGAGAGAGTGTAAAGCAGCACATCGCAAACCTCCGGAATTTTTCGGAATCGTTCTTGAATCTCGTCGGCTTCTTGAATTTCATAAAAGCTGTTCTGTTCAAGTTCTGCCAACACCAAATTAATTCGTGGCGTTCGCCAAACCCGTATTTTTTGAAAAACGGATTCGAATCCGAAAACATTTGAAATTTTAGAAATATGAAACATGTTTAAAACCCCCTCAGTTATTTTTTGAATTCAATGTTTGAATGACATATTCAGCATTTTTGATTGCTTTACCGGCCTTTTTTGAAATAGACATACCTAAATTCAAAACGTCTTCATAATCGCATTTGTTTCTGAGAGACTTGAGATCGTACAAAATGCAGCCGACTTGATAGTAATCGCTGTCTTTTGATTCCATATAGAGCTGAACCACTTCTGTGTGAACACTTCTTTTTTTGGAGAAATGCGAATCGAGTTTTATTTGTGCATGCTTTCTTGCAAAAAGAAAAGCAGCGTAATAAGCCCTGTTGATCGCACACCTGTAGGCTGTTTCCGGAGAAACGCCTGTTTTTTGGTTTGCTGCTGACCGAATCTACTTGGAAATTTCCAAAAATTCTTCCGGAATGATCATACGCAAATCCCCAACAATGAAATATAAAACGACACCGAGCCGAATTTCTTATAGATTTGAAGATCCAAATCATATATTTCAAATCGAAAAGACGTTTCACAATTGTTGGAAAACGGAATGATTTCGATACATTCATCTTCATAATTGTAAGTGATTTCGATTTTTTTCAAGCGCGGCCCAAACTTTTCCTCCAGCTGAGAAAGGGTGTAAAGCAGCACGCCACAAACCTCCGGGATTTTCCGGAATCGTTCTTGAATCTCATCCGAATCTTGAATGTCATAAAAACTGTTCTTTTCAAGTTCCGCCAACACCAAATTAATTTTTGGCGTCCGCCAGACCTTTATTTTTTGAAAAACGGATTCAAATCCGAAAACGTTTGAAATTTTGGAAATATAAGATGTCATACAGATCAGCAACCTTCATTTTAAATATTTAATGTGTAAAACAGAAAATACGTTGACAGTATATACGCATTTCGATTTTGAACAAATCGGAAAATTTAAATAGAGAAAAAAGGGCAAGCCGGCTGCGTATTAATATGACAGAAATAGATAGAAATGAGAAATATAAAGATGAGAGAAAAGAAAAAAGAATCCATCGTTTTTGACGCGTCATGAAAAATGATTGCCGTAACGCGCGCGGCGTTCGCTCGTCAAATAAAAAAAAAGAAAAAAAGATAATCGAAAGACTTATTTCATCGCATTTGCCGCCGTCATAATGATGTCAGCAATGGTTTCCGGGAGCAGACGGTCGGTGTCAATCACCAAATCGTAAACAGACAAGTCGTTGATATTGATTTTGTAATACTTTTGATAGCGTGTGTTTTCGGAATTTTCGCGCTCAATCGTCTTGTCCATTTCAAATTTGAAGGACGACGTGCCTTCACGCGTCATAATCCGGCGGACACGGGTTTCAATCGGCGCTTTCAAACAAACGCGCAAAACGGTTTTTCCGGGCGGCGCGGCTGCAGACATGTGTCCGGCCAAGCGTCCTTCCAAGATCAAATTGTCCCGCGTTTTTGACAGTTCCTGCTGGCGCACGTCTATTTTCAAATCGACGGACGGATCGGTTTCGGCCAAAACGCCGAATTCGGCCAGCGAGAGGTTCATTTCTTTGGCAAGGCCGCGGAAAATTTCACCCGAGGAAATAAAATCCATGCCGGAACGCTCTTTAATAATCGTGGCTACCGTTGATGTTCCGGTGCCGGGAAGACCGCTGAGTGTGATAATCATAAAGACCCTATTGAATTTTTGGGCCGGCTCAATTAAGCGCCGGCGGTTGTAATGTTCATAAACTTTCTGAGCACCTGGCTGAAGGCCAACGAGGAAATAAAGTACCAGTAGAGCCAGTAGGTGAAGATGAAGAGTTTGTCGCTCAAGAGTTTGGTCCCCCAGAACGGGAAAACGAGCGCTGCTTCGGGGTGTCCGCCGATGTAGTAATACGCCCACATCAACAGCGGCAGGGAAATGATCACAATGTAAAACATCGGCTTAAACTGCTGTTTCATCATGGTCATTTGCTCTTCCATCATCTCAGCTTGCTGTTCTTCAAGCTTTTTGAGCATGTAGGTATTTTGAGTTTGCTGCGCCTCTTTCATTTCCTTTTGATAGACTTTCATCTTTTCCTGGAAATCCCGCATCTTGTTTTGATCCACCAGATACTTCTGAATCAGAGAGGAATAAATGGCGGTAAGGATGGCCATCGCCGATAAAAGCAGGAAGAAGTTCGATTCGCCGACTAAAAGCAAGACGGGAGACATGACAATGTCCATGAATTGACCGAGAAAGACCCTGAAACTCGGGAACATAACGCCGACAAATAAAACGACGCCAATCCCCAGCAGAGCTTTGCTGACAAGATCTTTGATACTTTGTGTTTGTGCCAAAACGATCCCTTTTGAATTGATTTTTGATAAATAATAAAATAAAAAATAAATTGAAAAATGAAATAAATTCAAGATTGAAACAAGTTTTTTACTTGAATTGTTTCACCAAGGCTTTGATTTCTTCAAACACAACATCGATGTCTTTCGTGCCGTCGATGTCTTTCAAAACGCCTTCTTTTTTGTAGTAATCCACCAAGGGCGCCGTTTGGGATTGGTAAGCTTTCAGCCGCTGCGTCACCGCGTCAGCCGTGTCGTCCGTCCGCTGGAAGAGCTTGTCGCCGCAAACATCGCAGACGCCGGCCGCTTTCGGCGGGTTGAATTGAATATGATAGCTGGCGCCGCACGCGGACATCCAGCGTCCGGAAATACGTTCGACCAAGTCTTTTTCCGGAACGATAATATTGATCACGCACTCAATCGGCTTGTTGATTTCAACCAAAATTTTGCCGAGCGCTTCCGCCTGCGGAATGGTGCGCGGGTAGCCGTCCAATAAAAAACCGCCTTTGCAGTCGTCCTGAACCAAACGGTTCTTGATGATGCCGATTAAAACGTCATCCGGAACGAGCGCGCCTTTGTCCATATAGCTTTTGGCGGCGAGACCGAGCGGCGTTCCTTCTTTCACGTTGGCGCGAAGGATATCGCCGGTTGAAATTTGTGGGATGTTGTATTCTTTCGACAATTTCTGCGCCTGCGTACCTTTTCCGGCACCGGGCGGACCAAATAATATAATGTTCATCAATACCACCTGAAAATAAGAATGATTGGATAAAACAAGAAGGAAAGTAAATACAAATTAACATTTTCTTATAAAAAGAATTGCATGGAAATGTGCGAAAAACAAAAAACCATCAAATTATAAAATGGGAGAACAGAAAAATCCGGAAAAAAACAGACAAAATGAAAACAATATGGGAAAAATAGAGAAAAATATGAAAAACTGTGAAAAAATGGAAAAATATAGAGAAAATGTGAAAAAGCGGAAATGGAAAAAATGAAATTTAAAGAAAAGAGAGGACGAGGGACCATGAGGATAAATGGTCCCTCGGGGGGTCGATTTTCGAATATTTAAGGAGTTTTGGACACATTTGATTCAACCTTTCGGCGGAATCTTAAATCTATCTTGGTGATATCGTTTTTCAGGTTTAAGCATAGGCTAATCATTGACTGGAGTGTATAAATTATGTCAGACGCTATTTCATTCCACCTCCGTTTATTATATAATTCAATAAATATAACTAATAATATATATAATATTCGTTTTATAATTGTTTGTATTGAAAATGTTTGAGTTTAAAAAACAAAGTCAATCGGATTTGAAAAGATGAAAATGAAAACGACCGCGGTTTTTTCAAACCCAAATAAATGTGCCGCCGTAACGCGCGCGCATGCCGCCGCTGAAAAAAAAACAAAAATAGAACAGAAAATGAAATAAAAAAAGGCGTTTGAATTTCTTCAAACGCCTGCTTTTTTTAAAGTTGATTTGGATTAATCGTCTTTTCCGAGGAAAGAACGAAGCATCGGGTGCATTTCCATCATTTGTTCGGACGCCAAGTCCTCATACAAACGGTAGACGATACTGACCGTCAGCAAAAGACCTGTACCGCCGGCGCCGCCGACCGTACCGAGCAAACTGGCAAACAACGTCAACAGACCGATGAAAGCGCCGCCGATAACGGTCACTTTCGGGATGTAACGCTGCATGTATTTTTCAATGGACGCAATGTTGTTTCTGAATCCCGGAACTTGCATGCCGGAATTGTAAATCTTCTTGGCCGTTTGTTTGGCGCCCATTCCGGTGGTTTCAATCCAGAACAGAGCGAAGACGATACCGCCTGCAACCAACAAGAAAGCGTCAACAAAGACGTGAAGACCGATTTGCCAGGTCGCCGGGGCCGCAAATCCCATGGAGGCGAAGTTTTGCGCCACATAGGTCGGAATCCAGTCGGACGGGCTGTTGATGGCCGATAAGTAATACATGATGCCGTTCACCGGCGTCGCGCCGGAATACTCACCGAGAATGGTGATGCCGCGGCCGGCTAAGAGAACGCCGACCAACTGAATGTTGGCCTGCAGAGCGCGGACCAAGATCATCGGCAGAACGGAAGCGTAGATCAATTTGACCGGGAATTTACCGCGGGCGCCGCGAACGGATGTGTGGGCGAGCGGAATTTCAATCCGGACGCTTTCCACATAAACGACGACGAGGAAAATCACGATCGTGGAAATAAGCGCCAGAATACCGGCATTGATGAGAAGATACATGATTCCGGAAGAACTGGAAAAGAGCGTTCCGAGTTCGCCGCTTGTAATTAATTGGAACCATTTCGGGATAATACCGATGGCAAGACCATCTGAACCCGGAATCCAGTTGATTAAACCGGTGATGATCTGCTGGGAAACACCCGCAACGATGAATAAACTGATACCGGAGCCGATACCCCATTTGGAAACGACTTCGTCCATGAACATAATGAGGACGCCGCCGATACAGATTTGGATGAACAGGAATAATGTGACGACCCAGAGGTCAACGCCAAGACCGGCTGCAAGCGCCGGGTCCGGTTTGATATAACCGAAAAGCTGCGGGAGCGTTTCTAAAACGATCATCACAAAGACAAGGAACTTCTGAGCGCCTTGGAAATAAGCTTGATCTTTGGGGTCTGAAAGGTCCAGGTGGATAATGTCACCGCCGACCAGCAACTGCAAAATAATCGACGCCGTGACGATCGGACCGATACCGAGAACGATTAAAGAACCGGTAGCGCCCGCGAAGAAGGCACGATAACTCGCAAATAAATCGATCGATTCGGCCGACATACCAAACAGAGGAACGTTTGAAAGAACAAAGTAAAGCGCAAGAATCGCAAGCGTCCACATCACTTTGTTTTTAAACAGAACTTGTTTTTCAGGTCTGGCGACAGAAGGTAACCTGCTAAAAAAAGGCTCCAAAACACTCCTGAAACTCATTCGAATACACCTGACTTTGAAATAGAAGATAGACTCAATTTCATCAATTAAATGAATAAATCAATAAGATAACATAAATAATCAATAGTAAGCGCCAAGATAAACCCGAAATTAAATCGAAATAATTTGAATGAATCTTAAAACCGCAAATTGATGCTGTAAGTGATAACGGTTAATAGTATTAATAAATTATTGTATGAGTCCGATATTTATAAAAATAATACCGGTCACAACGAAAACGGAACGAAAACTGAAATGAATAAAACATGAAAAACGTCTAAAATTCAAAACAGATCGAAAATGATTTGAAAAATCATAACAAAAAAAGAAAGCGGGATGATCCGGCTTTCTTTATTTATTAATCATATTCGAAACAATTCGAAACATGTTTTAACAACACGTTTTCAAATTTATTCTTCGTCTTCTTCGCAGTCGCATTCACCGTCGCAGTCGCATTCGCAACCGTCGACTTCGATGCATTCTCCGCCGGCCGCTTCGATTTTCTCGCGAGCGGATTCAGAGAAGGATTCTGCTTTGACAATCATCTTTCTGGTCACACGGCCGGTTCCCAAAACTTTGTCGATGCCGATGCTGTACAAGTCGACGACAAAGGTGTCGCCGTCAAGCGCGATGTAGTCGGCTTCCGCTTCGTGAAGGAAAGCGACGAGTTCATCGAGTTCACCGACGTTGACGATGAAGACCGGGTCAACAACCGCTTTCGGGCGGGTGAATCCTTTGTAGATGTAGCCGGGTCTGTATCCTTCGCGCATGGCGCGGATAAAGTGGTGGGCGTTGCCGCCGGCGTGTCCGCGGCCTCCGCGGTTTCCGGCTCCTCTTCTGTTTTTGTGAGTACCGCCGCCGCAGGTGCGTGATCCTCTGTACTTTTTAGTTCTGATGTGTCCCATGTTTTCCACCTTACCTCATTTTGTGCAAAAGAACAGCAATTTCTTCGCCGTGGTTTCCGAGAACGCCGCCCTGCTGGACGGTTCTCTTCATACCGGCGTGTCCTTTTCTCGGCGGGTGAAGTCTGAAAACCGGCTTCATCATCGGAACGTCTTTGAGCGCGATTTTGCCGTCGACAAATGCTTCCGCGAGTTCTTTGATCGAACCGTACGGGGTGTTTTCGGCGACGTAAGCGTCGGTCAAGCGTTCTCCACCTTCAAGCCGGCCGCGGGTTTCGAAAATCTCGGCGACTTGATCGGCTGTCACAGTTCCAAAAGCGATGTAGTCTTTGGATTTTTGGATCATGCCTTTGTAGACGTCGTTTTCCGGAAGGAAAACGCAGTGGTTCACTTTGTTTAAGCGAAGCATGCGAAGCGTGTCTTCAATGGTGTCTCTGACGCCGACGCATCCTCTCATTCTGATAATTGCATACATGTTTAGACCCCTCCGTTTCCTTTCTTCGGAAGTCTCATGGTGCTGACGTTGTTCAAAGCAACGAAGGTCGCTTTGGCGAAGTTCAGCGTTGTACGGGTTGTTCCTTCGGTTTGGGTCCAAACGTCGCGGATACCTGCCTTTTCGAGCACCTTTTTGGCGGTGTTTCCGGCGGCAATTCCGAGACCGCGCGGGGCCGGAATCAATGTCACGACGACGCTGCCGATTTTACCGGTGGCTTCGTACGGAACGGTGTGTTCGTTACCGCAGTCGCATTCCCAGGAACCGCAGCCGCGGGTGATGTGCTGAATGTTCAATTTGGCCGCTTCGATCGCTTTTTTGATCGCGTTGCCGACTTGAACGTCTTTACCTTGGCCGAGGCCAACGTAACCGTTTCCGTTTCCGACGATGACGGTCGCTCTGAATTTGACACGCCGTCCGGAGTCAGTCATTCTCTGAACCATGTTGATGTCCAAAACTTCGTCCGTCAAGTCCGGTAAAAGAATGTCCACAATTTGGGGTTCTCTTAACGGAAGGCGGGACTTAATGGCGTCTTCCATGGTTGTGATTTGTCCGTCCGCAACAAGTTTTCCAAGTCTTGTTTTCGGAACCCATTCTGCTTCTTCATATGCCATTTTTCATCACCTGAACTCAGCATTAATCTTCTCGACCGCCGCGTCAAATTGTGCGGGAAGGTCCGACCCATTGTATTCGGCCGCAATTTCGCCGCGGATGCGTTCATCAGCGGGGAAAATGGATTCATCGTGCGGAACATCAACGCCGGCGTCAACGATGCCTTTCAAAGCTGCATAAACACGGGATCCTGGTGTGGATGCGTGAAGCCCGATGTCCAAAATACCGGATTCGTATCCGTTTTGGAGGGTGCGCAGGCCGAATAAAAGGCCGGTTAAGTACGCTGCGGTTGTGTTTCCGGTCGGTCCGTTATAGCCGTATTTTCCGAGTTCGGTTGAGATGGCAGACGAATAGGTGACATCTCCGATCGGTGTTGGGGCTATAAGCTGAATTTGCATGTTTCGTGTGCTTTTGCGCACGACGATACGGTTCTCTTTGGAAAGGAGAAGCGCAAGACGGGAATGGTAGTTGGTCCGTCCCTCTCTTCTTCTTCTCATCGGAACCTTATATCTTGGTCCTGTTGCCATAACTAGCTCCTCAACAATTTTTGTATAAAATATTGATTTTTCTTTTCATAAGCAATCGGCATATTTTAAAAAGAAATATGAACCGAAAAGGCGCCTATCAAAAGGGTTCCTATATACAGATTAGTTCTATATAAAGATTCTGAAATCCGAAAAGACGGAAGAAATATAAAGAATAAAGAAAAATGACTCTTTGAAATAAATTTCAAAGTTTTATAAACTTGAAATAGATATTATTTTCAAAAATAAAAAGAAGAAAACAGAAATGATCAAAGATCGAAAAAAGGAAAACAAAAGGAAAACAAAGGAGTAAAACAATGAATATTCAATTGGAAAATATTTTTGCAAACATAATCATTATTTTTCTCGGGATGACCGGCGGCATTGCTTTGGCCGAAATATTGAAAACGCCGCTTAAAAAATGCAAGGAATGCGGGAACCGCAGCTATCTGGGCGAACAAAATTGTATGTTTTGCGGAGGCCCGTTCAAATAATGAATTGCCGGGGAAAAATGAGCGTGTCGAGTTTGGAATACAAATGTGAAAAGTGCGGAAAATTTGTTTTTGTTCATGATTGATTTCATTTTATCAAAATTGATTGTATTCAAATCAATTTTAATTGAGTTATCGTTGCCGGATGCCAATGAATTAATATAGAAGTGATTCCAAAAAATATGTTTAATTTTAAACACTTAAAAATAATTCGTGTTTGAAATTAAATATTTTATTTTTGAAATAATATAATAATTGTGGGTTTTAGACTATGAAAAAAATAATGATGGGAATTCTTTCTTTACTTTTAATTTTAATATTGATAACACCTGCTTTTGGCGCGATCAGCCAATTCCAAGCAGCTGAAGCCGCTAAACCATATCAGCATGATGGAGAACTTTCGTATGCATACGGACCATACACTTACGAAGGGCGCCCTTATTACTACATTAGTTTTACAACAAACGATACGCAAACAGGAACTTTGGTTGTAAACGGAGAAGATGGAACGATTGTTAAAGATACTGACACCATTCGAAAAATTGTATTTACACATTTTATGCTGCAAGATATAACATCTGATTCTGTCGCCAGCGATATTTCAAATTTAACGGAATCAAAAAAAGATGAACAAGAGTTTGGATCAATTGGACAAACAATGAAGAGACTGCTTCCATATTTGAAAACAGAAGATGAAGAAAAGGTAAAAGGATTAATCAGTTCTTTCTCAAAATTAGAAGCTGATTTTCAAAAAATGAATCAAATTGATGAGGAAACAATTAAAATTGAAAAAGATGTGGTCGGTGGTAACAAGTCGTATGAAAATGCAAAAAAAATAAGCGACCAATATCAAAAAGCGATCGATATCGGAAATGAATTTATGGATGATTTTAAAAACGCTGTCAATCAAATGAACGCGTTCTATGATATATTTATTGACAATTCAAACTACTACCGAACAAACAAAAATGAATGGATTGAAGATAAAAAAGAATTCAATATCGAAATGGAAGGAACTATTGATGAGTTGGAAGTTTTATTGAGTGAACTTACATATCTTATAAACACTGAAGCGACTAAATCTATTGAGTGGGATGTTGAATCTGCGGAGTCCAGAATTTCCGCAAACGAAACTCCCGGTTTTTCCTTCTTCTTAACCGCTGCCATTCTCGGACTTGCGGCAATTGTTGTCGGAAAAAGATACAGAAAGTAACTTAAATACTCAACAAAATTGCCGGAAACGGCAATTTTTTCTCTTTTTGATTTCTTTCTCTTTTTTGATTTCATCTTATCATTTTCCGTTCGACAGATTATTTATAATATTTTGAGGATAATATCAGCGTGTCAAAATGATTAATTTTGAACACAATTTCAATTGAAATCCAAGAGCGTGTGAAAATGGTTCTGCAAGCCTTCATCAATTTTAACGGAAACTGCCGCGAAGCAGTCGAATTTTATGCAAAAACATTCGGCGTCGAAAAGCAACAAATGATGACGTTCGGCGACATGCCGAATCCGGACTTTCCGATGGACGACGACGTCAAAAAGCGCATCGTTTACACATTTTTAAACATCGATGGGCACAATCTGATGTTTTCGGACACCATGCCCGGAATGCCTTTTGTCGCCGGAAACAATATCAGTTTGACATACGGTTCCACAGACAAGAAAAGAATTGAAAAGCTCTTCAACGACCTGAAAGCCGGCGGAAAAGTTGAGATGGAACTCCAAAAAACGTTTTGGAGCGAATCGTACGGCATGGTCACGGACAAATTCGGAATCCAGTGGCAGCTCAGCTTGGACGATGGAAAAATGCAATGATTGCAATTGAGAAACATAAAAATGAAAAACTCATTTTTGACGAATCACCCAAAGTGATCGTCATAACGCGCGCGGCGGCGTGCGCAAAAAACAAAAAAAAAAAAAAAAAAAAAAAAATAAAAATAAAGAAGGTAAAACTTGTTGAACGGGTTTTACCTTTTTACTTGAATCGATTTATTGATTCTTCTTTTTCGACGAATACAAGTAAACGCCGCCGGCAATCAAGATGATCAAAACGATCGCGACGATAACCAATACCCAAGTTGTTGTCGACAAACCGCTGCTTTCAGCGCTTGAGAACGACAATTCGTAAACGACCGATCCTGAGAACCCGGGTTCGTATTCGTTATCGAAACTGAACTTGACGCTGGATACGGAATCCAGGCTTTCCCAAGTGATGGTGTTCGTGGCGGCGTTGTACGTTCCGCCGTTGCTGATGGATCCGTTTTTCGGCGGAATCGGGTGTCCGTCCGGATAGAATGCCGGATTGTCAACAGACAAAACGGAGCCGGCCGGAATTGTTTTCGTGAAAGTGATGACGTCGTCTTCCAAATCAATGTAATAAACCGGATCGTCCGAAATGAACAAGAGGTCCAGCGTCTCAATTTCCGACATGTTTACAACCGGTTTTTGGTCAAAGGAAATGGACAAGATTTTCAAATTCAAATCGTAAATCGGACGGGCGTCCTGAACAACCGTGTCTGAAATGTCCAGCGTCGTCATGCCGCCCATATTTTTAAGGACGGAAACGTCAAAAATCGGATTTTTGGCGATGGAAAGCGCTTCCATATTGGTCAAATTATACAAAACGGAAATATTGGACACGCTGTTGTTGTTGATGTAAAGCTCTTTCAAGTTCAGAAGATTCTCCGCCGGCGAAACGTTGGAAATCTTGTTATCGTTCACATAAAGATATTCAAGCTTCGTTAACCCTGAAACCGCGGAAATGTTTGAAATGTTGTTGCCGCCCAAATCCAGAACGGACAGATTTGTCAAGTTTGCAAGCGCGGAAATGTCGGAAATTTCATTTTTGTTCAAATAAAGAGACTGCAAATTGACCGCATATTCGAGTCCGGTCAAATTTGAAATCTCGGCCGACTGCGCCACCAATGAGGTTAAATTGGCCATGTCCGAAACCGTCAAAGAATGGTTGGCGTCAAGGTTCAGCTGCGTGTTGATCGCTTTTTTCAAATTGGCGTCGGGAACGTTAACCAACGTGTCGTCAGCCAGCGCCGACGGCGTCAACGCCAAAAGAATCAAAGAAATCAAAAGGAAAACGGATAATTTACGAAACGTGTTTGTCAACATATTTTTCCACCAAAAAGTTACTCAAAGACCGGGTCACTCATCCGGCCGATTATATATAAATGGCAAAGATAATATTTAAACATTGTTAAAATAAAAACGGGAATCGTCAAATAAAAAAAGATGAAAAACAAAAATATAAATGAAGAGAAATGAAAAGCACCCACTGTTTTGGACGAAACATGAAAAACGAATGCCATAACGCGCGCGCCGGCCGCCGCGCCAAAAATAAAAAAAACCGTTTTGACGATGTCAAAACGGATTGAATGCATTTTTTCGAATTATTTCTTTTTCATAAAGAACCAATAAGCGCCGCCGATCAAAGCAATCCCGCCGACAGATCCTGCGATAATCAAAGCCCAACCGGTTGTCGTCAAACCGCCTGAAGACGTGCTGCCCAAATTATTTGCCGATTCATTTTGCGGCGATTGTGAAGAGGGCTGCGTCGGCGTCGTTGGTGTCGGTGCCGGCGTTGACGGTGTTGACGGCGCAGGTTCCGTTACCGGATCGGATTTCGGCACGGTTTCCACCACCATGGCGCTGCCGAATCCACCGCTATCGGAAACCGGTTTTTTTGGAACCAACAAATATTCAATCGACACGAGACCGGAACCGCCGGCCTTGTATGCCACATAATTGTCTTCCGACGCGTAATCTTGATAAGTCCAAGTCACCGTGTTTGTGATGTCATCGTAAACCCCGTTGCCGGTAATCGTGCCGCCCACCGGCAGAAGAACAGCACCGGAATCATTGTAAGCCGGATTTTTGAGTTGAGCAGGCTCGCCGATCGTTATCGGCGCTAAAATTTTGACATAATAGTAACCGCCCCAAGTGCCGGCAGATTCAATGGAATCGTTGGACAAAACCAAAATCGCCGAACTTGGCAAATCCGTCAGCTGACTCTGATAAGCCGGATTGTCGTTCAAAACCAAAAATTCCAAAGCGGAAAGACTGTTCAAAGAGGAAACATCAGCAATCGGATTTTGCGACAACGTCAGAATTGTCAGATTGCTCAGACCGGCCAAATCAGAAATATCTGAAATACTGTTGTTGTGCAAATGCAATTGTTCCAAATCGGTCAGGCTGCTTAACGGTGAAACATCGGTGATTTTCTTACCGGACAAATCCAGATAAGTTAAACCTTTGAGAGCCGACAAGG
Source organism: Methanolapillus africanus (assembly GCF_032714475.1). NCBI lineage: Archaea > Methanobacteriati > Methanobacteriota > Methanomicrobia > Methanosarcinales > Methanosarcinaceae > Methanolapillus > Methanolapillus africanus. The sequence continues at coordinate 29,208 of NZ_JAWDKD010000011.1, read as the reverse complement.
CATTGATATCAGAGATATCATTGTTGCCAAACAATTCAAGTTTCTTCAAATTGGTCAAACCGGCTAAGGGAGAAACGTCGACAACGGAATTGTTTGTCAAATAGAGGTTGTTTAAATTCGTGAGACCGGACAACGATGAAATTTCAACGATATTGTTGTCGCCCAAATCCAAATATTTCAAATCATCCATGTTGCTTAAATTTGAAATGTCGGAAATATTGTTTTCATAAATACTCAGTTCAGTCATATTAGTCATGTCTTCCAGAGCGGAAATATCTGAGATATTGTTTCTGGAAAGCGTCAGTTTGGTCAGATTTGTCAAACCGGAAAGGGAATCAATATTGGAAATATTATTCCCGCTGATGTCTAAATAAGTCATATTAACCATGCCGGAAAGAGCGGAAACGTCGGAAATATTGTTTTCATACAGCCTTAATTCCGTCAAATTGGTCAACCCACTCAATTCGGAAATATCAGAGATTTGATTATCCGGCAGCATCAGTGTTTCCATTTTGACCATGCCTCTTAAAGCCGAAAGATCAGAAATATTGTTGTTGCCTAAGTCTAAATATTCCAAATTGACGGCATGTTCAAGCCCGGATAAATCTTGAATATTGAGAGAATAAGCCGATAGCCTGGTTAATCCGGCCAAGTCCGTGTCATACAACGTTTCTGACATGATATCTTTACCGACAGCCGCAAAAACGGCCACTTCCAAATTTGGGTCTTGAATCGTCACAGGAGTTTCCGAAACGGTCGCCGCGGACGGCACGGGCGCCAAAAGAAAAAGCGAAATCAGAAGAAACACAAGTAATTTGAAAATTGCTGAATAATGCCGGAAATTTGAGTTTGAATTTTCTGTTTTTGAAATTGACATAACATATTCCTCCGTTGTACGTTTTTAAGGAAAAGAATCGGAAAACACGAAAAAGGATTCCTGAATATTTCTCCATAAATGAATGAAGAAAATATCACACAATAGAATACTCCAAAAAAATATATAATATTTTGTTTATATACATAATTTAATAAAATTGGTTAAAAAATATTAAAAATTCGGCAATTATCAAACAAAAATAAGAAAACGAACCCATCTTTTTTGACGATTCGCCAAAAATGATCGCCATAACGCGCGCGCATGCCGGCGCATGAATCAAAACAAAACAGAATCATTAAAAGAAAAAAATAAACAAAAAAAAGAAAAAAGAATTGAAAAAAGTAATATGATTACTTTTTCAATTCAGCTTGAATGTGGGCTTCCAAGTGAGCCGTGTTTCTGAACTCTCCGCCTTTCGCTTTTCTGTAGTAGCGGCAGTAGGATTTTTTGTCCAGGGTCTCGTCCGCACGCATCTCTTTCAATTTCTTTCTGAGGGCGCGGATCTTTTTCATCCACAATTCTTTGCTGGGTGTTCTGGCGCCTTTCTTACCTTTGCGGGAACCTTGACCTTTTCTGTGGCCGTAGGCTCTCTTTTCGGCGACGATTCTGGCGCGTCCGCGGCTGACGCCTTTCACTTTCTTGGCCTTGATGAGGCCTTCGGAAATGAGCCCGCGAATGTCTTCACGGGTGATGGCTTCCGCGATTTTGTCGCTTTGTTCGGGGTCAAGCCAGACGCGGTCAAGACCGCAGTCCAAGACTTGGGAGGCCATTCTTCTTTGGTTGGTTAAGTTTGCCATATTAGACTTCCCCCTTTCCCGGGTTTAACACTTTAATGCCGAATTCGGCCGCTTTCGCGACGATGGCTGCCTTCTTTTTGCTGCCGACTGCGCCGGCAATTCTGACTGCTTCAAATTCAGGGTCGATCAAAGCCAATTCATCCACATTGTTGACGATGACTTCATCGTAACCGGACGGGTGAAGGCCTCGGATCAAAGCCGGGCTGCCGTAACCGACGGTCACGAGCGCGCCTTTGCCGTAAATACCGGCACGCTGCTTGCTCTGAAGACCGCGCGGGCGTCTCCAGCTGGTGGAAAGACGCTTGAATTTGTGCTGGCCCTGCTTGTGGAAGGACGGTTTTCTCGATTTTTGAACTTTACGAACGTTGAACAAACGTCTGAACTCAGGGTCCGCATCAAGGAGGTTGGTTGCACAAACCGCGTCAACGGACGTGTTTTCTGCGGCGTTTGTTTCAGTAACTTGATTTTCTTTTGCCATTGTAACCACCTTATGATTTATCCACCACGTAAATACCGTCTTGGAAGACGCGCGGGTCAAATCTCTTGATTTTGGTTTTCTGTTCGATGTTGGCGGTCGTTTGTCCGACTTCTTCCTTGCAGATACCGGAAACAACGACGCTGTTGCCGCTGATCTTCACCGTGGTTTTTTCGCCGACGATTTTGGCGACACGGGATTTCTTTTCTCCGAGGAAGTTGCTGATCACGAACGTCTTGCCGTTCACTTTCGTCTGCATCGGGAAGTGAGAGTACACAATGGTCATTTTGTACTCAAAGCCTTCCGTCACACCGTGAATCATGTTCTCGATGTGGGACGCGTAGGTGCCGACCATGGCCTTAAATTGCTTTTTCGGGTTTTCCGAATCAACAGTAATTTCAGCGCCGTTGATGGTGATGTTAATGCCCGGGTAGTAAAACTCGCGGACATTTTCGCCTTTCGGACCCTTCACGGTCATGATGTGTTTGTCGTAAGTGATGGTCACGCCGGGTGTGACAGTGACAGTTTCTGAATATTCTATTGCCATCTTGCCACCCCGTTAGTAAACGTAAGCCAAAAGCTTTCCGCCGACATTCTTTTCACGCGCTTCGTTGTGGGACAAGACGCCCAAGGACGTGGTCAAAACCAAGACGCCGAAGTTCTTCGCGGGCAAGTATTCCTTTTCCCACTTCTCAAAGCCGTCCACACCAATCGAGTAGCGCGGTTTGATGGCGCCGCAGTCGTTGATGGAACCGGCGAGTTTGACTTCATAGACGCCGGCTTTGCCGTCTTCGACGAATTCGAACGACTCGATGTAGCCGCCTTCTTTCATCACATTCAGCACGTTTCCGATAATTTTGGAAGCCGGGCGGATGACGCAGTTTGTTTTGCCGACGTTTTCCGCGTTTTTAATGACGGATAAAGCGTCAGCCAGAGGATCAAATAATACCATTTCTTGTCACCTCAGCTGTACTTGTTAAAGCCCATTTTCGGGGCCACTTCTCTAAAGCAGTGCCGGCACAAATAGATGCCATATTTGCGGACAAGCGATTGCTTTTGACCGCAGCGTTTGCAACAGCTGGCGCCGCGTCCGAATCTCTTTTTTGTCTGTACCATGTTAAATGACCTCCACACCGTAATTGTCCTTTAAGAATGCAATGGCGTCCGTCTTGTTCATCTTGTGGGATGCCGGAACTTTGCGCTGTGCAATTCTTCTGTTGCTGATTCTGCTGCCCGGGCGTTTCATGACGACAGTTACGTCCATACCAAAAACGCCGATGTTCGGGTCATACTTCATACCGGGGAAATCCGTGTGTTCTTCGATCCCAAAGGAGACGTTGCCCGTTTGGTCGAATTGGGAGCTCTTTAAGGTGTTTTCGACAATTTTCAAAGAGGTCGTGAGGAAATTTTCCGCATTTTCCCCTCTTAAAGTGACTTTACAGCCGATCGGCTCTTTCTTTTTAATCCCGAACGCCGGAACGGTCATTTTCGCAAATGCCCGAATCACGGTTTGTCCGGTGATTTCCGCAAGTATGTTTTCTGCATCAACGAGGTGTTGGCCGCTTTCGCCGACACCCATGTGGACAATAACTTTCTCGATTACCGGAGTTCTCATTGGATTGTCTGAGTTGCTCATTACTGATCACCGATTTTAATTTCAGGTTTGTCCTCACCGATTACGAAAACATAGTTCTCGATGGTTTCAATATCTTGTTTGCCGGAAACTTTCACCACGTTGTTCTTGGAACTGCGGATGGTTTCGATTTCCGTAATTTTGCCGACCATTCCGCTGTGCTGGCCGCCCGTGATCATCACGGTGTTGCCGACCTTGTACTCGAACCGGGCCAAGATTTTCTTGTCCGGAAGGGAGAGTTTCACAGTGTCTTTGGTCTTGTAGTCTTCAGACGCTAAAATGTTGGTGCCGTCGTGAAGGTTCAATTGGGTTTTACCGCCCTTGACGGTGGTCTTACCGTTGATTCTGCAGACTTTCCACTGACCGCGGCTTTCGTCAATTTCATTGAGGTAAAGACGGCCTTTGGAGTCTTGAAGCATGCGATAATATTGATTGTTCGCGGGGATGGCGATGACGTCAAAAATACCGACCGGGAACTTTAAGTTTTTCCGGACGACGCCGTCGACGAGCACCTGTTTCTCTTGGAGAATGCGGGTGGCTTCTTTGGAGGTGTCGACGATTTTGAGGAGGTCACGTAAAATCACGACGAGCGGAAGGCTTGAGTCTTTGTTGTGCGGACCGGGGCTGGTTGCCGTAATCCATTTGTTGGTCTTTTTGGGAACTTTCCAGCTGGTCGGCATTGACATTCTTTTCTGGTGCATTTGACTCACTCCTTTCTGCGGATGCGTGCATCGCGTGTTTTATCTTTGAGTTCCAATTTCGTGATCATCACGTTGGACGGATAGATGGGTCTCGGAACTTCTTCGCCGTTGACTTTGGTCGACACGACGCCGGCCACGTGAATGACGCAGTTGGCGAGATCGACTTTTTCAACTTTGCCCGAAACGCCTTTGAAGTCGCCGCGCATCACCAAAACGGTGTCGCCGGTGATGACCGGAGCGGAACGGGTGTTGTATTTTTTAGACAACTCGTCGCTTAAGCGGGCGCCCATGTATTTTTGGCGCATGTGAAGCGGCGCGTTGTATCTGGCTTTTCTTTGCTTTCTGGGTTGGATAGATGTTGCCATTTTTGTCACCTCAGATCACAATAGATGCGGTTGTACCGACTTTGGGGAATCTTTCCGCGACTTCACGGGCCACCGGGCCTTTGATGTCGGTTCCTTTCGGAACACCGGACTCGTCCACAAGGACCATGGCGTTGTCTTCAAAAGACACGTGCAGGCCGTCGGGCCGTCTGATTTCTTTCTTTTGCCGGACAACGACCGCCAAGAGAATTTGTTTTCTCATTTCGGGCGTGCCTTTTTTGACGGAAACGATACAGAGATCGCCGACGCCGGCTTTCGGGTATCTGTTTTTGACACCACGGTAGTTTTTGACGGAAATAATTTCAAGCACTTTCGCACCGGTGTTGTCGACGCAGTCGACGCGGGCGCCGGAGTTTAAAGCGCGCGGAATGTTGGATCTAATGGCTTTCATGTTTAAGCCTCCTCAGATTTCACAACAACGAATGATTTCGTCTTGCTGAGCGGGCGGCATTCGGCAATGGTCACAATGTCGCCGACTTTTGCGTTGATGCAGGGCGGGTTGTGAGCGTGCATAATGGAGCGGCGCTTTTCGTATCTTTGGTATTTGGATACCATTTTTTCGTATTTTCTTTCAATGACGACGGATTTGTCCATCTTCGTGCTGACGACCGTTCCGACCAGAATTTGTCCTCTGACCGGTAATTTACCATGGAACGGGCAGTGAATGTCATCGCACTCTTTGGTGGGTTCCGGAACATCAATACCAATATCTCTTGCCATAAATTTAACCTCATTTTCTTGATTTCTTTAAGTTCTTTATCCGATTTTGGGGTTGTGAGAGCGTATATTGTCCAATTATTTTTGCGGATATGCGGCCATTTTCTGATTTTTCGGAAACGAGGGAAAAGGAAAACACGGATCCGGCTTTGGGAACCGTTTTCACTTTACCGTTTGTTTCAATCTGAAATGTGTTCCGGGTTTCATCGACGATGATTCCGGAAAGACCTGTTATTGTCGGGTCGCAAGAACTTTGCACCTGAACAAAAAGCCCGATCAGTTCATGAAAAGGCAAATTGTCCGGTGTGATCTCAATTTCAGTCATGTTTAGTTATCTTTCATCTCGGTTTGAATTGTCTTGATGCGTGCGATGGTTTTGGTAATTTCGCCGATGCGGCCCGGGTTTTCCGGAGCGCCGCCGGCGGAAGTCAACGCGCGTTCGCGAATGAGTTCGTTGTTTAATTTTTTGATCTCATCAATTCTTTCGGTCGCGGACATTTTGCGGATGTCGTTTGTTCTGAGGATTGCCATTATTTCTTCGCCTCCTTGTGAACGCGTGCCATCGGATGCCATCCGGAAATACCGTCGTGTTTGTGCTGCCAGACGTCGCCTGCGACGCGTCTGACTTCATTGATGTCGGAGTCTTCGACGACGATTTCATCGCCTTCTTCAACGGAAACAGCTGTCACTTCAGCGACAGTTTCGGTTTCTTCGACGACGACGTCGCCTTCGCTGTCAACAGCAACGACGACTTCTTCTTCAACGACAACGATTTTTTCTTCTTTCACGACAACCGGCTTTTCCTTGATTTCGACCGGCAATCCTTCAACAATCTTAAACGCATCCGGAAGGATAGCGCCCGGTTGAACGATTTTCACTTTACAGCCAAGAGTTCCGAGTTTCTTGATGGCGACGGCGTAGCCGACGTCGACGATTTCCTCGGCCGGGTGGCCGGCGTGCTTCACATACCCGTCCACGAACTTTTCAGTTCTGGCGCGGGCACCGGTTAATTTACCGGAAATGACCACTTCACAGCCGAGAGCACCGGCGGACATAACAGCCCGGATGGTGTTGGTACCGGCTTTTCTGAAGTACCAGCCGCGTTCAATCGATGACGCCAAGCGGTTGGCCATGATTTGCGCGTTGAGTTCGGTCTTTTTAATTTCCTGAGCGTCAATTTGCGGATTGTCAATACCGTACATGTCGGTGACATCTTGCGTCAACTTGCGGATCACTTTGCCGGCTTTTCCAATGACCATTCCGGGTTTTTCGGAGTAGATGGTGATTTGAGTGCCGAGCGGCGTACGGCTCATGTTCATGCCGCCGTAACCGGATCTGCCGAGTTGTTTTGCGAAATATTCATCCATGGAGGCTTTTGTGTATCCGTCTTTAACGAATTTTCTTTCGACTGCCATATTATTGCACCTCGCTTAAAATCAATTCGATGTTCACGGTTTCGGTATTTTTCGGGGACGCACGTCCGCGGGCGCGCGGGAAAAAGCCGCGAATGGTTCGACCGCGGTTTGCAAGAGCGGTTGAAATGAACATCCGGGACGGTTCAAGGCCTTTGTATTCGGCATTGCTTTCCGCGTTTTTGAGGAGTTTTAACATTTCAATCGAGGCGTTGACCGGATATCTTCCGGCTGCCATCGGACCTCTCTTGTGGCCGGCGCCTTCCGTAAATCTCTTGAACGGAACGGCTTGCTTTTGTAAGACGACGTCTTCTAAAAAGGCGCGTGCTTGCGTCACTTTCATACCCTGAATGTGGTGGCAAATTTCACGTGTCTTTTTGAAGGAGATGTGAAGTTCGGAGGCCATTGCCTTGGAGCTGTTCTCCGGAATGGCGATTGTGGAGTAATTAAGTCTTCCCATGTTATCATCCTCACTTCAACGGAACGAATTTACTGGAACGTGTGGCTCCGACACCGGCGCTTCCGTGGGAAACTCTGGATCTGGTCGGCGCGAACTCACCAAAGCGGTGAGCCACCATTTCCGGCTGGATTTCAATGGCGATGAACTTTTTGCCATCGTACACATTGACGGTTTTTCCAACCATTTCCGGTAAGATAATCATAGTCCGTGTGTGGGTTCTGACTTCTTTGCCGGCCCGCATGTCCGCAAGGGCCTTCTTTTGGACTTCGGTCAATCCTCTTGTAATCGATCTTCTCTCCCTGGACGGAAGGAGTTCCGCGAATTCTTCGACGCTGAGCGCCTGAAGTTCCGCAATGGTTTTTCCGCGGTAGGTGAACTCACCCTTACGCTTCGGTAATCTTGATGAACCTGTTTTCTTTGCTGCCATTTGAATCACCCTTTAACGTTTCTTTCCGGTTCTGCGTGCGGCGATGTGACCGACTTTTGCGCCCGGCGGTGCGTTTCTGCTGACCGTTGTGGAGCGGCACGGGTGTTGCCTGTTACCGCCACCGAACGGGTGGTCTCTCGGGTTCATGGCCACTCCTCTGACACGGGGGAATCTCTTGGCGCGAACCTTCATCTTGTGGTACACTTTACCGGCTTTGAGGAACGGTTTTTCAACACGTCCGCCGCCTGCGACGACACCGATAACGGCGCGGCACTCGGGATTGAACCACTTCATTTGACCGGACGGCATTTGAACGGATGTTCTGTTGTCCTCGTGCGCGACGACTGTGGCGTATGTTCCGGACGAGCGGGTGAATTTTCCACCGTCGTTCGGCTTGCCTTCAATGTTGCACACCAAGATACCTTCCGGAATCTTTCCGACCGGAAGAATGTTTCCGGCTTTCACTTCTGCAGCGGGGCCGCATTCGATGATCTGACCGACGGCAACGCCTTCTGTTGCGATAATCAACTGGGATTTTCCATCGTCAAAGAAGACTTTGATGATCGGAGCAGCCCGGGCGGTGTCGTGTTCGACATCAATGACGGTTCCTTTGAGCGTCTCGCCTGCGGGAACGGCCGGATGCATGAGTTCTGCTTTAAATTTGTGAGACGGGGCGGTGAAAGTCGGACTTCCCTTACCTCTTCTCTGTGCGATAATTCGTTTACCCATCTTAACCACCTTATGCGAGTCCGAGTCTGGTTGCAATTTCGTTTGCGGCTTCAGACTTCTCGAATGTGATAATTGCTTTTTTCTGCCCCTTCATGGTGGTCATTGTGCGGACGCTGGCAACTTTAAATCCGTAAAGTTCCTCGACGTCTTTTTTGATCTTTTGCTTGTTGGCGCGGGTATCAACGATGACTTGAAGTTTGCTGTCTTCCATGTGGAACATGGCCTTTTCAGTAATGAACGGATATTGAACCGACATCATTCCATAACACCTTCTTTTTCAGCGAGTTTCATAATGGCGGATTTGGTCCAGACGGTGAGTCTTCCGGCATGTGTTCCGGGGGCCAAAAGTTCCGCGTTGAGCTCGGAAACGGTTGCGATGTCAACACCGGACAAGTTGCGGGCAGCGCGGGAAACGGCTGCTTCATCGCCGGTCACGACAAGGAGGCTTTTTCTGTTCTTGTATTTGCGTCCGCGCATCTTTCCGCGTCCGGCCCGGATGTTTCTTCCGAGTTTGGCGCGCATCACGTCTTCGTAAACGCCGATGGCTTCGAAGAAGGAGATGACGTCCTTGGTTTTGGAAAGGCCTTCAAAAGCATCGTCGGCGACGATCGGCAAGTCTTCCGTCATGAAGATGTGTCCTCTGGTGATGACTAAATCTTCGCTGCAGGTGGCTGCGATGGCCGAGCGGATGGCGAGGCGTCTTTCTTTTTTGTTCACTTTTTCAGAGTAGTCGGTTTCCGGTTTCGGCGGGTGGGCTGCTCTTCCGCCTTTGGCGTGCGGAATGCGGGCTGCGCGGGAACCGTTGACAATTCTCGGAACGTGGGAAGCACCGCGTCCGGAACCCCAGCCTGTTGCGGATGTTTGCATACCGGCGTAAAGAGTCGGACCGTAGGGGTGTCTTCTGTTTGCTTGGGCGGCCAAAACGGCCTTCTTGATCAAGTCCGGGCGGTAGTCTTCAAAAAAGACGGACGGAAGTTCAATTTCCCCGACCGGTTGACCGGATAAGTCTAAAATTTTTGCTGCGACCATGAATATCACCCTTGTTGAGACTGCACACTGATGTGGAGAATTTGCGGTTCTGCCGGTTGTGCTTTGTGGTATCTGACCGGGTCTCTGAAACGGATCAATCTTTTGGACGGGCCCGGGACGCTTCCTTTCACGAGGATGTATTCGCCGCTGACCAAACCGTAGTTAATGAATCCGCCTGCCGGAGTAACGTCGTCTCCGTTTTCGCCGATCTTTAAAATGCGTTTGTTGTATTCTGTTCTCTGGTGGTATCCGACTTGACCCATTTGCGGGGTTTGCCACATAACGTGGTCCGGGTGCCAGGGACCAAGGGTACCGATTTGTCTCAAGCTGCCTTGTCTGGAGTGTTTTCCTTTCATTTTCGCAATGCCCCATCTCTTAACCGGACCTTGTGTTCCTTTTCCGGTTGTGATGGCCGCGGCGTCGACGAAGTTTCCGTTCTTGAAAACGTCGGTCACGCGGATTTCGCTGCCGAGGATGGTTTTGGCGTAGTCGAATTTGGCTTTGACGTCTTTGCCGCTGATTCCGGTTTCCATAACGTCGGGAACCTTTTTCGGAATGCTGGCCACCGCTTTGGGGGTGGTGTAGGTGACGACGCGGATGTCGGTCACTTCGCCTTTCGAAATGAGGTCCTCGATTTTGGCGAGGGCTTCGGCGGATTTGTCAGTTTTCGGGACGCGCAGTCTTCTGGATAATTCGGGCTGCAAGTTGGTGGTCCAGGCTTCAGCGCCGGCCACTTCGCCGCCGATTTCTTTGACGTAGGCGCGAATGGCGGCCACATGGATAGCCGGGGTTTCAATGACGGTCACGGGGACCGCGATTTCCATACCGGCGGTAAGGCTCGTCTTGCTATCATCGATCATGATAACGTGAGTCATACCGGCTTTGTATCCTGCAAATGCCTGTAATTTCGGCTGGCCTTCTTTTGCGGGCCAGGACCTGAATTTCGGCACCGGGCTTTTTGCTCTCTTGCGAGGGCTGAATGCACGTGAACCTCTATCGGGTCTGTGTATGCTTGACATTTTTTGACTCCTTTTGGTTTGATTTTTATCTTAAAATCACCGGGAGCAAAAACAACAGGTCAAATGATGAATGATCAAAATTAAAGAGCGGCAAGCCAAATTCAATCGCTGTTTGTCAGACGGACGCACCATATAATATATGATACAAATCCGACACGTGATTTGAATTGAGCGCAACTGACGGCGATATTTTAGAAAACCGGTCTTTTTCGCTTGAGAGTTTCCGGCACCCGAAAATAAAACATGAATCAATTGCCTTCTTTAGTTTTTAATCCGCAACATCGACAACGAAAAATATTGATGAAATCAATAACATTTTCGTGTTTTTCCGTCAACGATTCTTGAATCGGACAGACGGAAACGGGCTTTCTTTCGAATTGGCCCTGACACTTATGTTGTTCCTACACTTCTCACCGGATTAAAACTAACAATGCGGGGTTTTTCCCTGCGTTGTTAATAAGTAAGACGGATGGACAATGTGATAAGTTATATTTAAAGATTTTCGGGCAAAAGTTTGGCAGACATGACGGCGGGAAAAAAGAAAAGTGACGAGATGAACAAAATTAAAAAATAATGTCAACTGATGATTATAATTTTTGATTGATGAATAATTATATGTATAAATAATTATTTAAAAAATGTTGCATCGTCATTGTAAATATATATTCATTATAATAAATGCTGTTTTTTGAAAACAAATAAATATCCATTAAATTAAAAATATCATCAGTATAAAAAATGTATAATTATATTTTTTGTGGAAGTTATACATTTTTTATAAAGTTAAAAGAAATTTTATAGATTGTAAAAATTTATACAAGTCATAAAATTTTGAGGGAATTAAACTTTAGTGTGTGTGTTAATATGATTCAAAAATCGATTTACAAAAGATTATTCATCGTCATTTTGACGTTGGCGCTGTTGTTGTCAATGGTGCCGGGAACAGCTTTGGGTGCAACGGTGGACCAACATCCGGCCAATGCAGAAATTCTTGTCAGTGGAACCGCAACTTTTATTGCAAAGGGTAATACGACAACCGGCCTATGGGTTGACTTAGGTACGGGCTTTTACTGGCAATATAAATTGAATGAGGGGAGCTGGACAAATGTTTCCAATAACCGCGAAAACGGAACATATACCAAAGAAGGAGCAACCATAAAAATTTCAACAACTGGCGGAAACAATGAACGAACATCTACATTAACTATATCAAATGTGCCAAAAACATGGGATGGAGCACAACTCAGAGCAAGAATTGGTGGAGATGAAACAGACACCGGTCCTGCTACTTTAACAGTTTACAATAAAGCCGAAATCCTAACAGATCTTGGCACACCGACCTATGCCTTTGACGGAACCAAAGTCGTTCTTTCCGTGACGCCTGAGACCGCAACCGGCATGACTTATCAATGGTACAAAAACGGAACAGCAATTCCGGATGCAACGGCCAGAGTTTATGAATTTACAGCCAACAAAACTACAGACAATAGTGCAACTTATTATGTCAAGATCATCGGCGAAGGTGACGCAAAAGTGACCGGCGGAAACAACGTCACTTCCGCAACAACCACATTGACTGTGATGGACCGACCGTCGATAGAAGTAAAAATAAACGGCATATCAACTTCAACAAGACCGGTCAGAGCTTTGGAGAATTCTGAAGTCAATTTCACCGTTGTTGACGCACCCGGTGCAACATACCAATGGAAAAAAGATGGATCGGACATTTCCGGAATCACAGCCATTTCACATACGATTAGTCAGGTGAATCTGACAGATGACACCGGAACTTACAGCGTTGTCGTTACAGCCAATGGTAAGAGTATTGAAATCGGACCGGTGGCTTTGGAAGTTTATCAAGCGGCTTTGATTAACCGAGACGACACCATTCAAAATTATGTTGTCTTTGAAGGAATTGGCAATGATATTACAATGACAGTTGCCGCAGACAACGTCCAAAATTATGTGTGGTCCAAAGACGGAAACGTGATACCAAACGGACCCACCGAAACCGAACTTGTCATCACCAACGCTACCGCTGCTGACGACGGCATTTACTTCGTCCTTGCGCAAGGAGCAGGCAGCACTTACGACACAATCGCCTTAACATTGACCGTTCTCGAACAACCGACCGTCACGCCGGATGAAATCGGAGAAGACGGCAACGCGACATTCGTTGTGAAAACGGTGAAAGGTGTTGAAATTTCGAATACGGAATACACGATTGTGTGGAATAACTTGACCGAACCATCTGTTTCAACAGCCAACCCATTTGAATTAACGGACGCAGTCACAGGAGACTCCGGAAATTATTATGTTAAAGTGACAAACAGTGACGGAATCTTCACAGAATCAGATCCGGTTCTCTTAACCGTTCATGAAAAACCTGTTATTACCGAACAACCGATCAACACAATTGCTTTCGACGGAACGGAAGCACGATTTGAAGTGACGCTGGACGACACAGTTGTTGTAGCAACACCATTCACATATCAATGGTTTGAATCTACAGATGGCGGAATCAACTACGTGGAAATTACCGGTGCTGATGAAAGTCTTTTGGAATTTCTAGCGACTGAAGACAAAGCCGCAAACATGTATTATGTTCAAATCACCGGACAGGGCGTTGGAAATGTCATTGAGTCCAACGAGGTGACGTTGACCGTGATTCCGGAACCGACCGTCACGCCGGAAGAAGCCTTGACCGGAGAAACTGTGACGTTTGCAACGGAAGACAATGGATCTTGGACTTACCAATGGCAGAAAGAAAACAGACATGGTAGCTTCATAGACATTGTCGGCGCAACCGGATACGAATATACCATTGATCCCGTGAGATTGAATTCCGCCGGAAGCTACTGCGTTATTGTCACCGATACTGTTAACGGATCCTCGGCCATTTCAGACCCGCTGACATTGGATGTTAACAGAGCCGCCATCATTAAAACAAATCCGATTAACGCCGTTGCGTTTGACGGACAACCCGACAGCGTGACCTTTTCGGCTGAAGCGAGAAGAGACGATACCGGCTACTTTACTTACCAATGGTATAAAGGAAGCGTTGATGTTACAAACACACTCGTCGATAACAGCACCATAAGCGGAGCGACCACGAAAGACTTGACAATTTCGGGAATCACACGGGCTGAACGCGGAACATACATCGTTGTGGTGACTGGACCGTATGACACACGCGACGATAACAAGGCGACGGCTTCCGCCCGCTTGGTTGTTTTGGACCAGCCATATGCCGACCCGTCCGACACGGTTCAGGAAGGAACGGAAGTGTGGTTCTTCACCGGATACCGGGCCAATCTGAATTATGAATGGCAAAAATGGAACGCAACGACATCGGATTATGAAGCTGTCGGCGCTTCCTCGGATTACGGCATCTTGTCCGCGGCTCTCAGCCACGGTGGAGAGTACCGGGTTGTTGTAACCAATCAAAGAGGCGCTTCGGCGACATCGGACCCGATCACGTTGACCGTGAACAGAAATTCACCGAGCGGATCCGGCGGAATTGGGGGAGCCACAATCATTCCGATGAGCGGACCTGCACCCGAGCCGACCGTCACCACACCGGAACCAACGCCGGAACCAACACCGGACGTGACAGATACAGGCGAAGGATTTGAGCAGCCCGCGTCAATCCCGTGGATGTGGTGGATCATCGCTACAGCCGCGATTGCGTTGATTTCCGCCGGCGTCGGATTCAAAGTCGGACGGGACGGAAAGAAATAAACAAAAACAAGCCAACAAAAAAACAGACAAAATAAAACTCAATAAAAACAGTTGCCGATGAAAGATTTTCTTTCACCGGCTTTTTTTTGGTTTTTAAAATTGAAAACGGACCTATCAAATCAAATTTTTAGTCTTTTTTACAAAAATGAGGCATAAATCACAAAAAAAATTACATATCCAATATGATGGCAGAAACTACTAATATATAATTATAAAAATTTAAATAGTATAATTTTTGTTTTTTTGATGAAAACAAAACCACCAAATAACTATTATTTGAAGTGTATATTTATTAAAATATAATTATACTAAAACATAGATATAATTCGTCAAAAAAGTTGAAGTTTTGTTAAAAAAAGAATTGGACCTGAAATAAATAAACGGCGGAACGCCCGCCAAAAAACAAATTTGTGTAAACGGTCCCGTGAATAAAAAAATCGCATTGAAAAGGTGTGAGTCAGAGAAAACATGATCGAATGAGGGGAGAGTTTACAAATGGCAAAACAGAATTTACGATTTACTTTTTTACTTTTAATTTCATTGATCGCTTTTTTAGCTTTGGTACCGAATGCGGCGATGGCGGCGTCCATTTATACCAATTTGAGTTCGGATTACCATGTGATTGAGGGAGACGATATTTCCCTGGAAGTTCGAGGCGGTCCGGATGTGTTTTGGATAACCGGAACAGGTTTTGCCTGGAAATACGGAAATCCGAGCATAACAACAACATTGGATAAATTGTATCCGGATGAGTCAACAACGGTGAATGATCTTGGCGCAACAATAACAGTCGGACCGGGCAGTTGGGCACCCACGGCGGCCACAACAACGATGACCATCAATACCACCAACAGTGATTCCAAAAACCTGAACGGTATGAAATTCCAAGTCACCGTCGGAACATCCAACTTACCTTCAAACGTGGCAACACTCCACGTTTACAAAAGAGCGGAAATTTTAACCCAGCCGGAAAACACCATCGCCTTTGCCGGAATGCCGGCTTCTTTTACCGTCGTTCCGAAAACAACGGAAGGGATGGCTTACCAATGGTACAAATCGGATACAGCATCCGGACCTTATACGCTGATTCCGGATGCAACGTCCGCCACATATACATTAACAACCGCAACGGCGGATAACGGGTATTATTATAAAGTGAAAATCACCGGCCAAGGACCTGCTTTCCTCAACAATTGGGTTGAATCAACACCGGTTCAATTAACGGTTCTTCCGACGCCGGCCGTCGCGCCGGCCAGTCTCGGCGCCAATTCAGATGATGTGACTTTTAGCACAGACGTCACCGCTGACGGCTATGAATGGAAAAAAGTTAGCGGAAACATTCTTGGAACGACAAAAAATGTTACGATTCAGGCTGCCGACTTGACAACGGATTATACCGGATATTACACATTAACCGTCACCATCAATGGCAAGGAAATTACTTCTCCCCAAATTCACTTGAACGTTTTTTCAATTGATTTCATCGATGAAGAAAACACAACCACGCAATACGTCGTCTTTGACGGTGGTTCGGTTGACATGGAAGTCATCTTAAATGAAATTCCACCCGAAATCGACAACTATGAAATCGAATGGTTCTTTGGCGGCGAATCCCGCGGCGCAAACAACCCGCTGCAATTGACAGGGATTACGAAAGAGATGGCCGGAAGCTATGAATTTAAAGTGACTGGGACAGACGGCGACGCTGAACATTCCGATACGATTTCCATCGAATTAATCGTTCTTGACCAACCGACCGTTACCCCGGCAAATGTTTTTGAAGGAAATTTCGCCATATTCGACGTAGGAGAACTCGACGGGCTGACCTATACTTGGAACAATTCAACCGGAACCGTCAGCAATACAGCGCAATATACCATCACAAGCGTGAACGAAACCGACCACGAAGATGACTATTCCGTCACCGTGACCGTCGGAACGGGAGATAAAACCGTTACGGCAACTTCAGATCTCCTCACACTAACCGTTCACCAAGTTCCAACTGCAACTTTGGTACTCGGCAACGCTCACGCTTTCGTCGGACAAGAAGTGACGGTGACCGTGACGCCCGGAAACGTGCCGGCCGGCGCGGCGACTTCATTTGATTTATATCAAATCGCTGACCCGGATGACATCTTCGTTGGAACGGATTTGAACAAAATAACACCGACCACGGCCGGAACGCGTTCGTACTATGCGAACATGACAACCATCTTGGAAAATGATGAGGATCAGACGACTACCGAATCCAACCCGGTGGTTTTAAAAGTGTTGGAAAAACCGATTGCAACAGTAACGCCGGCTGCCGCGCAAGATTTTGTCGGCGAAACGGTTGAACTGACGGTTGATGTCGAACAGGACAGCCGATTGCAGGACGGCGCCGTCACCGTCACGTACCAATGGTACCAAGTGAACGAATCGGATGAAGAGAACCCGATTCCGATCGCCGGCGAAGAGTCTTCAACGTGCAGCATTGAAATTCCCGATGTAGGAGAGTCGTACTATTTTGTTGCCGTTAAAAATGAGTATGAGGATGCTGAAATAACGGTGATGTCAAATGTTGTGACGCTGACCGGCTATGGTGTTCCGGAAATTGAAATCACACCGACGCAAGCTTATGAATTTGACGGAGAAACGGTGACGTTTGAAGTTGAATCGAATTACACCGAAACAACATTTGAATGGTATAACGGAGATCCGGAAAACGGCGGAACAAAAGTCGAAGACGGTAATGAATATGAAGCAACGGCAATTTCCGGAAATTTGGAACTTTACGTTGTTGCCACCACGGTCAAAACAGTCGATGGCGGAACAATCACAAATATAAAGACAGTCGGACCCGCAACATTGACAGGATACACGGTCCCGGAAATTGAAATAACGCCAACGGAAGCATACAAATTTGACGGAGAAACGGTGACGTTTGAAGTTGAATCGGATTATACCGAAACAGCATTTGAATGGTATAACGGAGACCCGGAAAACGGCGGAACAAAAGTTGAAGACGGTAATGAATATGAAGCAACCGCAATTTCCGGAGATTTGGAACTTTATGTTGTTGCCACCACGGTTAAAACAGTCGATGGCGGAACAATCACAAATACAAAAACAGTCGGACCGGCAACATTGACCGGATACGCGATTCCGGAAATTGAAATTACACCGATGCAAGCCTATGAATTTGACGGAGAAACGGTGACGTTCGAAGTTGAATCGGATTATACCGAAACAACATTTGAATGGTATAACGGAGACCCGGAAAACGGCGGAACAAAAGTTGAAGATGGTTCTGAATATGAAGCGACCGCAATTTCCGGAAATTTGGAACTTTATGTTGTTGCCACTACGGTTAAAACAGTCGATGGCGGAACAATCACAAATATAAAAACGGTCGGACCCGCAACGTTGACCGGTCATGGTGTTCCGGAAATTGAAATCACACCGACGCAAGCTTATGAATTTGACGGAGAAACGGTGACGTTTGAAGTTGAATCGAATTACACCGAAACAACATTTGAATGGTATAACGGAGACCCGGAAAACGGCGGAACAAAAGTCGAAGACGGTAATGAATATGAAGCAACCGCAATTTCCGGAAATTTGGAACTTTATGTTGTTGCCACCACGGTTAAAACAGTCGATGGCGGAACAATCACAAATATAAAGACAGTCGGACCGGCAACATTGACCGGATACACTGTCCCGGAAATTGAAATCACACCGACGCAAGCCTACGAATTTGTCGGAAAAACGGCAATCTTTGAAGTTGGATCGGATGACGCCGAAACGACATTTGAATGGTATAACGGAAACCCGGAAACCGGCGGAATAAAAGTCGGAGAGGGTGATGAATATGAAGCGACAGCCATTGCAAGCGAGATGAAGCTTTACGTCGTTGCGACGACAACCAAAGCAACGGGACCTGTCAACGTTCAAACCGTCGGACCGGCAACGCTGAACGGTCTCGAACTCACCGTTTCCCCGTCAGCCGCCGTCACCGCCGGAAACACCGTGACGTTCTCCATCAGCGGTTTGCCGGCGGAGATCGATACGTGGGAATTTGCGTGGTTTGAAAACGGAAACATGTATGAGCCTGCCAATGAAGGCCCGACCTTGGAAATTCAAAACATCCAAACGACCCGAAACGGCAGCGAATTCCATGCGGAAGTGGCAATCGGCGGCGACACGCTTGAGTCCAACAAAATCATCTTGACCGTCAATCCGGTTGGCCCTTCCGGCGGATTCGGCGGAGCCGAAGTGATTGACAAGGCCGAAGACAATTCAACGAACTCAGGCAGCGGCGAAAAAATAACAACGCCGCCGGAGGGAGGCGGACCGGGTTTTGAAAGCAAAACTGAAAAACCGGCGGAAAAAACAACCGTTCCGTGGCTTTGGCTTTTGATCCTTTTGCTGCTGATGATTGTTGCGGCGGCCGGATACGTTGTGTGGAAAAAGAAAAGTCGATCCGATTAAGACCTAAATAAATAAAAAAGAATTCAAAAATAAAAAACGAATAAAAATACAAAACAAACAAGAGATACAAAATAATAAAATTGAAAAACAAATCAGACAAATAAACAGGTGCTGTTGCCGGTGAAAGAAAATCTTTCACCGGCTTTTTTTTTGGTTTTGAGACCGGAATTGAGAAGATATTCTCGACAAAAAATAACTGTTAAAATATAATCATGAGAATTTAAATAGAATATGTTTTGTTTTAGGCATTGAGCAAAACTGTCTAAATTTCATCGAATTTTTTATATAAATTTGAAAAAATGAAATAAAAAATATGGAATTGAACACCCCCTCATCGAAATTTCATCGATTTTTTAATATAAATTTTAAAAAATGAAATATAAAAAATCAGATAAACGAACCGATGTCGAATTTACAGTTTTGCTGAAAAATAGAATTGGACCGGAAATGAAAAACCGGAAGCGCCGATCGCTTCCGAAAAACGAATTTGTGTCAAGGTCCCGCAGATCATAAAATCGCATTGAAAAGGTGTGAGTTAACAAAAAATATGATTCAATAAGAATTGGAGAATTTACAAATGTCAAAACAGAAATTAAAATATGCTTTTTTGCTTTTAATCGCCTTGCTGGCCATCGCGATGGTCCCAAATACGGCAATGGCTGCACATATTTACACCGACCTGTACGCGGACTACCACGTCGTTGAAGGAGAATCCGTCTCGATGGTATTCGAAGGCGGACCGGACACCTACATATCTATATGGAATGATTACTGGGTCGCCGGCAGCGGCTTTGAATGGAAATACAAAAACGATACGGCTGACTCACGTTCATATACCTTGTACCCGAACGACAAATATGAATGGAAAACCATCGGCGCAAATATCACCGTCAGCGATACACGTTACAGGTATCTTCTGCCATGGGCCACCACAACGCTGACGATCGATGAAGCAGATTCCAAATTAGACGGCATGAAGTTTAACGTCAGTGTCGGAAAAGAATGGAAGTATACATCCCAAATCGCAACGCTGCACGTTTACAAAAAGGCGGAAATTGAAACTCAGCCGGAAGACGCCGTTGCGTTTGCCAACACATCCGCTTCATTCACCGTTGCTGCGAAAAACGAGGGTGCGACATATCAATGGTACAAATCCACCGGAACCAGCCCCAGCGGCGATTATCAGCCGATCAGCGGCGCGACCGGTTCAACCTACACATTAGATAAAGCCGCGGCAGACGGTCACTATTATAAAGTTAAAGTCACCGGAAAAGGTCCGAGTTCGTTGAACAACTACGTCGAATCGACACCGGCCAAATTAACCGTTTTACCGACGCCGACCGTCACGCCGAACAGTCTCGGCGAAAACTCGGAAAACGTGGTTTTTGACACGGAAGTCACCGCAGAGAATTACGTTTGGAAGAAAGTCGGCGTATCCGATGCTCTTTCAAACGGACCTAAAAGTTACACAATTGTGAGCGGCGAATTGACTGTCGACGATACAGGATATTACACATTGACCATCACAACCACCGACGGCAAAAAATTAACATCCGAACCGATTTTCTTGAACGTTTTTTCAAAAGAATTAATTGACAAAGACGCCACGATTGACCAATATGTTGCCTTTGCCGGAAAGGGTGCCACTTTGACTGTTGAACTTGATCTGCCGGTTGAAATTACATCCCATAATATCGAATGGACCTTTAAAGGCCAAAAATCAATACCTGGTGACTCATTTGTATTGACAAGTCTCGACAAAGCAAAAAGCGGAAACTATGAAGTCAAAGTGACCGGATACGATAATGAATTCAATGAATATACAGACACAATGTCGATTTCTTTGACCGTTCTCGCGCAGCCGGTCGTTATGCCGGCCGCCACCTTTGCCGGAAACAGCGTGAACTTTTATGTCGAAGAAATGGACGGATTGACTTACGAATGGATGAAAAACGAATCTGAATCCCAATGCAATACAGTCCAATATGAAATCGAACAAGTCGGAACATCCCAAGCCGGAGAATACCATGTCAACGTCACCGTTGGAACGGGTCCAAAAACCGTCACAGCCCGATCGAATGACCTATGGTTAACCGTCTACGCCAAACCGGGCGTTTCTTTGGAACTGGACAACGAAACCGTCTTTGCCGGTAAAGGCGCCGTCTTCACGGCAACGGTCTCAGGATCGGAATTGCCGGGCGACGCTGCAACAACGGTTCGGTGGTACGGACCGGACGGCAAGGAAATGACCAATGGCGGACAATATGCAATTGCAACGACCTCCACCGGTTCGACATTGACTCTCTCTAAAATCGGGACGAGCAACGGCGGAAATTACTATGCCGTCGCCGAAACAACGTTGATCACGGGCGATTCTTGTACCGTCAAGTCAAATGAAATGGGATTGACTGTTTTTGAACTGATCATGTCTTCGCCCACCGTCAAGGTTGGAGAAAGCGTGACGTTCTCAATCGAAAATTTGCCGGGTGACCTGGCCGGCTGGGAATTCGACTGGTATAAAAACGGCGTCGAAATCGAAGAGAACAGAGATCAATCGACATTGATCGTTTCAGACGTCAAAAAGGATCAGGACGGTGATGAATATTACGTCAAAGTGACTGTTGGCGGCAAGACCCTTGAGTCCAACACAGTCGTTTTGGATGTCACCGAAAAGAGCAGCGGCGGTTCAAGCAGCGGCAGCGGCGGTTCAAGCAGCGGCAGCGGCGGCGGCGGAACCGGCCAAGCCAAAATCATTGACAACACTTCCCCGGCAAGAACGCCGGCAACTGTTTCACCCGTTGAACAAAACGTAACAACGCCGACAGAACAATCCGGCGCCGGTTTTGAAAACGGCAGCGCCAACACAAGCAACACAAGCAACGCCGGCAACACAACCGGTTCCTCGGACAAGAAATCTGTTCCGTGGGTCTGGATTGCCGTGCCCCTGTTGTTGATTGCGGTTGTTGCCATCGGGTATTTCTTTTTGAAAAAGAAATAAAACCTGAACAAAAATAAGGTCATTAAACAAAAAACGAAAATAAACCAAAAAACCAATAAAAACAAAAACCAATAAAAACAAAAACCAATAAAAACAAAAACCAATAAAAACAAAAACCAATAAAAACAAAAACCAATAAAAACAAAAACAAAAACGTTGCCGGTGATAGGTTCCCATCACCGGCTTTTTTTATTTTTAAAAATGAACCGGGCCTGCGGAAAAAATGGGAACGAACGAAAGGTCCGAAAAGCGGCACAGATTTGTGTTTATAAAAATTCAAAGAATATTATTTAAAAATTTTAAAAAAATGCGTATTATATTTAGATACATATTAATATTAGATATATACTATATGAATATTTAAGTAACTTTTTTAAAATATATAAATAAAATTTTGGAAGGTCTTGACTCCAACCGATAACGTTCAAAATAACATAAAATTTCCAAAAAAGAATAGTGGATATGCACATCGAACATTAAAATAGTGTTAAAAATATAAATTTAATTTTTTAAAAATAAAAAAATGATGGGATTAACCAGGGTTAGAAATGATTCAAAACATACCGTTTCGGAAAATATTAACTTTAATTTTGACAATGGCGATTTTATTGGCAATGCTGCCGGGAACGGCGCTCGCCGACAAACCACTGGACATCACGGACTTTAAAGTGTCGCCGGGCGTTGTCGGCGGAGATATTACATTCGTCTTTTATGTGACGCAGCAAGTATACAACAACGGAAACCTTGGATTTATTTTACAGTTTAAAAATCCGGCCACACAGCAATTTGAGGATTTGGACGGGAGTCGATACGACCGGAAAAACGAATCAGTTGACATCAACGGCAGAGGCTACCAAATGATTACGCTGACGTTGAAAGATGTTCAAAAAAGCGATATTGGCGAATACCGCGTCATTTATATGAAGGGTGAAAAAGTCAACGGAGAATCCTTGGCCGGATATGTCGACCAAATTTACAACGCCGTCAATATTACAGCAAGTGTGGCGGATACTGTCGTTTTTGAAGACATCGACGTCACTTTCTCCATTGAAACCGAAGAAATCGACGATATGAAATACCAGTGGTACCGGTCTGACTCAACAGATCCGGACGGCACATATTCGCCAATCATCGACGCGACGGAAAAATCATACACGTTTGAAGCCGGACCGGGCGAAGACCAACATTATTATAGAGTCGTCGTCAAAGCCGGACCCGAAGCCCTTAACAACACCAAAAACTCAACGGCGAAGCTGACGGTTTTGAATACCCCGGCTTTGAAAGAAACCCCTGTCAACGTGACGGCCGGCTTGGACAGCAGCGCGACATTCTATGTAGACGGCCGGTTAAAAGATTACGATTCGAGATATGTTTTACAGAAATGGAACGGCACCGGTTATGAAACGGTAACGGAAACGTCCCGAACGCCCGGAACCGGCAGTGAGAACGACACCATTGTGATTCCGGTGACGGTCAGTTCAGCCGGATTTTACCGGGCGGCCGGAACAACAGATGGCAAAGAAATTGCATCAGCCGACGTTTATTTGGGAATTCGGGAAAAGGAAATGATCGTCGTGCCGATTCCGAAAGACGACGTGGTTTTCGTCGGGGAAAGCACCCGGTTCGCCTTTAACATCAATCAATCCGTTCACGGAAACATAACTTACAAATGGATATTTAACGGCAGAACGCTGTCCGAAAGATCCAGTACCTTAAGCCTGAATAATGTTCAATTGACGGACAACGGCATGTACACCATAGAAATATCATTAGAAGGCGAAGTTGTTGAAACCGCAAACATTAATTTGTATGTTTTGCCGCAGCCGACCGTTGACTATGACAAAATTGTCAAGGGCGGAAACGTTGTCTTTACCCTCAGAAACGCTCAAAACGCCCCGATTTCGTCATCCAACTACCAAATCAAATGGAGCGACGGAACAACATCGCAAACTACCGATAATCCGTGGGAAACAAAAATCCTTCAAAGCGGCAGTTACCGGGCGACCGTGGTCAGAATTGTAAACGGCATGCCGGACCAGAGCATTAACGCCACGTCCGCGCCCATTTCAATCACCGCTTACGAACCGTTTACCGCATCTATTGATGACGCCATCGGTTTTGTCAATCAAACAGACCCGGTGATACTCACCGCCGCCGCCACGATTCCAACCGGCGCCGGCTATACCGAAAGCGATTTGACGTACAAATGGACGCTGAACGGAAGACTAATTGCCGGAGAAACCACGAAAACTTTGACGATCTGTAATGCCGGACACCCGTTAACCGCTGAGGACGCCGGTGTTTATGACGTGTTGATCAGTACACCTGCAGAGTATGGATATGGAAATAATGTTACCGTTCAGTCCTACTTATACATCTTCGACCCGGAAATTACACCATCGACAACCGTATTTAAAGGAACGGCGATGATGCTTGGCGCGACTTTACACTCCGGACAAGCACCACCCGACTATACCATCAAAAATATCTTATTCGGGTGGAGAAACAGTGCAGGAGCCACGATTGTCAGCAGCACAGTGACAGATGACAGTGCCAAGAACTTTACAGCAACCCAGAATGACTACTATACGTTCTACATGTCCAATAAACTGATCCCGGGTGAAATCACAGAAACGATTGATGTGACCGTCCTTGAGTTGAATGTATCACCATCGACAACCGTAATGCCGGGCACAGATGTGACTTTCACCATCGACAATTTGCCGGCGGACACGACCGGATGGATATTTGAATGGTATGAAAACGGCGAGGATTATGTCCCGCAAACCGACGAAAGCAGCCTGACCATCCAAAACATTCAGCCGGACCGGAACGGAAGTAAATTCTACGTCAATATAACAATCGGCGACGACGTCATTCAATCCGATACCATAACGTTGACCGTTTATGATACGCCGTCCGTCTCCGTCGACATTAATCCGAAGGGCGTGCTGCTTGGCAACGTATCGACGTTAACGGCAACGCCGTCGGGTATACCGGCGGATGTGACGCCGACATACAAATGGTACAGCGGAACACCGGAATCAGGAACAGAGATTCAAGGTCAAACGGGATCAACGTATACAACGGGAGTAAACAGTATCGGAGAATACGACTATTATGTGAAAATGACTGTTGAGTATGCAAACGGGCAGATTATGGATGTATATTCAAATACAGTCACACAAACCGTCTACGAAGACCCGGCCGTTTCAATTGAGATTGACAAAACGGAAATATTCGTCGGCGATACGGCGACCATCACGGCAACGCCGCACATTTCAGAAGATGTCCCTGTAACATACCAATGGTACCGCGGAACACCGGACTCCGGAGAAGAATTGACGGGCCAAACGGGACAAACATACACATCACCCATTGCAACCGCGAACGGAACAGACACCTATTATGTAAAATTGTTCGTCACATATGCGGACGAAACACCGAGAAGCACAACATCAAAGCCGGTGACCTTAACCGTTTATGATGAACCTTCTGTGACGGTCGACGTTACACCCAACAAAGCATTTGTCAACGATACGATAACTGTAAAAGCAACTCCAAAGAACATAACGGATGCTGCGGCGGTTAAATATCAATGGTATGCGGACGGCGCCAAAAGAGGAACGTTTGATTCCGTCGATACGCTCACAACGATTGCGAAAACGCTGGGGTCGCACACGATCTATGCCGATATGACGGTCACATATCCGGGCGGACTGACGAAAACCATCAAAGCCGATAACGTGGTCTTAACCGTTTACAACAGGCCAACGGTTTCAATTTCAATTGCCCCGGCGGGTGCAGAAATGTTTACCGGTTCAACCGCAACGCTCACGGCAACGCCGAACGCAGACGGACAGGATGTCTCATATCAATGGTACAATGCAACATTGGGAACGGGCGTCGCCATTGACGGCCAGAAAGGACAAACGTTCCAACCGATTCCGGAAACACCGGGCGTATACAAATATTACGTGAATATGACCGTGACGTATGCCGGCACAACGACTGTTCAATCCAACACCATTACCATGGTTGTTGACGAAAAACCGACTGTTTCGGCTGCCATTGCGCCGGCCGGCGCGAAAGTGTTTACCGGCGATACGGCGACCATCACGGCAACGGCAACGGCTCAAGAAGGGAAAAACGTAACGTATCAATGGTACAACGAATCCGGAACAAGAACAGCCATTGGCGGCGCAACGGGAAAAACATATACGCCAAGTACGGCAACGAGAGGAACATACAACTACAGCGTTAATGCCTCTGTGACGTATGCCGGCGGAACGACCGTTCAATCCAACAACGTCACCTTAACTGTTTACGACCAGCCGACCATCGCGCTTGATCAAACAACTGTCTACGCTTTCGTCAACGACAGCGCCACATTTACGGCAGACATCACGCAAGATGCTTTGTCCGGCGTCGCGCCAACCGTTCAATGGTATAGGTCGGATGGAAATGAAATCAGCAATGGCGGAAGATATACAATAACAACGACCAACGAAAACACGACGCTGGCCATTGCCGGAGTTGAGACTGCCGACGCCGGAAATTACTATGCGGCCGTCACCACGGAATTGGCATCGGGAGAAACGTCAGACACAATTTACTCGAATGACATCCGATTGACCGTTCTTGAATTGATTGCGTCGCCGTCGTCCACGGTAACGGTTGGAAACACCGTCACGTTCTCCATCAAAAATCTGCCGGCCGATATCGCAGGTTGGACGTTTGAATGGTTTGAAAACGGCGCCGATTACGTACCGTTAAACACCCTTTCAACCCTGGAAATCCAAAATGTTCAAACCGACCGGAACGGACATGAGTTCTTCGTCAACGTCACCAACGGCAGCAGCGAAATAGAATCAAACGCCGCCACGTTGACCGTCCGTACAAACGGCGGCGGCTCGGGCGGCGGAACCGGCAACGCGACCATCATTGACGGCAACGGTTCAAATTCCGGAAACAATTCCAACAACAGCTCCAATAACAGCTCCAATAACAGCTCGGGACAAAACAATTCGAGCGGCGGGCAATCTGAAACACCGTGGCCGTCCGGCGATGATCCGGACAACACGGGATCTCAAAATGAAAAAACGTCTTGGTGGCTTTGGATTGCCATTTTGATACTGATTGCCATCGGATTGTTCATTGTTTGGAGAAGAAGGCAGGAAGAAGATCAAAAGTAAAATAAAAACAAAAAATAAAACAAAAAATAAAATAAAATAAAAACAGAATAAAAACAAAACAAAATAAATAAAAATCATACGATTTCAACAAAACCCCTTGCCGGTGAAAGAATTTTCTTTCACCGGCTTTTTTTTTGGTTTTTAAAAGACCGGGCAAATAAATATTAGATATATGGCATGAGCAACTAAAATTGAGAAAATATTAATATAAAATCGCAATCAGTGGAGATAAAATTAAGAGGATATAAATAAGATAATTATTGTTAGGGGGATGAAACAAAACTATCAAAAAATAAATATTAAAATAAAAAAATAAAATTTGAATAACAGATTTTAGTGAATAAAACGACCGGTTGTGTGCGGTCATTTGAATGTGTTGGTTTTGAAAGTTTTGGAAATTCATATAGCAGAATAACAAAAGCAAAAAGGAACGAAAGAACGGAAAAAAGCCGGCGTCAACGCCGGCTGAAAAGGTGATTTTTTCAATGAATTTTGATGTTTGAGATAAAATATGAGAATACAAATAAAATTGTCATAATTGCCAGATAAACATCATAATTAATATAATATTGTGTGTGCTCTTTTTTTTAGAGATTTATCAAATATTCTTTAACAAAGAGTTCAAAAAAACGATATTGTTAACTATTAATCATTATGTTTAAATAAAATGTAGTTGCATTATAGAATATTAATTTTGTTTACAAATCGTCCATTATTGGACATTTGTTATAAAATAGGAGTATTAAATTTCAGCCGAATCGACGACGGCTGATTGGATTTATTATATTATTTTATTGCATAGAATAGGTGGGATGTCAAACATTTCAATGTATTATGTAAGGGGTTGTACTGATGGATAAAAAATCAATTTTAATCGTATTATTATTATTTTTAACGGCTTGCTTTGTGATGGTTTCAAATGCGGCCGGGGCTGAGAATGCCGGCGTGGTGGGCGGAGAAATCACATTGACCTATCAGATTTCGGATGAAGATCATAACAATGGAAATCTGAAGTTTATTTTTCAAAAGGATACAGGAGAAATCGTAGACATAATTTCTATTGATTCAAAAGGAAATATTGTTGTTTCTAATGAATTTAAAGACCGCGTCACAATAGAACATGATAAAACGAACAAAACGATTTCAGTCACAATAAAAAACATTACCAAAGAAGACATTGGAAATTATCAAATCGTCCTTGAGGATCACAAAGGCGATACTACAGGTTCCTCCTATCCCGGCGGAATTGACTATATTTACAACCAAGTTGAAATAGATGTGTCGCCGTCTGACGTCGTTGTTTTTGAAGGCCCGGCAACACTTTTTGTCGAACCTGTTGAATCTGAAGACATGGAATATCAATGGTACAAATCCGACGCAGCAAGTTTGGATGGAACTGACGTCACTTATTCTCCGATTGACGGTGAAAATGCAACACGTGCGGCATATATTTTTGACGCCAATCATTCCAACGACGATGGATACTGGTATAAAGTCGTTGTCAGCGCCGGTCCGGCAGAACTCAACAATCGGGCCGAATCGGAACCGGCTAAATTAACTGTTTTGAAGACGCCGACGCTTAAGGAAAATCCGATCTACGTTATTGAAACAATCGAAAACGAGGCTGTTTTTTATGTGGATGAACGTTTGAACGATTTTGCCGCGTCATATGTTTTGCAGAAAAAAACAGGTGACGTATACCAAGACGTTACCGAAAAATCGCCCCGTACAATCGAAAACGGATTCGATGTTTTGACGATTGCCGCGGACATCCAGTCGGCCGGATTCTACCGCATCGTCGGAACGATGGAAAACACTGAAAAAATCATCTCGCAAGATATCGAATTGAAGGTTTTCAGAGATTTGAGTGATGAGATTTCGGTCACTGTGGCGCCGGATATGCAAACAGTTTACATCGGGCAAACAGCAACGTTGACGGCGGCACCGGCAGGCGTTCCACAAGATGCGGTTGTTTCTTACCAGTGGTACGATGAAAACGATCAGGAAATCAGCAGTGCAACGGAAGAAACATACACACCGGACACATCCGCAATCGGAACAGAAACTTACTATGTCATCATGACTGTGACATTGGACGGAACCATAGGAACGGCAACATCTGACCCGGCAACAGTGACAGTT
>NZ_JAWDKD010000010.1:0-5250 GCF_032714475.1 Methanolapillus africanus | reverse complement strand
CAGCGGTAGCATCGGCGGTTGTGTAACCGGCGGATGTGGCACCGGAGATGTCCGTGAACGTTACGTTGTCCGCGGATTCCTGCCATTGGTAACCGTTTGCGTTCGTTGCAGTCACACTGAACGTTGCGTTTTGACCGATTGAAATGTTCTTGTCAACAGGCTGGGTTGTGATGGAGATCGCATCCGTTGCGCTCAAGACCGTCAACTTGGCAGAGTTGGAAGTCAACTCGTCCCCGTTGGTTCCGGCAATCACAACTCTGTAATAAGTCATGCCGGCAGCGGTGGCGTCAGCAGTTGTGTAACTGCTTGCGGTTGCACCGGAGATGTCCGTGAACGTTGTGTTGTCCGCGGATTCCTGCCACTGGTAACCGTTTGCATTCGTTGCAGTCACACTGAACGTTGCGTTTTGACCGATTGAAATGTTCTTGTCAGCCGGTTGGGTTGTGATTGAGATCGCATCCGTTGCACTGAGAACAGTCAACTTGGCAGAGTTGGAAGTCAACTCGTCGCCGTTGGTTCCGAC
Source organism: Methanolapillus africanus (assembly GCF_032714475.1). NCBI lineage: Archaea > Methanobacteriati > Methanobacteriota > Methanomicrobia > Methanosarcinales > Methanosarcinaceae > Methanolapillus > Methanolapillus africanus. The sequence continues at coordinate 4,727 of NZ_JAWDKD010000010.1, read as the reverse complement.
AATCACGACTCTGTAATAAGTCATGCCGGCAGCAGTGGCGTCAGCGGTTGTGTAACCGGCCGACGTGGCGCCGGAGATGTCCGTGAACGTTGTATTGTCTGCGGATTCTTGCCATTGGTAACCGTTTGCATTTGTTGCAGTCACACTGAACGTTGCATTTTGACCGATTGAAATGTTCTTATCAGCCGGTTGAGTTGTGATGGAAATCGCATCCGTTGCACTCAAGACAGTCAACTTGGCAGAGTTGGAAGTCAGCTCATCACCGTTAACACCGGCAATCACGACTCTGTAATAAGTCATACCGGCAAAGGTAGCATCGGCGGTTGTGTAACCGGCAGATGTGGCACCAGAGATGTCAGTGAACGTTGTATTATCTGCAGATTCCTGCCATTGATAGCCGTTTGCATTGTCTGCAACAACGCTGAAAGTTGCGTTTTGACCGATTGAAATATTCTTGTCAGCCGGTTGGGTTGTGATTGAGATCGCATCCGTTGCACTGAGAACAGTCAACTTGGCAGAGTTGGAGGTCAACTCGTCCCCGTTGGTTCCGGCAATCACGACTCTGTAATAAGTCATACCGGCAGCGGTAGCGTCAGCGGTTGTGTAACCGGCGGAGGTGGCACCGGAGATGTCCGTGAACGTTATGTTGTCTGCGGATTCCTGCCATTGGTAACCGTTTGCATTCGTTGCAGTCACACTGAACGTTGTGTTTTGACCGATTGAAATGTTCTTGTCAGCCGGTTGGGTTGTGATTGAGATCGCATCCGTTGCACTGAGAACAGTCAACTTGGCAGAGTTAGAGGTCAACTCGTCCCCATTGGTTCCGGCAATCACGACTCTGTAATAAGTCATACCAGCAACGGTAGCATCGGCGGTTGTGTAACCGGCCGATGTGGCGCCGGAGATGTCCGTGAACGTTGTATTATCTGCGGATTCCTGCCATTGGTAACCGTTTGCATTCGTTGCAGTCACACTGAAAGTTGCGTTTTGACCGATTGAAATGTTCTTGTCAGCCGGTTGGGTTGTGATTGAAATCGCATCCGTTGCGCTCAAGACAGTCAACTTGGCAGAGTTGGAGGTCAACTCGTCGCCGTTGGTTCCGGCAATGACAACTCTGTAATAAGTCATGCCGGCAGCGGTAGCATCAGCGGTTGTGTAACCGGCAGATGTGGCGCCGGAGATGTCCGTGAACGTTACGTTGTCTGCAGATTCCTGCCATTGATAGCCGTTTGCATTCGTTGCAGTCACACTGAACGTTGCGTTTTGACCGATTGAAATGTTCTTGTCAACAGGCTGGGTTGTGATTGAAATCGCATCCGTTGCGCTCAAGACAGTCAAAAGAACGGCATTCGATTCGACAACATCACCATGTGTCCCGGTAACCACAACTTTAAACTTGGTTTGGTTATCGGTCAGGTCAGTTGCCGGAGTGGTATAACTGGTCGAAGTCGCACCGGGAATATCGATAAACGTCAATTCGCCGTTTATTGATTTTTGCCATTGGTAGGAAACGGCATTGGCAGCAGCAACGTTAAATGTCGCCGTTTGACCAACGCCAACAATTTGATCGGTCGGTTGAGTTGTGATTGAAACGGCATCAACTTCATCCACAACGGTCAATGTGGCCGCATTTGATGTCTTCACATCTAAAGATTGTCCGGTGACAACAACTCTATATTGAGTTTGGTTATCCGCCGGGACAGCGGCATTTGTTGTATAGCTGCTCAAAGTGGCGCCGGAAATGTTGTTGAATGTTGAGCCGCCATCTGTAGACTTTTGCCACTGATACGCACCGACGTTCGTTGCAACAACATTGAATGTCGCGGTTTGACCTTCAGAAACAATTTTGTTGGCCGGATGAGTTGTAATGGAAACGGCATTTGCCAAGCTGACAATGGTCAAAACAACCGAATTCGACGTGACTGTATCGCCGCTGATTCCGGTAACAACAACTTGATAAGTACCGGAATGACTCGTTTGAGCATTAGAAATCGAAAAGGAAGAACCTGTGCCAACGTTGTCCCAAGCCGATGAACTTGTATTATATTTCTGCCATTGGTAAGAAGAAGCGTTTGCCGCAACAACCGTAAATGTTGCTGTTTCCCCCTCTGCCATCGTTTGACTAAACGGCTGGGTGATGATTGAAACCGGCGTCGGATTCGCCGTCACCGTCAATGTGGCCGCATTTGAAACACCGCTGTAGACGCCGCTTGCATCCTTTGCCGTCACTTTGTATTTCAAACCGTTCATGCTCAAAGCCGTCGGGTTAATTGTATAGCTTGACGACGTCGCGCCGGAAATGTCCGTAAACGTCGTGCCGTCCGTTGACTGCTGCCATTGGTAAGAATACGGTGTTGTCCCCACATTATCGACAGTTGATGCTGTTACCGAGAAAGTGGCCGGGCTGCCTTCAAAGACACTCTGGTCCGCCGGACCGTTAAAAATAATCAGATTCGCATACAGATCCGTCACAGACGTGTTGGTCATCCAGACGTCCTGTTCATACTTGACGCCTTCTTGCGTATACCAAGAATAAGAATAGCCGATCAAGGTTGGGAGGAAGCTGCTGTCAAACGCATGCAAACGGGTTTCATTCAAAACATACCCATCCGATTGATAGTCATTGATGGTGTAATTGTAGCGGATGGTGTAAACCACAGTCATATTCTTATTTGTACCATCATTGGCGTGATAAGTAATATTCTGAAGATCAAAATCAGCCGGCTTTCCTGTTGTCGCCCAATCCGTCGTCCAATTGCCGCCGTTTCCGACTTGAATGCCGACCGTGCTGCCGTTACCCGGAACGTTATTCAGATTGGTGGAAACAACACCGCCCATGATTTTGATGGTGTTTGTAACAGAAGGAGTAACGACGCTGTAATTGTAGTAGAAAGCAGGTGTACTACCTGTGGTTGCTCCTCCAACGCCGCCCTTTTGATCATTGCCTGTGTTAAATGCATTAGGCGCTTCTTTTCCAGCATTAACAATATTAGATGTGGCATTTGTACTAAGATTAGTATACCCGCCGCCGCCGCCGCCGATCGCCGCACCGAGACCATTGCCTGTCGCTGACACAACACCGTTGACTATTATGATATTACCACTGGAACCACCTTGTCCACCTTGGTTAACCTTATTATTGTCATTCCAAACACCGCCTGCACCACCACGGCCGCCGCCAATACCGGCACCGTGAAGAGCACCGACTGCCGTCACATTGCCGCCGTAAATGGTGATATTACCGCCGCTGCCGCCGGGACCACCCCATCCGCTTGAACTGGGGGAATTATAATATGTAAGTCCTCCGTTGCCGCCACGACCACCGCCAATACCGGCGCCGCCAACGCTGCCGGTTGCTGTCACATTACCGCCGGCAATGGTAATATTGCCGCCGTATCCGCCGTATCCACCCAGCTGACCGACACTACCGACCGCATAGCCGACCTCAGTTGCACCGCCGCCGCCAATACCGGCGCCGCCGCCAATACCAATGCCGGCCATTAAACTTGTTGCCGTAACGTTCCCGCCCTGAATCGTGATATTTCCGCCGCTGCCGCCACGATTATCGGAACTGTTCGTGCTACTGTAAAAAGTACTGCCGTCCAGTCCCGTTGTACCTTGCCCGCCACCACCGATACCGGCACCGTACCCATACCCTCTCGCATTAACGGTACTGTTTAAAATTGTGATATTGCCGGAATCTCCACCGCGACCTGCGAATACTCCATAATTGCCATAGCCTGCACCACCGCTACCGCCGCCGATGCCGGCACTGCCAACGCCGCCGGACGCTTCAACTGTCGCGTTACCGATTATAATGTTACCGGAATTTCCACCGTTACCATAACCACCGGCGCCGCCACCAATACCGGCACCGCCGACACGACTGCCGTAGTCAATGGCTGTTGCATTAACATTGCCGCCTAAGATTTTAATGTCGCCTATAGCATCATTTCCTCCAAATAGGACGCCGCTGCCACCGATACCGGCGCCGCCGCCATAAGCCAAGGCTGTAATATTACCGCTATGAATTGTAATAAACCCGCTTTGGACATCACTTGAAGACGAGGAGTTACTTGTGCCACCGATACCGGCACCACCATAATACCCGACCGCCGTTAAATTTCCGGGACCATAAATATCCAAAGAAGGATAACCACTATCATAAGAACCGACCAGAATTCCGGCGCCGCCCGACGTAGAATTACATTTCAGTGTATTATTTCCCAAAAGAGTTAAACTGCTGCCGTTACTCTTAATTTTTAGAGCGTTTGTAGCAGGATAGTTATAGGCATTGATGCTCACATTGTCAAGCGTTAAATTAACCGCTGCAGAACAAAGAATCGATACCCTTAAGCGCTCATTTGAATCACTTTTTATTGTAACAGGATTCGTTGTGGTGATATTGATCGTCGTGTAAACGCTTGGCGAACCTGCCGGCAGCGTATATTCACCGCCTTGATTAATTGTGACGTTTCCGTCCGATGGCCAATTAAATGAAACACCCGGCGTCGGGATGATGCCGGCCGATGCAACCGGAAGGACTTGCGCCGGAAAAAGAGCGAAAAGAACGGCGAAGACCAATAAAAGAGCGATAATTTTAGATGAAAGGCCGGAGCGGCTCAGTAAAATGTTTGTTTGTTTGTTTGTTTGTTTGTTTGTTTGTTTGTTTGTTTGTTTGTTTGTTTGTTTGTTTGTTTGTTTGTTTGTTTGTTTGTTTGTTTGTT
>NZ_JAWDKD010000009.1:0-85944 GCF_032714475.1 Methanolapillus africanus | reverse complement strand
AAGCTCGAAATCAAACTCAAAAAGAGACATCAATAAGGACACTCATAAAAGATGAGGTCAATAGAAACGGGATGTAAGCATCAAGGCAACGAGGTGTTAAGTCCGCGTTCACTAATTGTCCGTTCCATCACAAACTTGTTTCTTCGGGCGATATCTGAAAATAACCAAAACAAACAAAAAAAAATCTCAATCCATACATGGCAAAACATTTAAATCACAAAATCCGTATTCATTCATTCTCCAACTTAAAGCAAAGGTCTTTGGCGGCCATAGCGGCGGGGAAACTCCTGTACCCATACCGAACACAGAAGATAAGCCCGCCGGCGTTCCTTACTGTACTGAAGTGTGCGAGCCTTCGGGAAATCTGGATCGCTGCCAAAGGCCTTTCTTTATATTATTTTAAACTTCCTCAAATTATTTATTAAATTACTTTAGCTACCTTTTTTGAACTAATTGTCATGCGATACCCGTGGGTCGGTTTTTAATTGCGTTTCCCATGCGAACCCATTCGGCAAACATCTCTTTTTGGGGGCGGCGGCGAGCGCGACGAAAGATAAGATGCCGATTTGATGCGTTTTTTTGAAATGGACAGTTGGTTTTGTTAAAACTATGGCTGTTCACACCGAAACGCAAATCAGACGCCTTTGGCGTCTGATTTTGCGGATATCGCAAACAGTAGTAGATTAGATTGACAGCTGATCAGATTAACAGATATTCAGAAAATAGAATCAGATGAAAGCAAAAGAAAAAACAGAGTCATAAAAAATAGTTTTGTAAACGGAGGTCAGATCAAAGTGGGTCCATGATTTCCGATTTTACATTCATACACGGTCCCATATTTCTGAAACGTTTTCAGAATATGTTCTTCTGCTTCTTTTTCCAATGTTTTGTCTTTGAAATCCTTTGTCATGGCAAAAACCGTATTTCCAAGCATGGCTTGAGCTGCCATTCCCATATTTTCATCAACCGCATCAATGGCTTTTCTGGCATGACTGCTCAGAAGACCGATTTGGTTTGTAAAATTAAACGATTCTTTCATGAATGATTCAATCGTTTTTGTTTTCCGGAAGTTTTCCATCGCCTTTTTTCCGGCGTCATTGATCGCTTTGATATGTTCCGGATTTGAAATCACGTCTTTCGTTGACAATTCGCCCATGACCAAACAAAAGACTTTCTTTTCCGGCGCCGGTATTTTGTAAAACTTTCCGAATTGAGCCCCGCCCGGCTTTTCCCGAAGAACAAGACCGCCCAGAGATTCGCCGGCAACGTCGCCAAGACCGCTTCCGGCTTTAACCTCAGCAACGTGTGCCATTTCCACCAAATCGTCTCTTGAAAGTCCTAAATTTAAGGATTCATTGATGGCGAAGGCTGCTCCAAGGGCGCCGGCAGCCGAGATTCCGAATCCGCTTCCCGGCGGGAAATCACTGACGCCGGATATTGAAAATTCAAAAGAACGGTTGTATTTCATTTCCGCTCTTTTTTTCATTTCGGAAACAACGGCTAAAGTTGTTTCTCCCGGCTCTTTTTTCCCGTTCAAAATGACTTCCGTTTTGTTCGCGGAAACATTGACTGTTGTCAAAAGACCTTTGTCAAGTGCAATGCCGCAGCCAATGGATCCTTTTTGGTGCGGGTCGTCATGGTTGCAAATTTGAAAAAAACCGGTGATGTGTCCGGGACAAAAGACCGTTTTTGGACTGAACTCTTTTCCTTTATTCATAATATTCATCATCAGTATCGTTTTATTTTTTAAAAACACGTCCTTTCATCTGAACCGGTTTCTTATAACGGCCGGATTTTTGGTTTTGGTTTTGATTTTGGTTTGGATTTTGACTTTGATTTGGATTCCCGGTTTGCTTCTCATCATCCGGTTTGTCTTCTTCATCCGTTTCGTTCTTTTTCTCATTCAACTTTTCGTCCAGCGTTGTCGAATTGACCAAATTTGCAATTGTTTTTGTTTTCTTGTCAACAAGTTGATTGATGCCGGTCGATTCATTTTGATTCTTTTGTCCTTCTCGGGCGGCGATAAAATTTAAGATTTCATCGGCAATCATTTCTTTTGAGCCCGAAATCGGAATCCATTTGACAATCAAATCTTTAAAGACCAAATAAACATCGTTGTCATCGGTCCCCATTCCTTTTTCCTTGACATTGTTCGCGACGACGACATCGGCGATACCATCGTTTATTTTTTGAGCGGCCGAGTCGATGAGTTCCTCAAAAGACATTGCCGTTTCCGCTTTAAAAGCAACGACCAAAAGATCCGGGTCTGCTTTTTTGGCTTCTTCAATCAGTTTTTTGGTCGGGTGAAGGGAAAGAGTCAGCTCGTCTTTTCCGGATTTTATTTTTTCATCCGTTTGGTTAATTGTATAATCTGCAATGGCTGCAGCACTGATCAGAATATTCTTTTGTCCGATTGTTCTTTTTTCTTTGATCTTTTCAACAATGGCTCTTGTCATTTCTTCGGCGCTTTCGGCATAAATCTCATTCAAGTGCGGCAGATCCAATCCGAGTTTGTTCCGGTGAATCAAAAAGACTTCCGCTCCCTTTTCGTAAGCCGACAGAGCCAGTGCGTTCCCGGTTTTTCCGGAGGCGCGGTTTGTTAAAATACGAATCGGGTCAATGCTTTCAGCCGTTGAGCCGGATGTAATAAACACATTTTTGCCGGCAAAGAACGCCGATGAATCGGATTCGCCGTTTTCTCCGAGCGCACGCTTGACGCGCCAAACGATTTCATCGTTGTTGGCGATTTTCGCAATGCCTTCTTCCATTCTCGGGCCAACGACTTCGATGCCCCAAGACTCTAAAGTTTTCAAGTTTTCCAACACTTTCGGGTGCCGGTACATGGATTCATGCATTGCGGGGACAATCATCACATTTTTGCCTTCACCGATGGCGGTTGTTGCAAAAGTGGTGACCGGCGTATCGTCGATGCCGGCGGCAATTTTAGAAACGGTGTTGGCGGTTGCGGGGGCGATTAACAAAAGATCGGCTCGGCCTTTCGCGCCGAAAAACTCGACGTGTTCCACTTTTCCGGTCAATTCCGTCATCACCGGATTTCCGGTGGCGTAATGAAGCGCATTCGGGTGAATGATTTGGCAGGCAGCGTCCGTTGTGACGGCAAAGACGTCGGCGCCGTACCGAATCAATTCCCGGGCCAGCGTCACGACCGAAACGGCGGCAATGCTCCCGGTGACGCCGATCACGATGGTTTTTCCGGAAAGCAATTTCCCTTTCGATTCCGAAATCCAGCGGGTCGGATGCACATTCGGATTCTGATCTGAATCCGGCAATTGATTTTGATTATCTTTGAAATTATTATGGGGATTGTTCATTTCCGTCACATTTTTTGTTCAATATTTGAATGATTTTTTGATAATGTTTTGATAATGTTTTGACAATGTTTGATAATATTTTGAAATTATTTGATTTTTTTCAATAAATAACATTAATCATAAATACATTTAACCCATTCAAACCGAAAATCAATCAGAATCATTGATCTAAATCAAAAATTATTGTCTAAAAGACTAAAACGTCAAATTATCTCAAATATATTCATCAAATTATTCAATCATCAAAGGAAATTTTTATGGCACGAGATCAAAGGGATTATTATTATCATCAAGCTCAAAAAGACGGTTACCGCTCTCGAGCTTCTTACAAGTTGAAACAAATCAACGAACGGATGAATGTCATCAAAAGAGGCGACACCATTGTCGATTTAGGCGCCGCCCCCGGCGGCTGGCTTCAAGTCGCGCGCGAATTGTCGGGCGGGCGCATTCTCGGTGTCGACCTCCAGCCGATCCGAGAAATCGAAGGCGTCACCACGATCAAAGGAGACATCACCGCCCAAGAAACAATTGACAGGATTTTGGAATTTTCCAAAGGCGGCGTTGACGTTGTTTTGTGTGACGCGGCGCCCAACCTTTCCGGAAACTGGGTTTTGGACCACGCCCGCGGGATTGAGCTCAACGACGCCGCGTTTGAGTGCGCTAAGAAAATTCTGAAGCCCAAAGGCACTTTCGTTGTTAAAGTCTTCCAAGGCGATTTGTTCAAAGACTTTTACGACCGCGTCAGCGCCGAATTCGTTTTCGTGAAATCTTACTCGCCGCAAGCGTCCCGTTCGACCAGTGCTGAAATTTACGTGATCGCCAAACGTTTCATCACCGCGCCGATTCGCAAAAACCATTTGTGCGCAGTTGAAATTACCGGCATGGGCGAGTCCGGCGACGGCGTTGCCTATTTGGACGACTTCGTTATTTTTGTCAGCGGTTCCCAAGTCGGCGACAAAGTTAAAATCAAAATCGAAGATGTCAAACCAAATTTTGCGTTTGCGACCATCATTGAAAAATTAGACGAATTGCCGGAAGACCCGTATTTGACGCCGAAATACGTTCCGAACATGACGCACAGCTTTGCCAAACCGGATCCGAACGCTCCCCAAAGGCAGAAAATCTTGCGTGTTCGCGACCGGAGTTTGGATATTGACAATTACGTTCCGCCGGAAGATGAAGAGGACAATGAGTTCAGCTGAACGTTTTTAAATTAAAAGTTTGGTTTTGTTTGTTATAAATGTCAAGCAAACCTTCCCGCAAAATCAGACGCTTTGCGTCTGTATTTTGCGGAATTCCATATGCAAGATACATTAATTTACAGCAGATTGTATTTATTGCTAGCGTATTTGCAGTTTGCACCTGCAGTTCACTGTTTTTAGATTTCAGATTGTACCTACTGTTTCTAACAATACAGGTCTTTCCTAATCTGTTTTTCACCTTCTGTTTCTGACAATACAGGTCTTTCCTAGTCCGTTTTTCACCTTCTGTTCCTAACAATACAGGTCTTTCCTAATCCGATTTTCACCTTCTGTTCCTAACAATACAGGTCTTTCCTAGTCCGTTTTTCACCTTCTGTTCCTAACAATACACATGTTTCCTAATCCGATTTGCTGCAACTGTTTCCAACTAAATTGCATCTGATGGCGGTATCCGTAAAATACAAACGCTGTCGCGTTTGATTTTACGGGGTGGTTTGCTTGATTTTTCAAAAACCGCCCCATCGTTTTCAAAAATGCAAAACAAAAAAGTGTCGCCGTAACGCGCGCGCATGCCGTTCGCCAAAAAAAGAAACAAAAATCGAAAAACAAGAAAAAATAAAGAAAAAAAGATTGAAGCGATTAAATCACTTCAATACCCTGTTTTTTACAAAGCTCAAGACTCAGTTCCCTCAATTTGTATTTCTGAATCTTGCCGCTTCCCGTCATCGGGAACGCTTCCAAGAAGAAAACGTACTTGGGAATCTTGTAACGCGCAATCTGGCCGCGGCAGAAGTCTCGGACGTCTTCCGTCGTCATTTTGGCGCCGTCTTGCAAAATAATGAATGCGCCGACTTCTTCGCCGTATTTTTCGGACGGGACGCCGGCCACCTGAACATCTTTGAGGCCGGGCATCTTGTACAGGAATTCTTCAATTTCGCGCGGATAAATGTTTTCGCCGCCGCGGATAATCATATCCTTAATGCGGCCGGTAATCTGGAAGTTGCCGTTTTCATCCATAATGCCGAGGTCGCCCGAGTGCAGGAAACCGTTTTCATCGATCGCCTCTTTGGTCGCTTCTTCATTCTTGTAATAACCTTTCATCACAAGGTAGCCGCGGCAGCACATTTCACCCTGAACGCCCGGCGGGCATTCGGTGTTGGTCTGCGGATCGAGAACTTTGACTTCCGTAAACTCAAACGGCCGGCCGACCGTTGTATAACGCACTTCCGCCGGATCGTCGATTCTGGTGTGGGTCATTCCCGGGGACGATTCGGTGAGGCCGTACACGCTCGTAATTTGCAAATACATTTTCTCACTCACCTGGCGCATCAGCTCGATCGGACAAAGGGAGCCGGCCATGATGCCGGTTCGGAGGCTCGTCAAATCGAACATGCTGAACATCGGGTGGTTGAGTTCGGCAATAAACATTGTCGGAACACCGTAAACGCCGGTGCAGCGCTCTTTGTGAATGGACGCGAGCGTGAGCAGCGGATCGAATTTTTCAATCATCACTTGCGTGCAGCCGTGCGTCAGACAATTCATGGTCGCCAGCACAACGCCGAAACAGTGGAAAAGCGGGACGCAGACGCACAACTTGTCGTCTTGCGTGAATTTCATGTGTTCGCCCGTCAGGTAGCCGTTGTTGGCGATGTTGTGGTGTGACAGCATAACGCCCTTGGGAAAACCGGTGGTTCCGGAGGTGTACTGCATGTTCACAACGTCGTGACAGTTGACTTCCGATTTGGCTTTTTCCAAAACCTCATCTTTAATGTTGCTGCCCAGCAAAAGAACTTCGGCCGTGTTGTACATGCCGCGGTGTTTTTCCTGGCCGATGTAAATCACATTTTTCATGTGCGGGAAACGCTCGCTCTTCAGGTGTCCGCGCTGGCAGGTTTTGAGTTCCGGCAGCATGTTGTACGTCATCTGAACGTAGTCGCCGTCAAACGTTCCGTCGATAATGCACAGCGTATGCATGTCGGAATTTTCGACAAGATACTCCAATTCGTGCTGTTTGTAGCTGGTATTCACCGTGACGCAAACCGCGCCGATTTTGGCGCAGGCGTACAAAAACGTGAGCCAGTCCGGCACGTTGGTCGCCCAAAGTCCCACATGATATCCTTTTTTGACGCCGATCGCCAAAAGGCCTTTGGACATGTTGTCGACGCGTTTGTTAAAATCCTTCCACGTAAATCTCAAATCCCGGTCGGAATACACAATGTATTCCTTGTCCGGCGTCGTTTCCGCCCAATATTCGAGCCATCCGCCGAGCGTCCGGTCGGAAAGCTGAAGATGTTGGCTGCTTTGTTCCGTTTGTTCTGTCAAATTCATTCCCCCGATGTGTCTGTTTGATGCTGACTTTGTTTCTTCCTTTATTACATCGGCGCATACACGACGGCCAAAATCTTCGCCCCGTTTTCGTCAGCGGCGCACACCAAGTGGTCGACAATGGAATCATAGTAAATGCTGTCGCCTTCTTCCATGATGTAGGTGGTTTGACCGTAGATGATTTTGAGAATTCCTTCCAACACATAAATGAATTCCTCGCCCTCGTGCGCGGAAACCATCAGCGTGGACTCGTCGGCCGGATTAATTTCCACAATGAACGGCTCCATCGTCCGTCCGGCTTTTTGCGGGGCGAGCGCAAAGAAATTGTTGTGGGATTTGGCATGCTTTTCCGTGCTGACGTCTGAGGTGTGAATCGTTTCGTTCGCTTTGTTTTTCCGAGTCAACGCCGGTCCCAAATCGTCCGAGTCGTCCAAAAAAGTGCCCAAGCGGACGCCGAGAACGCGCGCAATTTTAATGAGCGGCGCCAATGACGGAATGTTTGTGTTTTCTTCAATCGCTGCAATTTGCGTCAAATCCAAATTGCTCCGGTCGGCCAACTCTTCCCGCGTCATATTTTTAGATTCGCGAATCGATTTAATTTTCGTTCCGATATTTTTGTTCGTCATAATAACCCATTTACCCTTTTTATTTTGATAATAATTACGTGATAATTTATAATTTCATTATTTGTTTAACCATTTTTCAGGTTCCCGCTTCCCAGTCGTCGGTGTAACACCGCTGTTTATCGGTTAACCGGTCGATTTCAATATCCATCGACTTTAATTTTAATGAAGCAACCCATTCGTCGATTTCAGCCGGAACCTTGTGAACGCCGTGTTCAAGTTTATTCTGTGCAATATATTTGACGCCGAGCGCCTGGTTTGCAAAACTCATGTCCATGACTTCCGCCGGGTGGCCGTCGCCGGCCGCCAAATTGACCAAGCGTCCGTCCGCAAGCACATTGATTTTAATTTTTTGTCCGCCGGCCGCGCCGATTGTGTATTCTTTAATATTCTTCCGGACAATCTTTTCGCCCATGGACATTTTCTTTAATCCGTCCAAATCAATTTCCACATTGAAGTGGCCCGCGTTTGCTAAAATCGCACCCGACTTCATCTTGGGGAAATGTTCCGTTGAAATCACATCGCAGTTGCCCGTCGTCGTCACAAAAATGTCGCCGATTGCCGCTGCATTCGCCATCGGCATCACGCGGTAGCCGTCCATCCGGGCTTCGAGTGCCCGCACTGGATTGATTTCAGTCACCACGACTTCGGCGCCGAGTCCGGCCGCCCGCATGGCAATTCCGCGTCCGCACCAGCCGTAGCCGCCGACGACAACAGTTTTTCCGGCCACCAAGAGATTGGTTGTCCGCATGATGCCGTCCCAGGCGGATTGTCCGGTTCCGTACCGGTTGTCAAACATGAATTTGGTTTGTGCGTCGTTGACCGCCAAAACCGCCATTTCAAGCGCGCCTTCTTTTTGCATCGCCATCAAACGGTGGATTCCGGTTGTGGTTTCTTCGCAGCCGCCGATAATTTTCGGAAGCAGGTCGCGCCGTTCTTTGTGAAGTTTAAAAATAAGGTCGGCGCCGTCGTCAATGGTGATGTCCGGCTCAATATCGAGAACTTTGTCGATCGCTTCGTAATATTCCGCATTGGAGCAGTCGTATTTGGCGCAGCAGGAAATATTATCCTTACAATCCAGTGCAAGCGCCACGTCGTCTTGCGTACTGAGTGGGTTGCAGCCTGAAATCGCCACTTGCGCGCCGCCGATTGCCAACGTTTCAACCAAAACGGCCGTTTTGGCCTCGACGTGAAGCGCCATCGCAATCCGCCGTCCCTTGAGCGGCTTTTCCGCTGCAAATTCTTTGCGGATTTGTTCCAAAACCGGCATGTGGTTTTTGGCCCATTCGATTTTCAAGTTTCCGGATTCGATTTGTTCCTGTTTTGATGCGTCCATCTTTTTTCCTCAAACAATAAATTAAAATTTTCTGAAAAAGTTGATAAATTTATTTAAATGAATGGGTTTGAGATAGTATCCATAAAATATAAAATAGTCGGATGGATTTGAAAATCCGGTTGAGTTGGTATTAAAAAAGAGATAATTCATATTTTATATGATTTATCGCATTGAATCTAATTTCAAAAATTGTATCCATATCTTTGAGTTTTAAAACACTCATCACACAGCGGCCTGTTATACGTGGTATTTGCTTTTTCCCCGCAGATTAAACAATATTTTTCTGTGTAATTTGAATTTTTATATCTGCTCCATTCACGATAACAATTGCCGCAAAGAGAGTGACCATCCGTTTCACTAATTTTTTGACGGCAGCGAATGCAATAATATCTTGTATCCGGACTCAAAATTTTTGTAATAAAACTGAAAAATCCGCCTTCTGACTTTTCCGGAGGTGCAGCCTTCGCAGGCGCTTTCTTTTCGATTGTTACTTTTTTAGGGGTTGAATATTCATCCGGTTGGCTTAATGAATATATTTTTTGAATTTCCTGTCGAATTTGGTTGTACAACTCTTCATCTTCGCCTTTTTTGACTAAGATGCCAAGTTCGTAATTGTTTTCTTGAGAAAATTGGTAAAGATTCATTGAAGTCAGAATCGCTGCCGACTCGTTCATGTAACATTTTGCATGTAAATTTTTTGTTTTTCTTAACTTGACATTTGAATTTTTTAATAATTTCTTTTCTTCATTTAATCGTTCCAATTCTTTTTCTGCCGGATTATCATCTCTATAAATGATCGTCATTGATATGTTTTTAGAGCCGGCAAAAACAAAATGTCCTTGAAATGAAGGCGATATTTTAAGATAAGGGGTCACAAAAATAATTTCTTTTTCCGCACCATTCAACAGATTGCTGATTTCTGCCGAACAATTTTGAGTATCTAAAATTCTTGCCATGAATTCACCTAATTATGATATTCATATCAAGTTATTAAATATTTTACGATATGAATTATAATTTATGTTTGAAAATTATTAGAAAAAAGAAGCCGGAAAACAGATTTCTCTGTTTTCCTTTTTTGAAACATTTCAATTTTAAATCTTTAAATACAGGTTTGGCCGCCGTCCACCAAAGTGATGGTGCCGGTCGTGTACGTCGCTTCATTAGACGCCAAGTAAATCAAAGCTGGGTTAAGTTCTCCTTCGCGGCCGGGGCGTCCCATGGGGACCATTAATTTCAAGTATTCTTGGAATTCTTTGGTTTCAAAAGCGCTTTGCGTCAGTTCCGACGGGAAGAATCCGGGTCCGATCGCGTTGACGGTGATGCCGTGCTTCGCCCATTCGGAGGCAAGCGCGCGTGTGAAGTTCACGACGCCGCCCTTGGCAGCGTGGTAGGAAACGGTCGGCATGAAGTTGTTGCCGATCACGCCGTACATGGAGGCGATGTTGATGATTCGACCGTACTTCTTTTTGATCATTTCTTTGCCGAATTCGCGGGCAACGGTGAAAACGCCGGTTAAGTCGACGGCGATGTCTTTGTTCCACATGTCGTCCGTCATTTCTTCGGCCGGCGCGACGGCGCCGAGACCGGCGTTGTTGACCAAGATGTCGACTTTGCCGTATTCTTTGATGACGGCGGCGACTGCGTTTTGAACGTCGGCGGTGACGGTGACGTCGCAGACAACCGGGAAGCATTTGCGTCCGGTCTTCCGGATTTCTTCGGCAACGGCGTCTAATTTGTCTTTTCTCCGGGCCAAAATCGCAATATCGGCGCCTTGTTCGGCAAGCGCTTTCGCGAATTGAACGCCCAGTCCTGAAGACGCGCCGGTCACAACGGCCACGCGGTTGGTTAAATCAAACATGTCTTTATCCTCCATTGAATATTTATTGAATTTATTTCCTCAAAGATTATATGATAGTCGGCTGAATGCCGTCTGCAATTACTGTATTTTTAATTGCTCAACAAAAATTATTTTGGGGTTATTTAAACCTGATGGGATATAAAATAGAAAATAATGACAAATTCCTTCAAAAATCGAAGATTTGTAATGACAAATAAAGTGAATTGAATCAAAAAAGAGAATCATAAAAACATAAACGTGAAAAAACAAAAACATGAAAACACAAAATGAAAACACAAAAATATGAAAATATAAAAACGCAAAAATACAAAAACATAAAATATCGGTTCGAGTTATCAAAACGAAGGGAAAGGTCGTTCCCTTCGTTTTTGTTGTATAGATTTTATTTTGCAGTTTCAGTTATTTGATTTCAAAAGTCAGAACATATGTCCGTTCGTCTTTCATTTCTGTTTTTCCCGGCTCCTCTTTCATATTTTTTATGGCCAATTCGACTTTTTGTTCCATACAATGGATGAGTTTTTCGGTAAATTTGTCGCATTTCTTACCTTTGATGTAAAACCCGTCGGATCGTTCTTCAACGCCTTCGCCGAGCTCTTCGTTTTCGCTGTAATACATTTGATTGTTGGTGTATGTGACTTTGAATTTCATGGCTTTTCCCCTGCAGAAATATCTGCAATAAAAATTATATATTAAATTTTATATTAATTTTTCGGAGAATTTTAAATTGAAATCACAAACAAGCGAAATAATTTCTTAAAAATATTCAATATTTTAGTGATTTTTTATTTTTATTTTCAAATGATGTCGACGTAAACAGTTTGCAGATACTTGTTTGATTCATTTCAAAATATAAAATATGATTAAAATCAATGGATATCTATTCATTTCAAAGAAATATAAAAACTTATAAATAGATCGCTCATAATTCGGTAATTCAGTTGCTAAACACTGTTATTCATCAAAGGAGGTCAAAATGACAAATCACAATCCAATTCCGAATTATGACATTAAAGACGTTGCCAATTGGTTTTTGAACAAAGAGCCGATGACTCAAAAGAAGCTTCAGAAGCTCTGTTATTATGCCGTTGCCTGGAGCTATACGTTGAGAAAATGTCCGCTCTGTACCGACTGTGAATTTGAAGCATGGATTCACGGTCCGGTCAATCGTGTTCTTTACCGAGAATATCGTTCTTTCGGCTGGACGCCGATTCCGCAAGTTTCAATCAAACCTGATTTTGGTGATGCTGAGGATTTGCTTGAGACGGTTTGGAACACATACGGCGACCTTTCCGGGATTCAACTTGAAATTATGTCGCACAAGGAAAAACCTTGGTTAAACGCCAGAAAAGGATATGGGACTTATGACCGCTCTGTAAAAGCGATTTCTTCAGAAGATATGATTGATTTCTATTGGAAAATGTATGAAGAAGGACAAAATGACTAAGAAGATATTTCCAAAGACAAAAATTGAAACGGGAGACAAAACTGAAAAGTTATCTCCTTTAATTTCAACAGCCGACTTGATCCGGCTTGATTTTACGGATATTGGAAAATGTATTCCGTCCAAACATCATACATGTTTGTGTAAACTTGGTGTCAGTGACTTGCAGCTTATCGGAAATTTTATATCAAAAACGTGCTGTCCGGCCGAATCTTTCTTTTCCCATTAGAAACCGGTTGTCAGTGAAACGAAATATTCCGGACATAAAAATGAAACCCTGAAACATATTCGGCTCAATAAAAAATTCAGAATTCATGGATATCGAAACGAAAATGTATTTTATATTGTTGCTTTTGACAAAAATCATCTGGGATGCTGACTTGAAATCTCAATTAATTGAAAAAGTTAACGGTAAAATTATAAAAATGGATTTAACGAATCCTTAAATTTTCAAAAAAAAAAGAAAAACATGCCCGGAGCGTGACTCGAACACGCGACCTCCAGATGTCTCAGGAACCTATTTAGGTCCGATAAGACGCCATTTTATTTTCCCTATGAGTCTGGCGCCCCAACCGACTAGGCTATCCGGGCAATGAGAGGTTATAGAAAGTCAATTGTCCTATTAAAACGTATTGATTGAAAAAAGGGTTCATGAACTCTTGTGAGCATCTCATCTGATTCGTTCGATTCGTTTTTCCTTTTTTGAATATTATATAAAAATGTATAAATAATGTCATAACATGAGGGTAGATGTTATTTTTTATTTTCTTTTATTTTTAATTGAACCGCTTTGGCGGTTTTTATTTTTGAGGTGGAAAAAGACATGAAAATGATCGGATTTTGCGGCAGCCCGCGCCGGAAAGGGAATACGGAAATTTTAATGCAAACCATTTTGGACGAAGCGGAATCGAATGGATTCGACACCGAAATGGTTTATTTGGCGGACGCCGACATCGGATTTTGTAAAGCGTGCGACGCCTGCCATTTGCCGAGCGGCAAATGCATTATCGACGACGATATGGAATCTTTGGTTCAAAAGATGAAAGAATCGGACGTCTGGGTTCTCGGAACACCGGTTTACTGGTGGGGACCGACCGCGCAAATGAAAGTTTTCATCGACCGCTGGTACGGATTCTATTCGGAAGAATTGTTCAAGAACAAAAAAGCGATTCTCGTCGTTCCGATGGAAGATTCCGAAGAAAAAACAGCGTCGCATGTCGTCGGCATGTTTCAAGATTCCTGCGATTACGTCGGACTTGAACTGGCGGATATTATTGTCGCCAAAGGCGTTCGAAACAAAGGCGACGTCAAGGAAAAACCGGAATTGATGAAGCAGGCGAAAGATTCTGTTTCAAAAATCACGGCACAAGCGAAGACGACAATGAAAACTAAAAACTAAAAATTAATAGTTTAAATCAGAAGTCAAAAGTTTAAGTCAAAATCTAAAGTTTAAAGTTAAAATCAAAACCAATCAACAGTATGGAAGGTGAACCCAATGTCGGAAATTAATAAAGATTGTATGGACGTTATTTTCAACGAAGCCCGCACGCACAAATATTTCGAAAACAAACCGATTTCAGACGAACTCTTTGTTCAACTGTACGACATTTTAAAGCTGGCGCCGACGTTCGCCAACTGCCAAGCCGGACGATTTGTTTTTGTGAAAAGTCCGGAAGCCAAAGCCCGGTTGATTCCGTATTTGGATCCAAGCAATGTTTCAAAAGTTGAAGCGGCGTCCGCAACCGTTATTGTTGCCGGCGACGCCGAGTTTTACAAAAACATGCCCCGGCTTTTTCCGCACGGCGACTACATGTCATTTTTCGCAAGCAACGCTGCGTTTGCGGACCGAACAATGTATCAAAATTCAAGCTTCCAAGGCGCCTATCTCATTATTGCAGCCCGGGCGCTTGGTCTCGACTGCGGTCCCATGGGCGGTTTTGACAACGCCGGCGTCGACAAAGAATTTTTCCCGGACGGCAAATGGAAATCCAATTTCCTCTGCAATTTGGGAACCGGAATCCCGAGCAAATTGCATCCGAGAGACCCGCGGCTGAATTTTAACGAAGCCTGTAAAATTATCTGATTGGTTGCGAGTGCGGCGTTCGCGCGCGTTACAGCGACACATTTTCTTTCGGTTTTTTCAAAACTGAAGGACAATTTTTGAAGATACCAACCAAACCATCCCGAAAAATCAAACGCTTTGCGTTTGATTTTCTCGGAATCCGATGAGATGTATTTGATGCAACAGCTTGATACAAACTAAAAATTGGCAACTGCAGATGCAAACTGAATCTTAAAAACAGTCACCTGCAGATGCAATCCAATATCTGAAAATATGGAGTGCACCTGTTGCTAACTTCATTTCATTTTATTTTTATGGGAATCCGCCAAGTTCCGCCTCTTCACGCCTTCGGCGTTCAGAGTCAGAACTTGCGGGATAAATTTGGAACAGACGCAGTTGTTTCTGCACGGCCTTGTGCGCCGCCGCCCACGCGCGCGTTATCGTCATCACTTTTGACGAATCGAGAAAAAAACGCCCCTCGGTTCAATAAAAATAGAATTAAAAATAGAAATAAAAAAGAAAGAAATGAAATAGAAAAAAATGAAAATACAAATTAAATGTATTTTTCAATTTCCCGTTTCACTTTTTCAGCTTCTTCTCTCGGATTTTTGGAGCCGTAAATGCTGCGTCCGACAATGACCCAGTCGGCGCCGGCTTTAATTGTATCCGCCGCGCTGCCGCCTTGGGCGCCGACGCCCGGCGAAATGATTTTAAGTCCGCTTCCAATCACGCCGCGCAATTCTTTCACGCGCTCGGGACGCGTGGCCGGCGCGACAATTCCGAAGGCGCCTGATTTTTTCGCCATCGCCGCGATTTCTTTGGACACGCTGTCCGTAAAGAAATGATCGCCGCCGGGGTGGCTCATTTCCGCGACAACGAAAACCTTCTTTTGATATTCGTTGGCGGTTTTCACACATTCGGTCAGGCTGTCCGGTCCCGTAAATCCTTGAACGATGACGGCGTCGCAGCCGGCATCGAAAACATGTTCGCAAATGAGGCGGTCGGTGTTCGGAATGTCAGCCACTTTAAAATCGGCGATCACCGGCGCGATTCTTGACAGTTTTTCAGCGATGGAAAGGCCGGTTCCGAGAACCAACGGATACCCGATCTTGATCGCGTCAACGGCTTCCGCAACTTCTCTTGAAACCGTCAGCGCCGTTTTCTCGTCTGTGACGTCAAGCGCCAGAATGACGCCGTTTTTCCGGGCCAGAGATTTTGACATATTCTCACTCCACCGGGATTTGTTTTTTGGGCTGTTTCTGTTTTTCCAGGCGCGCGCGCGTGGCGGCCACCATCAGCGGCAGCGTGATCGTCGCATCCGAATAAACGGTCACCAAACGGGATTTGTCGCCGACTTTTCCCCAGGAAATCGCTTCTTCGAGCGTGGCGCCGGAAAGGCCGCCCGTTTGCGGTGTGTC
Source organism: Methanolapillus africanus (assembly GCF_032714475.1). Taxonomy (NCBI): domain Archaea; kingdom Methanobacteriati; phylum Methanobacteriota; class Methanomicrobia; order Methanosarcinales; family Methanosarcinaceae; genus Methanolapillus; species Methanolapillus africanus. Next base: position 70,344 of record NZ_JAWDKD010000009.1, on the reverse strand, counting down.
CATCGTCAATTGAATCGCGTAGTCAAAATCGCGCGGCGTCACAAGCATGGATTGGAAAATGAAGTTTTTGGGAACTCCGCCGCCGATGAACACGGCGCCGGCTTTTTCGGCTTCCCAGCAAATGTCCATGAATGCGTGCATGTCCGCAATCGCGTCGATCACAAGCGGATTCGTTTCTTTGTAGAGCCAGGCTTGGAGGCCGATGACGGAATCTGGGAACGCCGGACAATAAATCGGTACGTTCATGTCGTAAGCGGCCCGAAGAATCGAATCCGGATTCTCGATATTTTTTCCGATATTTTTCATAAATTCGGCAATTGAAACCGGTTTGTCGGCCGGCAAATCGGCGATAACCTCTTGCAAAAAGCCTTCGAGTTCCTCAAAGTGCTGGTCCGGCAAAAACACGTCGTAGATGCGGTCGATGCGTTCTTCGTGGAGCTTCACGTCGTTGGAACCTTCGTCGCCTTTGTAATGCGGCATATAAAGGCCTTCCAGCGCGTCATGAACCATGTTGGCGCCGGTGGTGACGAGCACGTTGATGTGGCCGTCGCGAATCAAATCGGCGACAATTTTGCGCATGCCGGCCGGCACCATGGCGCCCGCAAGGCCGAAAAACTTGACTGTGCTTTTGTCGGACAGCATTTCCGTGTAAATGTCCACCGCTTCCGCAATCCGCCGGGCGCCGAAAGCGCAGCCGGACAGCGCCGTTACGAATTCATCCATATCCATGCCGGCTTTAATGTCGGCCGGAACCACCGGTTTTGTTAATTTGGGGCAGCCTTCCGTGACGTGTACCATATTATTATCCTCTGAATTTGATTTTTAAAAAAAGTGAAATCATAATTAAAATTGAAATAAATATTTTAAATTAAGGGACAGAAAAATAGACGACCTTTCTATTTACATTTATTGTCATTTAATTCGTTTGATTATAATATTTCGGGTCGCTTGGGTCAATAACGATGCCGATAAACTCCGAATCTATAATCTGAACATTTTCATTTTTACCGCTGCCGACAAGACCGCCGACACCTCCCGGCGTTGTATAGTTGGCTTGAATCCCTTCGCTTATCACCGTTCCGGTTGAAAAGCAAGACGAAATCGTTGTGATGCCGTCATATGCGTAAACAAATCCGACAATGCCGCCGATATTTGAATTTTCGCCGACGACGTCTCCATTTGACGAACAATTTGAAATCAAAGCCATTGAATCGTTGGTCGCTTCGATGCTTCCGGCAATGCCGCCAACCATTTTTTCACCGCGGGAAACGCCGACCGCCTGACAAGAAATAACGGATGAATTTCCGCAGTTGGTTGCGGAAAAACCGCCGACGATTCCGCCGATATCGTCCCGAAGGCCGGCGACGGGTTTTGTTGCCGTACAAGAAATAATCGCCATGGTCGCGTTATCGGATGAAAACTCGCCGATAATGCCGCCGACGTGGTTGTTTCCGTTCATCGTTCCTGTAAAAATACAATTTTGAATCGTTGTGTTTCCGCCGTCTTCCGCACCGGCCGCGCCGACGATACCGCCATTTGAGTCTTCGGAACAATTCACAAATCCGGAAACGTTACAGGAAATGACACTCATTGTGGAATTATCCTCCGAAAAGATGACGCCGGCAACGCTGCCGACATACCGGTGGCCATCTGCGGTCATATTCACCAACGTCACATTTGAAATGGAATTGTTTTTGCCGTCAACGGAGACCGCAAAACCGAACAAACCGACATATTGGTTATCCGGCAAATCAAGATGCATATTGGAAATGGTATGTCCGTTGCCGTCAAAGTTTCCGCGAAACGCCGCACTGACCTCAAAATTATTTGAAGCGCGTCGGTCACGATTGTATTCGTGTTTTCCGATCGGCTCGAAATTGCCGTTGACCGGGTCGCCGTCATTGTCAAATCCTTCGGCGTCAAGATCGATGTCCGCCATCAATTTGAAGCTCTTGTCAAGTCCGTATCGGATATTATGGAGTTGAGTTGCGTTGTAAATGAGATATGGGTCGTTTGGCGTTCCGTTGCCGCCGCCCCAAAGGGCGCGGGCGGTTTCATCATCAATGTTGACGGTCGTGTTGTTTTTCTCATCATCCAAATACGAAAATCCGTAAAGAATAACGCCGGCCGCAAAAACGACAACGATAAAAGCCGCAATGGTTTGAAATGTGGTCCACTCTCTTTTCATAAAAACGCCTCCGACTTTATTATTGACTTTAACGTTTTTATTATTTTCTTTTAAAATCCAATTGTCTTTTCCGTTCCATTTTGATTTGGTTCATTTCAATTTAATTAAAATCTATAATTATAAAATAATTTAAAAAGTTATAAGTACTTTCACCCGTTTGCATATTTTGATTGAATTTTTTTGATTTCATCTCTTTTATTTTCAATTTTAATCAACGTGGTGTGTTTCAAAATGAATCCGGAAGAAAACTTATATTCTCAAATTGCAGACCTGCTTTCAAGGGCAAGATTGGCGACGACGCATGCTGTTAATCAAACAATGGTTTACACGTATTATGAAATCGGTCGGACGATCTTGGAAGATGAATTGAATGGCGATCAAAGAGCAGAGTATGGAAAGCAAGTTTTGAAAAATTTATCCGCCCGGCTGGTAAAAGAATTCGGAAAAGGATTTTCGGTCGATAATTTGGAACGAATGAAAAAATTTTATTCATTATATTCCCCAAATTCATTATAGTCCTCTTTGAATTCATCCTCACAGATTTCCGCGACACTGTCGCGGAAATCTTCTTCTCGCAATCAGTCGACTTCTTCAGTGGACAAAATTGATTTGAAAATCCAACCTTCTGAAATTCATTCAGCCATTTCAAATAATTCAAACGATTCGCTGACTTCAAATCAGAGGGATGGGTCTGATTCGGATTGTCAGCTTTTGCCGGATTTTCGATTAAGTTGGTCTCATTATGTTAAATTGATGCGAATTAACAATCCCGAAGAACGCCGGTTTTATGAAATCGAGTGTCTCAACAACAATTGGTCGCTTCGGGAATTTGAGCGCCAATTCAACAGTTCCCTTTACGAACGGTTGGTTTTGAGCCGCGACAAGGCCAAGGTTTGGGAATTGTCTGAGAAAGGGCAGATTCTTGAAAATCCGAAAGACGTCATCAAGGATCCGATTGTTTTGGAATTTTTGGGTTTGCCGGAATTGGCAAGTTTTTCGGAAACAGAACTTGAACAGCAAATTATTAACAAACTGGAAAATTTCATGCTGGAACTCGGCAAGGGTTTTACCTTCGTTGGGCGGCAAGTCCGCATCACGTTTGATGAAAAACATTTTCACATTGATTTGGTTCTTTACAACCGCTTGCTCCGGTGTTTTGTTTTAATTGAGTTAAAGTTGGGGGAACTTTCTCCTCAGGATCTTGGACAGCTTCAGATGTATGTCAATTATTATGACCGATTTGTTAAATTGGACGATGAATGCAAAACCATCGGCATAATTTTGTGTAAACTCAAAAATGATACATTGGTTGAAATCACGTTGCCTGAAGAAAACACGCAAATTTTTGCAGAACAATATCAAATGGTGCTTCCCGGCAAGGAGGAATTAAGAAAACTGATTGAAGAGAAGGATATTTGAAATCATTCAAATATTTTCCAACAATACAGTCTTTTCTAAAAATTCCGTCGCTTCGCTAGGAATTTTTCAACGGCGGTGTGAGTCTTAATCTGCTGAGTTCGCTTTCGCGAACGGCTCCCTTCGGTCGCAGAAATACAGTCTTTTCCTGTTCCGTTTTGCATCAACTGTTTTCCGACAATACAGTCTTTTTCTGTTCCGTTTTGCATCAACTGTTTTCCGACAATACAGTCTTTTCCTGTTCCGTTTTGCATCAACTGTTTTCCGACAATACAGTCTTTTCTTGTTCCGTTTTGCAGCAACTATTCCCAACAAATTATTCTCGCTAGCGGTATCCGCTTAAACAGACGCCAAAGGCGTCTGTTTAAGCGGGATGGTTTGCTTGAATCAAAAATAGAAATTGAAGTCGAATTCACTTGAATCAAAAATAGAAATTGGACTCGAGTTCAATCGACTCGAAAATAAAACCGGAACCAACGGTTTCGGTTGGCTCAAAACAAAAAAGTATCGCTATAACGCGCGCGCCGGCGCCGCTCAAAAAAAGAAAACCGGAAAATTTTACAATTTTCCGTTCGCCAAATCGTCCACGACTTGTTTCAATTCGTCGGCGGACAAAGCTTGGTCGGCTTCGTTGAGCAATTTACCGTCCTTGAAGTATTTAAACGTCGGGGCGGCTTTGATGCCGTATTTTTTGGTGACGTCAATGTTTTCCATCGCCTCGATCCGGACAAAAACGACTTTGTCTTTGTATTTGTCCGCAAGCTCCTCAAAAACCGGCTTCATTCTTTGGCAGTGCGTGCAGCTCGTCATGTAAAACATGCTGATGACGGGCAGATCGGATGTGATGGATACGTCCCACGACTTTGTCGTCGCTTCAATAACATTGCTGGTCATTTTTTTCACCTTCTGAAATATATTCGGATAATTGGTTAAATTGAAGAATATTTTAAAGCATTTAAAGCAAACGTCATAATCCGTCCAACTATATTAATATATGTGAATTAATATAATTTTAAAAATAGGTTAACGGAAAAGCAGACGTTTGAAAATCCGTGTTTTCCTTTTTCAATTTCGGCGTGAGCCTCCTTTCCTTTTTGCGCCGGTTCGAATCGGTTAACAATTCATTTCTACAAACACGTTTATATAGAAAGGATCAATTCACATATACGATCATGACATTTTATTGAATTTTTCAACATCAATGTCAATGAATAAATCATTTAACCAAAAACGAATACGAAAAACGAAAATCAAAAAACGACCGGCAGCGATGCCATCTTCTTCAAATTAAAGTTTTTATTTTTAATCCAAATTTTTGAGCAAAAACCGGAATCAGAGATATTATTTAACCCGTATCGGGGCCCGCGGACGTATCCGCGTCTATGGCAGTGAAACGTCTGCAAATCCATGCATGACGCCGTACAAATGTACGGTTTTGCCTGCCGGATAGATCCAATAATAGGAGACTCATATCAATGCTCAATATGTTTAAACCGAAAACCGTTGCCGTTATCGGGGCATCGGACGCCGAAGGAAAAATCGGTCACGACGTTTTAAAAAACTTAGTCGGTCTTTTCCCCGGAAAAATTGTTCCAATCAACACGAACGCAGCCGAAGTGATGGGCCTGAAAGCCTATCCGACCGTGTCGGCCTGTCCCGACAAAGTGGATTTAGCGATTTTTTGTATCCCTGCGAAATTTGTTCTTGAAGCGATTGAAGACTGCGGCAAATCCGGCGTCAAAAGCGTCGTCGTCATTTCCGCCGGCTTCAAAGAAGTGAACCATGCCGGCGCTGAAATGGAAAAAGAAATCGCCGCCGCCTGCCGCAAATATAACATGGAGCTCGTCGGACCGAACTGTCTCGGCATCATCGACACCCACGCCGACTTAAACGGCTCGTTCGCCAAAATGATGGCCATCACCGGCGACATCGCCTTTATGTCCCAATCCGGCGCCATCATGACCGCCATGCTCGACTGGGCCGACGCCCGAAACGTCGGATTCTCCCGCGTCGTCAGTCTCGGCAACAAAGCCGGCGTCAACGAAAAAGACTGTTTGGAAGACTTCGCCGAAGACCCGAACACCAAAGTCATCGCCGCTTATCTTGAAGAAATCGTCGACGGCCCCGCCTTCATGGAAGCCGCCAAGATCGCCTGCAAGAAAAAACCCATCGTTCTCATCAAATCCGGAACCACGGACGCCGGTTCCGCCGCCGTTTCCTCCCACACGGGATCCATCGCCGGCGCCGACCAGGCCTACACCTCCGCGTTCAAACAATCCGGTATCATCCGCGCCGCTGCTCTTGACGAAATGATGAACTACAGCCTCGCGCTGTCCGCCTGTCCGCTTCCGAAAGGACGCAACATCGCGATCATCACCAATGCCGGCGGACCCGGAATTATGGCAACGGACGCCGTCATCAACAACAACATGAAGATGACCAAATTAACCGACGCCAACTACCAAAAATTGAAAGACGCTTTGCCGGAAGCCGCCAGCGCCAAAAACCCGATCGATGTCCTCGGCGACGCCAAACCGAACCGCTATGCGCTTGCGCTTGACACCGCTCTTGAAGACGACAACGTCGACGGCATTATTTTCCTCGTGACGCCGCAGTCCGTGACGGAAGTCGCCAACACCGCGCAGCTCGTCATCGACCGGTTCAAAGCCGCCAAAAAGCCGATTCTTTGTGTTTTCTTCGGCGGAACCCTCATGGAGCCCGGCGAGAAAATGCTTCAAGCGGCCGGCATTCCGAACTACACCTATCCGGAAGCTGCAATCGAAACCATGCGCGCGCTGTGCGACTACGCCGACATCCTGGCCACCGACTTCAAGAAGCCGGAATCCTTCAAAGTCGACAAAGAAAAAGTCAAGGCGCTCATGAAGAAGCAAACAGACAACGGCGACTTCGTTTTGGGTCTTGAATCCATCGACATCTTGGAAGCCTACGGCCTGCCGCTCGTCGGCAACGAAGAAGCCGCCACCGTCGACGACGCGATTAAAGCCGCCGAAAAGATGGGCTACCCCGTTGTGATGAAAATCGTTTCCCCGGACATCACCCACAAATCCGATGCCGGCGGAATCCGCCTGAACCTCAAGAACAAAGACGAAATCAAAGACGCGTACGCCAAAATGATGGTCGATGTGAAAAAGCACGTCCCCCACGCCAAAATCGAAGGCGTCCAGATTCAGCAGATGCTCATCGGCGGCAACGAAATCATCATCGGTATGATTCGCGATCCGACGTTCGGCCCCTTGGTCATGTTCGGTCTCGGCGGCATTTACGTCGAAATCTTAAAAGACGTGTCCTTCGGCGTGGCGCCGCTCAACCGCGACGAAGCCGAAAAATTGATCCGCTCGATCAAAACGTTCAAGATTTTCGAAGGCGCCCGCGGCGCACAGCCGGTCGACATCAACATTTTGATTGACGCGGTTCTCCGTGTTTCTCAGCTTGTGACCGACTTCCCGGAAATCAAAGAATTCGAAATCAACCCGATGAAAGTCATGGACGACGGCAAGACCGCTTACGCGATTGACATGAGAATGATGCTTTAAGCAGAAATCGATTGAATTTAAAAAGAGAAGGAAAGACTTTGTCTTTCCTTTGTTTTTCTTTTTTTTTGATTTATTTTTGCGTTTTGTTTTTGATTCATTTTTGCGTTTTTATTAGGGGTTGTTTTTTGCCGTTTTTTTTGATTTTTTGGTTTTTCTAAAAGAGGGTGGATTTTGACGCGCGCGGCGGCCGCCTTTAATTTTTTGAGGCGACTTTCGGCGTTTCGTCAAAACTCCGGGGTTGTTTTTGTTTTACGCTGTTGCCCAAGCCGGCGGATGGATGGGCTGTTGGTTTGCGGCCGGCCACGTTAAGACCGGCAGCGGATATCCGCCGTCTCCGATTTTCCAAATGATTTTGGAAGAATCAGCGTCATTGAATTTCCAGCCAAGTGTGTTTTCATAGAATGCGGCGTCTTTGGCTTGTGTTTTGGTCATATTGAAACCGCCGGTTCCGGTTCCGTCGTCTGCAGTTGCTGTATTTGAGATGGTGTTGACGGTCAAAGTCATATTTTCGTAGGCGTAGTTGCCGGAAATATGATTCTCTCCATAATTGCCTCCGGTATCATGCGATTCAAGACCGTAAATCCGTCCGAGGTTTTGGTGGACATTGTTGTTCAGGAGTTTTATGTCGCCGTTTAACGCCGTACAATTCTTGAGCGTCACATTGTCGTGAACCAGTCCGGCTAAACCGCCGGTTCCGACCGTACTGCCGGCCGATGAACCACCGTTTGGAGCCGTCAACCCTGTTACGTTTCCGCTCGCATAACAATTTTCAACCGTCGCGTTCGTTATGCTGCCGGCAAATCCGCCGAACCTGGCCCGGTGTTCGACGACTTTTCCGCCGGTCACGTCTCCGGTGGCGTAACAATTTGTGATTTCGGAACGTGCGGATCCATCTCCTCCCAAATTTCCGACAAAGCCGCCCAGCCATTCCGTTCCGGTTACATTTCCGGCTGTATATGAATTGCTGACGGAGGTGTTATGTATTGATCCGGCGAGGCCGCCCAGCTGATCGCCGCCGCTGACATTGACGTTTGCAAATGAGTTCTCAACGATCGCATTGCTGATTGTCCCGCCAACGCCGCCGATATGGCTTGCTCCCCGGCTGCCGGTTCCTGTAATGTTGCCAATTGCTTTCGAATTTATTATCTTTTGAGGATAGTGATATCCGGAAGTGGCACCGACAATGCCGCCCATATATGATACATTTATTCCGGTGATGTTTCCGGTATATGTGCAATTGTCAATCGTAAATCCATCTCCCGGTCCGTTGTTTGGTCCGATATGGCCGGCGATGCCGCCGACATAGACGCCGTAATTCGTTGTCGGCACATAGTCTGTGATAATATCTCCTGTCACTGTTGAATCTTTAATGAAGCATCCGGAATAGCTGGCCAAATTCAGTCCGACCAGTCCGCCCGTGAAATTCCCGCCGCCGAACACATTTGCGGTGGACGTTGAATTTGAAATGTTGCATCCTTTTCCGTTCAGCGTATCGCCGTCCATTCTGCCGGTCAGGCCGCCGACTTGATTGCCGGTTCCAGTCACGGTTCCTTTAAATGATGAATTTGCCAGGCTGGAATTATTGAGTCCGCCGGTCATGCCGCCGACGCCGCCGACGCCGCGAACGGTTCCGTTGACGTGAAGATTTTCCATTCGAGCGTTTTGAGCGTTTCCGGCAAAAAGACCGGCGTAGGAAGACGTGGCGTTCACGGTCATATTTTCAATGACGATGTTTTTAATTTCCGGTTTGCTGTTCGGGTTCGGTCCGCCGATAATGCCGAATAAACCGGAATAACTGCCGGCGGTTTCCACTTTAAAGTGGCTCAGCGTTTTATTGCTGCCGTCCAAATATCCGCAAAAGGCATTGTCGTTTCCGCCGATCGGAATCCATTGTTTTCCGTTTGTCTGCGCCCGGTTGTATTCGGAATTGTTGTTCCAGTCGGCCGGCAGCGCGATGTCTTGCGTAACGGCGAAGATTTTTCCATTGGCGCCGTCGCCTTGGGCTTGCGTATAATATCGCAGGGCATCCAGCTGAACAATATTTTGAATTTCAAAAGGCGTTGTCGCCGTTATGTTATTATTACTGTCTCTGTCGATTTGACCGGTTCCGGATTGGAACGGGTAGCACGAACCGGTTGAGACGCCGGTGCCGTCGTTGATGGCAAAAGAGTATTCGTAGGTGTTCAAATCGCCGACGCGGCTGAGCGGATTGCCGGCCGCGGGAATAGAAATCAGATACGTTCCGGTTGTTCCGTATGTGGCGTCCACATGGGCGGAAGAAAGAGAAATGGTTCCGGAATCGGAAGCGTCGTTGACGTTTTTGTAAGACGCGGACAAATTTGTGATTTGAAGGCCCGGGTCGTTTGCGGTCAGAATGAGTCGAAGTGTTTTGGCGTTGTCTTGATTGTAGTCGAAGAGTTCCGTGGTTGCGATAATCGGTACGTCCGATATTGGTGCAGGTGCCGGGGGCGGATTGTCTTTGCTGTTGTCGTTCCCGCCGCCGTCGGTTGGCGTCACCGGAATCACAGGAAGATTGTTTTTCGGGACAACCGTTGGCTGTTGCTCAAATCCAAATTCCGCCGCGGCCGGGTCTTCTTCGCAATCGCAAATCGCCGTTTTTCCGGCGTTCGAATCTTGAATATAAACCAGGGACGAGGAGATGAACAACAAAAGCAGCAAAGCAACCGTTATTGAAACGTGTTTCTTTTTTGGATGATATGTCGTCTTTTCTTTCGAATCCATAGGATTCACCTTTTTTAAAAACAACCGCAATCGGTTGAATTATTTATATAAAAATAATAATTTGCGTTTTATTTTATACGTATTGTATACAACAAGGCGCAAACAATGAAAAAAAGACATATTATAAAAATCTAATGCAATTGATACCTATTATTCTAATAATCATGAGGTATCGGCGAAGATATTTGTTTTTTAAATAATAAGAAAAAAGGAAAGATTTTCAAAAATGAAAATCTTTCGTGTTTAAGAGACCGCTTAAGGAATGTTTTTATGAATGTTTTTATGCTATTGCCCAAGCTGGCGGGTTTGCCGGCACGGTAGTTTGCCAAGTTAAAACCGGAAGCGGATATCCGCTTCTGATCTCCCAGACAGTCGTTCCGTCGTTCCAATCAAGTGTTCCTTCGTAGAACGTCAGGGTTTTTGCATCGGAAGCGGATGGTAAATCGGCTCCGTCTTTTCTATCTAATGTTTTGTAGTTAAAACCGCTACTGGCCGTCGTCGTCATAGCGCCGTAGGCATAATTGTTTATTAAAGTAATATCATTATTCGGCTGGTACAAAGTTTTTGAACAATAGATTCTTCCGGCGTCGATACCGTTCACTTCTCCGTTCAACGCCACACTGTTTTGAATGACCGATGCAGACGTTTCGCCGACAAGGCCGCCGACAGTATGTGTTCCGGTGATGTTTCCGGTTGCATAACTGTTATTCAAATAGGATGGAATATATCCGGTAATGAGGTTCAAATCTATCGGGTCGTCCTTTATGATGCTGGGGGCAAGGTTTCCGACAAGACCGCCGACTTGAGTGCCGCCGGCCACATTTCCAGTGGCATAGCAATTGTCAATTTGGATCATGGACGTCACGCCGGCAAGTCCGCCGACTCGAGCTTTGTTTCCGACAATATTTCCGGTGGCGTATGAATTGACAATTCCGCCGGCTGCGGATGTTCCGACAAGTCCGCCATAGTCTGAAACATCCCCGACCGTTTTTCCATTGATATTGATAGATGAAGAGGAATTGACAATCCATGTGTTGTTTCTCATCGTTCCGACCAAACCGCCGGCACTGACCAAGTCTGAAATATCTGTCCCGATATCTTCCGAAGTGATGTTTCCACAGGACGTCGAGTTAATCACGTTCCAATCTTCAAAGACGGTATGTCCGATAATTCCGCCGATTCCGCTTCCTTTTAATACGTTGATTTCGACGTTCGCACTCGAATTGATGATTGTTCCATTTTTATTTACACTATATCCGACAATTCCGCCGATGCCTTGATAGACGTTTGTTTTATTACTCGTGCCGTTAATCGTGCCGACATAATGACAATCCTCAATCAAAGTGTTGTTTTTATTTATCTTCCCGACAATTCCGCCGGATCCATCTTGGCCGGATGCGGCGCCGACGGAAATATTTCCGGTTGCATTCGATGACTTAATTTTGAATGTTTCGCCGGTTGTGGCGAGTCCGACGATGCCGCCGATGACTTGCCGGGCATTTATATCCCCTGTATGTTCTGAATTTTCAATAAAAATATTAGCACCTTGCCAATATCCGACAATTCCACCGACATAGTCGTATCCGGTAATATTTCCGGTGTGAACCGAGTTGTTGATATTAACCATATTTGTTAAACCAATAATACCGCCGGCGGTACTGTCGCTGCTTCCGGCTTTTCCGGCATTAATTTCTGAAACGGATACAGAATTGTTTATTAACGAATTGGTCCCCGCACCAATCAATCCGCCGGTATTATCTTGTGTTGAGCGGACGGGTCCGTTGACGCTTGAATTGTTAACGGTGACATTATTGATTTGTCCGATTAACCCGCCGACACGTGTTCCTCCCTCAATTGTCGAATATGAAGAAGAGACGTTCAAAACCGTTGTGTTGTTGGCGTATCCGGCCAACGAGCCGGTAACGGATGGTTTTGTCGCAGCGGACGTTTGAACCGTCATTTTTTCGATTTTGATGTTCTTTATTTCGGATTTTTGAGCGACGCCTGTTCCGCCGATTGATCCGAACAAACCGGCACTATATGCGGAGGACCGGATGGTGAAGTTAGAGAATGTTTTGTTGTTTCCGTTCAAATTTCCTTGGAACCGATCAACGTCTCCGCCGGCTGTGATCGGTGACGCCGTTTTATTTCCGCCGATCGACACCCAGCCGTTTCCGTCTGTTTTGGCGCGACCATATGTTGCATAATCCGCATGAGAGGCATTGTTCCAATCTTCCGGGAAGTTGATGTCTTTTGTGACTTCAAAGTATTTCCCTGAGCCATTTGTCTCTGTATAATATCGAAGTGCGTCAAATTGAACGATGTTTTGAATTTCAAAAGCATTCGCTGCGTCAGCACCGGTTCCTGATTGGAATGGATAATTGACGCTTTTTGAAATACCGGCGTCGGTGTTGACTGTAAAATAATATTCATAAGTTTCCGGATTGCCGACCGCACTCAATGGATTTCCGGCCCCTGCTGCCGGAATTGAAACCAAATACGTTCCCGGGACGCTGTAATTACTATCCATATTGGTGATTATGTCAATGGCAATCGTTCCGTTATCCGTTTCATCATTCACATTTTCATAGTTGACGGACAAATCTGAAATTGATAAGCTTGGACTGTTCATTTTCAAAACGACGCGAAGCGTGTTGGCGCCATCTTGGTTGTAGTCAAAGAGTTCGACGCCTGCAATCGTCGTCACTGCCGGTATATTTCCGCCGCCGCCACTGCCGTTTCCGCCCGGCGTCACATGAATGGCGTCCGGGGGAGACGATTTGACAGGTTCGGTTGGTTCATAACCGGTGGCGATGGGCGACGGATTGGCGCACTTACAGTCAAGCATGGCATTGACGTCCGCATTGTTTTGAATGTAATAAAACGTGAAAACGGCCAACAATAGTAATAAAATGATAATTGCGACCGGAATGTATTTTTTTTGCCGATATTTTGAATTTTTGTCGTTTGAATCCATAAAGTCATCTCTCCCAAGGAAAAAATAAGAAAAAAGAAAAGATTTTCAAAATGAAAATCTTTCATTAAGGAATGCTCTCAAGCCGTCGCCCAAGCCGGCGGGTTTGCCGGGACGGTAGTTTGCCAGGTTAAAACCGGAAGCGGATATCCGCTTCTGATCTCCCAGACAGTCGTTCCGTCGTTCCAGTTTAATGTTGCCGGATCTGTGTAGAAAGTTAGAGATTTGGCTTGAGCGGCTGTTACATTCAAACCGTTTGTTCCGGTATTTTCAGAAACAGTGCCCGATGTGCTGAATCTGGATACAGCGACGGTCATGTTTTCATAAGCATAATTATTGCTGATGGAATTGTTTTCAGCACCGGTCGCAATTGAGCCGTAAACACGCCCGATTCGATCATATCCTGAAATATTTGTATTCAAAGCAATGCAATTTTCAATCGTCACATTGGATCCGATTCTTCCGAAAAGACCGCCGTTGTCCGTATCGGTTGTTATTACGTCTCCGGTTGCGTAACTGTTGCTGATGTATGCCGGGTGAATTTTCTCGATGATTAAAGGATTTAATTGATTTCGATCTTCATTTCTTGTCACGTTTCCGATCAGCCCACCAACTTCTCCTCTTCCCTTTACAGTTCCTGTGGAATATGAATCTTCAATAACAATGCCCAAAGTACTTCCAACAAGGCCACCAACACGCATTCCATTACTTGTTACATTTCCGGCAGCATACGAATTTATAATTTTGCTGTCATTGGTTGAAGATCCGACCAGACCGCCATAACTTCTTCCGCTCAGGCTTGTATCGTTTGCCCCGTTAATGTTCATCATTGAAGACGAATTAATAATTGTTGAATTGTTTCTAAAATCTCCAACAAGTCCGCCGGCATTTATCATATTTGCCGTGTTGGGACCAATGTTCACAGCAGTGATATTCCCAATTGCGGTTGTATTCTCAATCGTCCACGTGGTATGCGTTTCTCCGGCAATTCCGCCGACATTTTCCGCGTAATTCACAGTAATATTGGTCTCTGCTTTTGAATCGATTACTGTGACGTTTGATGAAAAACCAAATCCAACAAGACCGCCTATGTCTTTCTGTTTCGTTGTCGTACCGACACAACTTATATTCCCGACATAAGACGAATTTTTGATTGTTGAGTTGTAGGTATTAAACAGGCCGACAAGTCCGCCAACACCTTCATCTTGTGACCGCAAAAAGGATATTGTAATATCTCCGGTTACCGTTGAATCCTCAATGAGAAGGTTTTCCCCGCCATTGGCAATCCCGACAAGCCCGCCTGTCATGTTCCGGCCGGAAATATCTCCTGTATGTGATGAATTTATGATCTTTGACCCTGTGCTGCTGAAAGGATATCCGTAATAGATTATTCCCACTAAACCGCCTGTATGGCCGTATCCGGAAATTGTTCCTGTTGAAGTTGAGTCTTTAATATTTGTACCCGCCATGTTTGAAATAAGTCCGGCCGTTTGATTTGTGTTTGTCCCTCCACTCTTCCCTCCGGTGACATCCGTTACGGAATGAGAATTATTAATTGAACAATCATAGGCTGATCCAATAAGTCCACCTGCACTGATTTCATACGTTGCCACCGTTCCCGTAACTCTTGAATCATCGACCGTTGAGTTAACGATATATCCGGCAAGTCCTCCCGCAACGGATTTACCTTCAACTTCCATCGTGACGTTGATATTTTTAATTGTCGAATTGTTCGCATATCCGGTCAATGAACCAACAGAGACCGGTTTTGTTGTACCTGCGTTCTTTATGGTCATTGACGTTATTTTCAAATCTTTAATTTCGGCTTTCCTGTAAAATTCCCAAACGTCAGTGGTATTATTTCTCTTGTAAATTCCACCAATTGAGCCAAATAAACCGGCTGCCGGTTTTTCAGTTTGGATTATAAAATTCGAAAATGTTTTATTTTTGAAATCGACATTTCCTCTAAAGGCGTCTGTGTCATAAAATGGAGTGTATGGGGATGGTGCTGCCGTTTTATTTCCTCCGATCGGAACCCATCCGGTTCCATCGGATAACGCACGATCGCCCGCTGAATTGTTATTCCATTCCGACGGAAAATCAATATCTTTTGTCACAGCGTAGTATCTTCCACCGGAGTCGTTTCCTGTATGGTATCTCAACGCATCAAATTGAACGATATTTTGAATTTCAAACGGAGATGATACTACTCCTGTACCTGATTGGAATGGGTAGTAAGAACTTTTTGAAATGCCTGCATCGGTATTAATTTCAAAGTGATATTCATAGGTTTTTAAGTAACCAACTTTATCGCTTGTGTCGTTATAATGAACAGTTCCAACTTCATCTAACGGGTTGCCGGAAACGGCCGGTATTGAAACCAAATATTTTCCGGTATTGACACCCATTGCTGTAAATTGAGAAGGAGACGTCGTGTCAATCGCAATGCTTCCGTTATCTGCCGGATCGTTCGCATTTTCATATTCCACTGATAAATCCGTAATTTGCATGCTCGGATTATCCATTTTTAAGACAACACGGAGCGATTTTGCGTTGTCTTGGTTATAATCATAAAGCTCAACGCTTGCGATTGTGGGGATTCCCGGTGTCGGCGGATTTGTTCCGTTTCCGCCCGGCGTCACATGAATGGCGTCCGGGGAAGACGATTTGACAGGTTCGGTTGGTTCATAACCGGTGGCGATGGGCGACGGATTGGCGCACTTACAGTCAAGCATGGCGTTGACTTCCGCATTGTTTTGGACGTAATAATATGTGAAAACGGCCAGCAATAATAATAAAATGATAATTGCGACCGGGATGTATTTCTTTTGTTTGTATTTTGTTTCTTCTTTTGAATCCATATCATCAACTCATTCCAAAAATAATGTTTTTGAAATCGGATACTTCTTTTTAAAAATATTTTTTTTGCAATATGTTATATTTATGCTATATTTTCATCGCATTATTATATCAGAATGGATTTTGTGTATAAATATGTTATGTGTAATATATCTCATATTTTTAAAATATAATATATAGTCGTCGTTTTTAAAATAAGCATATTTTACACATATTTCATATTTTTCGAATTAATATCTATTAGCTTGAATTTGCTGTGCTCAATCATCAAAAATAATACAAGATCTCATGAGTCATGATCAAAAAATCCGAAATTCGAAAAAATAAAAAAGGAAAGTGAATGAAAAAATAGAGAATAAAATAGAGAATAAAATAGAGAATAAAATAGAAGAAAACATAGAAGAAAAATAGAAAACAAAATAAAAAACAAAGTAAATAAATAAAAAACAGAAGAAATGAAAAAACAGAAAAAGGAAACGGAAAAAGAAGAAAATAAAAAATAAAAAATAAGAAAAGCAAAAAAATGAAATTTAAGTCAAAAAACAATAAAACAGCATGAACGTTTATCTTTTAACGCACATGCATGTCAAATCTTGCTGTCCGAACATATAATAGTAATAAATAGTGAAGAAAATCAAGATCAAAATTAAAATAACCAATATCCATAACACATATTTTTTAGAATTGTTTTGCACCGGTACATTTCCTTTATCATCCGTCATTGTTACTCGTCCTTTGATTGTTTCCGTCATTTTTTAAAAATAATCAATATATTTCTATTAAAACATTATCATATATTTTCATTAAAATATAGTTTTCTAATACCGTTTTTCTGATAAATCTTATTATCCTCTCAATTTATGGTCTGTGAATTCATTTTCAAAAATCTTCCGCCGGTTTCTTTCCTCCTTCTATTGTTAACCCAACTGAAAATCTATTTATAGTTGACATTCTTTTGTTTGTTTCAATTTTCATGGTGTCTTTTCCTTTTTTTTGAGATTTATCCTTCAAGAGTATCCCCTACAAAAATACGGAAATTGTCGGAATACGGGTGAAGTGACGGCAGATAAATCGGCATCAAAAATTCGGATCAAAGATTGGAGGAACTTTCAAAATTTCAAAATATCAGGGAAAAACTGATAAACCATATCCAATTTATTATTTTAATTCGTTTAAAACGCGGTATTTCAGCCCGTCGTTATTTTGGCGGCATTCGCGCCGCTCTCTTTCATTTATTATCTTTCGTGATTCTGATCGCAACTATTATACTCATCACACTTTATCAAATACAGGAGGCAAATTATGGCCGTAAAAATTACAGAAACAGTTCTTCGGGACGCTCACCAATCGCTGATCGCAACCCGGATGAGAACACGCGACATGTTAGACGTCGTTGAAATGCTTGACAAGGTCGGTTATTATTCCCTTGAAATGTGGGGCGGCGCGACTTTTGATACGTGCATTCGTTATCTGAATGAAGACCCGTGGGAACGCCTTCGGGAAATCAAATCCCGCATGGAAAAAACACCGGCGCAAATGCTCCTGCGCGGACAAAACCTCGTCGGTTACCGCCACTATGCGGACGACGTCGTCGAACGCTTCGTCGGCAAAGCCTACGAAAACGGGATCGATATCTTCCGTATTTTTGACGCCGTGAACGATTTCAGAAACATCCAGTCTTCCGTCAAAGCCGCCAAAAAGGCCGGCGGACACGTTCAGGGAACGGTTTGTTACACCATCAGCCCGGTCCACACCACGGAAACCTTCATCAAGATGGCGAAAACGCTTGAGGAAATGGGTTCTGATTCCATTTGCATCAAAGACATGGCGGGACTGTTGTCACCGGCCGCAGCGTCCGCGATTGTTTCCGGCATGAAGCAAGAAGTGTCCATTCCGATTTGTTTACACTCCCACTGCACCTCCGGCATGGCGCCGATTACCTATTATGCGGCGATTGAGGCGGGCGTCGACATCATTGACACCGCGATTTCCCCGTTCGGATGGGGAAGCTCCCAGCCGCCGACGGAAGCGATGGTCGCGTCGCTTCAGGGCACAAAATACGACACCGGAATCCCGCTCGAATCTTTCAAAGAAATTACCCGCTTCTTCAAAAACGTCAAGGACAAATACAGCACCATCTGCGACCCGATTTCGGAAACCATCGACACCAACGTTCTTCTTTACCAAATTCCGGGCGGCATGCTCTCCAACTTGGTTTCCCAACTCAAGGAACAAAACGCGCTGGACAAATACGACGCCGTGCTTGCGGAAATGCCGCGCGTCCGGGCCGAACTCGGTTACCCGCCGCTCGTGACCCCGACCAGCCAAATCGTCGGTACGCAAGCCGTTTTAAACGTCATCATGGGCGAGCGCTACAAAGTGATTCCCAAAGAAGTCAAAGATTATGTGCGCGGCTTCTACGGCAAAACTCCGGCGCCGATTTCCGAAGAAATGATTTCCCGCGTGATTGAAGGCGAACGCCCGATTACGGTCCGGCCGGCCGATTTGCTCAAGCCGGAATATGAGAAGATGAAAAAGGAAGCCGAAGCGCAAGGCATTGCCAAGTCCGAAGAAGACATTTTGACTTATATCTTGTATCCGGCCATCGCCCCGAAATTCCTCAAAGGCGAGGCCATCGAAGAAGAATTGGCCTGCCCCTGTTCCAAAGAAGCTGTCGTCGCTGATTATTCCGGTATTCCGAATGAATTCCGCGTCGAAGTGGACGGCACCGTTTATGAAATTAAAGTCGAGCCGATCGGATTCGAAAAATCCGGCGCCGCTTCGTCAAACGGTAATGGAAACGGCAACGGTTCAAAACCGGCCGCCGACAAGAGTTCCAAAGCCGGCCATCCGGGTGCTGTTTGCAGTTCCATGCAGGGCATGATTTTATCCATCAAAACAAAAGTGGGTGAAAAAGTGTCAGAGGGCGACCCGATTTGTGTGATCGAAGCCATGAAAATGGAAAACGCCGTCAGCTCGCCCAAAGGCGGAACGGTGAAGGAAATCATCATTGCGGAAGGCGACACGGTGGCGAACGGCGATGTGTTGATGATTATCGAATAACGGGTGAAATCAATGTTTCAAAAAATATTGGTGGCTAACCGCGGCGAAATCGCCATTCGTGTGATGCGCGCGTGCCGAGAGCTTGATATTAAGTCGGGCGCCATTTATTCGGAAGCCGACAACAAGGCGCTTTTTGCGCTGTATGCCGACGAAGCCAGCCCGGTCGGACCGGCGCCGGCGAGTCAGAGTTATTTGAACGCTGAAAAAATCCTTCAAATCGCCAAACAAACCGGCTGCGACGCGATTCACCCCGGTTACGGTTTCTTGTCCGAAAACGCTAAATTCGCCAAGCGCTGCGAGGAAGAAGGCATCGTTTTCATCGGTCCGTCTTCCAAAGTGATTGAAAAACTCGGCAGCAAAATCGAATCCAGAAAGATTGCCAAGAAAGCCGGCATTCCGACCGTTCCCGGGACGGAAGACGCGGTGACCGACGTTGCCGAAGCGATTGCAATCGCCAAAGAAATCGGTTATCCGGTGCTTATCAAAGCCTCCGCCGGCGGCGGCGGTATCGGTATGCGCGTCGTCAACAACGAAGGCGAATTCAAAGACGCGCTTGAAACCACGATGAAATTGGCCGGATCGGCTTTCGGCGACTCGTCCGTTTTTATTGAAAAATACATTTTAAATCCGCGCCATATTGAAATTCAAATTTTGGCCGACAAATACGGCCACATCGTTTACTTGGGCGACCGCGAGTGTTCCATTCAGCGCCGCCACCAAAAACTCATTGAGGAAGCGCCGTCGCCGATCATGACGCCGGAACTCCGCAAACGCATGGGTGAGGCCGCCGTCGCCGCCGCCAAAGCGGCCGGTTATGAAAATGCCGGTACGGTGGAATTCATTTACTCCAACGGCAGCTTCTATTTCCTGGAAGTCAACACCCGTCTTCAAGTGGAACACGGCATCACGGAACTCGTGACCGGCGTCGACTTGGTGAAGCAGCAAATTCTCATTGCGCAAGGCAAGCCTTTGGATTTCACTCAGGAAGACGTTCAAATTCGCGGTCATGCGATTGAATGCCGTCTCAATGCCGAAGATCCGCTCAATGATTTTGCGCCGTCTCCCGGAAAAATCAGGCGCTACCGGTCTTCCGGCGGTCCCGGCATCCGTGTGGATAGTGGTGTTCACGTCGGATATACGATTTCTCCCTATTACGATTCCATGATTTCGAAGTTGTGCGCTTACGGACAAACCCGCGAGGAAGCGATTGCCCGGATGAAACGCGCGCTTTATGAATACGTGGTGACAGGCGTCACGACCAACATTCCGTTCCACAAAGCGGTCATGGAAAACCCGGAATTCGTCAAAGGCAACCTGTCGACCAAATTCATCGACAACAACAATATCATTGAAGCCATTCGCGATATTATGATTCGCGACTCGGCCAAAGGCGCGACGCTGGCGTCGGCGCTGGACAACGATGAAGTGGTCATCGCGGCGATTTCGGCGGCGGTCAGCACTTACATTTCCAACATTGCCGAATTGGATTCCGGCATGAAAAAATCCAAGAAAAGAAAATAAAGAAGATCGGAATAAATGAAAAAATAATAAAATGAAAAATTTCATAGAAAGATAAATCTGTGAAATTTAATTTATTTCATTTATTCCATTTTCATTTTTATTATTTTTTAAATTTATTTGATAAACAATTATATAAATGTATAAACCGATTTATTTTTAATATTCAATTTTATTTTAAAGTTATTCGTTTATATTTTTAATTTGATTTTATTCGTCAATCATTATCAGCAAGGGATTTGGATGAAAAGCAAAAGGACGGAAATCATTAACGCGTTTAAAGCGGCTGATGGAAAGACCATTTCCGGTGAGGAACTCGGCGATCAGCTCGGTATTTCAAGAACGATGGTGTGCAAATACATCAAAGGGCTTCGGGAAGACGGTTATGAGATTCAGTCGTCTCCCAAAAAAGGATACACGCTCAAATCAGTCCCTAAGTTGCTTTACCCGGAAGAAATTTTATCGGGTCTGAACACCACGCTTTTCGGGAAAAATATTCATTATTTTGATGAAGCCGGCTCGTCCAACGATATCGCCAAAAAATTGGCGCCGACCGCTGAAGAAGGAACGATCGTCGTCGTTGAGCAACAGACCGGCGGCCGCGGCCGGCTCGGCCGGAAATGGGCGTCTCCGAAGGGCGGCATTTGGTTTTCCATCATCTTAAAACCGAAAGTCGCGCTCAGCGCCGCTTCCCGTCTGACGCTGACGGTCGGTCTCAGCGTCACGAATACGCTGATCAGTTACGGCATCGACGCCAAAATCAAATGGCCCAACGATGTTCTCATCAACGGCAAGAAAGTTTCCGGCATTTTAACGGAAGTGGAAGCCGAAATTGACACGATTGAGTTCGTCGTCATCGGCGTCGGCATCAACGCCAACATGAGCCTTAAAGACATTCCGGAAGACCTTCGGGAAAATTCGACCACCATTCGGGACGAAACCGGAAAGAGTATCGACCGCGTGGATTTCCTGCAAAGGCTGCTGCATGAAATGGAGCAGCAATACATCCGGTTCAACACGCAGCCGTTTAGCGAAATCTTAAACGACATCATTGTGTTGTCGGACACCATTGGCAAAGACGTTAAAGTCACGATGCCCAACCGCATTGTCGAGGGGCGCGTGGTCGGGATTTCCAAATCCGGCGCGCTTTTGCTGAAGAAAGAAGACGGCGACGTTGAGGAAATCATTGCCGGACGGTGTATTTATACGAAAAAATAATTTGAGCTTTATGTCTTCTCACGCCAAAATTGATCAAAACAGAAACAGCCGAGGATTATCTCTTTTTTCCATCTCGGCTGTTCTTCTTTTTCTGTCCTTTTTGCTGCTTTTAACGCCGGTTTCAGCCGACGCCGTGGGCGAAGAAAACGTGAGCATTCGCGATAATGTCGGCGAATATACGCATCGTGATTTGATCAAGTCTGAAAATTATTTCTTGCTGCGTGAAGGCGAAATTGAAAAGTTCGACGAGGGATATGAACTCCATTTGGCCGGTTCCGGGTCGGGCGACAAGATTCTGGTTGAATTGCACAACACCGCCGATTCCGATCCGAAATACATCACCAGTGTTGTGATGAATGACGGTGATTACCTCTACTGTTCCCGGCTTTTGAACGGGGAATACTATTTGGTTTTGTCGTTTCAGCTGGACAAATCTTATGTCAACAGTTCCGGCATTGTTTCCGGTTTTTCGTCCTTCAATCAATATGAGGATCCGTATGTCGGTAATAGTTCCAAAAACGATTGGTACGTCAAAGTGACCGATTCGCCGGAACCTGTTTTACCGGACGGCCCGAAACCGGGCGGCAATCAAACCGTCAATAGCAGTGGTTTTCGTGTTTCCGAGATTTCCAGCATGATGCTTCTCATTTTGGCCAGCGCGGCGACGGCTGTTATTATTGCGGCTCTGTTGATTAAAAAAGTGTATGATAAATGATTTTTCTTTTTTTGCGGCGGGCAGCGCCGCGCGCAAAAATTCCGTCGCTTCGCTAGGAATTTTTCAAGGGCAGTGGGAGTCTGAATCCATTGAGTTCGCTTCGCGAACGCTCCCTTCGGTGCATTTTTCCGGCAGGCAGCTGCGCGCGCGTTATGGCGTTGGTTTTTGGCGGTGCGATGCGAAAAAATATGGGTTCATTTTTGATTTTTATTGAAATCAGCTCTCATTTTTTATTTTCAGTTTATTTGAATCTGTTTCTGTTTTTTTCATGCAAACCATCCCGCTTAAACAGACGCCTTTGGCGTCTGTTTAAGCGGATATCGCAGGATCGGGAGGTGCAATCAGCAGCAACATGTACAAAACTGAGGGAAGTTTCATGTGTATTGTTGGAACCTGTTGCTGAAAACCGGACCAAGAAACAAGTGTATTGTTTGAAACAGTCGATGCAATCTGAATCCTTAAAACAGTCAACTGTAGGTGCAAACTGAAATTTAAAAACAGAAACTGTAGGTGCAAGCTGAAATTTAAAAATAGAAACTGTAGGTGCAAACTGAAATCTAAAAACAGAAACTGTAGATGTAATCTGAAATTTAAAAATAGAAACTGTAGGTGCAAACTGAAATCTAAAAACAGAGACCGTTGGTGCAAATTAATTTAAAAAATATGTCAGCAGCAAGTCAAATTCATAACTGCTGACCAATCTGCTTTTTGTTTTTATTTTTGTTTTTATTTTTTCACGGAAACGACCAGCTTCTTTTTCGTGACCGGTTCCAATCTTTTCCATGAAACGACGGCGTCTTCTTCCAACACGAATTCTTCCGCCCGTTTGTCAATCAGTTTGCCGTTCACTTCATACAAGAAATAGCCTTCTTCGCCGTCGGCCGCAACGATAAAATTTCGTCCGCCGATATTTTTCACTTCGACGATGGCGACGCTTTTAAACGCTTCCATCAACGTTGTTCCTTTTTCCACTTCCAGTTTTTTGACCGGCGCGAACGCGTCAAACGCTGTATTGAAACTGTTTTTCTTCAAGCTGAGGACGTGTGTTTTTCCGAAAATTTTGCGTTCGATGAGCCCGGCGTCTTCCAAAATCTTGATGTGTTTCGCCGCGACGGGAACGGAAATGTTGAGTTCGCGGGCGATGGATGAAATGTGGCGGCTGTCTTCCGAAATCAATTGAATCATACGCTGGCGCATGTCGCTGGAAATCGCGGAAAAGATTTGCGTGCTTTCCGAAATCCGGTCTTCGTCAAAGTGGTCCAAAAATTCGTCGTCGAATTCCGCCGGAATTTCTTTTTGAGCGACCGGCTCCTTTTTTTCGATGGGTTTTCGGCCGCCTTTATTGACTTCTTTTGTTTCTTTCGGCGCTGCCGATTTATTTTTTGTTTTTTCTGATTTTTCAGTTGGTTTTGCGGTTTTTGTCATATTTTGATATATTGTTCCTTTTGTTCATAAGAATTGTTATTGGATTGACTAACAAATGAATTATTTTATTCAATTTTGTTTCACTCATTTCTCATTTCATTCATTTTTTAAATCAAATAAAAAAAGATTTATTAAGCATTACACGTCATTTTATTCATCTTTCGAATTCATCATTTGATTGTGATATTATGAATCTTCAAAAGCACAACAATTCCACATCTTCTTTATCTTCGGCGCCGCTGCGTCTCGTCGCGGTTGCTTTGCTGATCGGGCTTTGCCTGATGCTGTTGATGTCGGGGGCGGCGGCGAAGTCGTACACGGTCGACCATGCCGATGTCAACATCGTCGTCAACGAATCGGGCGTCGTTCATGTCAACGAACGCATTTATTACACCTTTGATAGTTGGGACGAGGATTACAATGAAGTCTACCGGTTGGTGTATACCAACTCCGATATCCGGATTAAAAACGCGACCGGCTACATTGAAGGCTATCCCAATTCTTCTTTCCGGGTCGATCAAGTGTCCGGCGGACAAGAATTGATTGTCAGGCTCCCAAAACCGAATCCTTCCAACGTCGTTTTTGTGATTTCTTATGATTACTACGGCGGCATCAACGTTTACAATGACGTCACCGAATTCAATTACATGCTTTGGGGCGACAATTGGGAAAAACAATTGCCGAGCTTAAACGCGACCGTGACGTTTAAAAACACGACCATGTCCCCGATTCCCGGTTACAGCGGACAGACAAATTGGACGCATCCGTCATTCTATACGGATACGGTGAGCGGGAATCAAGTTTCCGGTTCCGATTACCGATATACGATTTCAGCAACGAACATTCCGTCCTATACTTGGTATGATTTCCGCGTCATTTATCCGAGGATGGAAAACCCGAGCGGAGATTTTGTGACGATTCAAAGGTATGACGGATTGGACGATATCCTCAAAGAAGAAAGCCAATATGAGCGGAAGAGCACTTATGCTTATTTCCTCATTTTTATCCAGTTCTTGGTCATTTTGGGCGGCATTGCCGTTCCTGTTCTGATCTATTTGAAATACGGACGGGAGTTGCAAACAGATTATCATGCGCTTTATGAGCGGGAATTGCCGACCAATACGAAACCGGCTGTGGTGAACGCAATTGTTTCCGGCCACGGAAAACCGACGATGGACGCATTTGTTTCCACGATCATGTATTTGATTGACAACGATTATTTCTCCATTCATGAAACCATGCGCAAGGACTGGAAGAAGTCGGACGTCAAGGAAATCATGCTGAAAGTGGAAAAGAACGCGGACGGTAATTTGAATGACTTTGAGCGGGACGTTTATACCTTCTTGAGCGACCGCATGGAAGGCGGTGAAATCGAATGGACAAAACTTCAAAAGAAGCTCGGGGCAAATGATTCGTTCTATAATTTCTTGAACCGCTGGAACGCCAAAATCACAAAGATGGCTCAATTTGATTCCTATTTCGACGCCACCGGCAACAAAATGATCGGTATGGCCGGCGTCGCTTTGCTGTTTTGTTCCATCGCAATGTATTTCATCAGCCAAATCATCGCGCCGTCAAACCTTTATCCGCAAACCGGCATCACAACGACGTTGTGTTTCGTGAGTGGTCTGATCGGCCTTTTCTTGATCATTTATCCGGCTATTTGGAAGCGGTCCATGGGCCGCTGGACCAAAGACGGGCGCGTCTTCTATTTGAAATGGAAGAATTTCGAGAAATATCTGACCGATTACTCGCTGATTCAACAATATCCGCCGGCGTCGGTCATCATTTGGGACCATTACATGGTTTATGCGATGGCGCTCGGCGTTGCTGATCAAGCTTTGAAGAACATGCATTTGTCGGTTCCGACAGCAGCCATGTCCAACAGCCGGGTCGGTATGATTTATTATTATCCGATCTTCTACACCGGCATGGGTCGGGCTTATTCGTCGTCGACGCCGAATCAAGGCGGCAGCGGCGGCGGTGGGGGCGGCTTTGGCGGCGGCGGAATCGGCGGCGGCTTTGGTGGTGGCGGCGGTGGCGCCCGCTGATCCGCCTCTCCCTCCAATCTTTTATTTTTTAAAAGAAAGCGAAGTCTTATCAATTCAAAATCATATTTTAAAGACAAAACACATCCAATGTGTCAAAAAATAATAATTACAAAATTTAAAATTACAAATTTAAATTTATAAAAAAATTCAATCGGAGTGATACAATATGTCGACCGGACTCATTATCGGAATCATCATTTTGCTGCTCATCATCGTTGTTGTTGCGGCGTTTGTGATGATGTACAACAACCTTGTCAAGGCGCGCAACTTTGTGGAAAACGCCTGGGCGCAAATTGATGTTCAACTCAAAAGACGCTCGGATTTGATTCCGAACCTCGTTGAAACCGTGAAAGGCTATGCCGGACACGAGAAACAGCTTCTTGAAAACGTGACGGCTGCCCGTTCCGCTGTGATGAAGGCCACAACACCCCACGAAAAGGCGGAAGCGTCCAACATGCTCTCAAGTACATTAAAAAGCCTGTTCGCCGTTGCTGAAAATTATCCGCAGCTCAAAGCGAATGAAAACTTCCGCGACCTTCAAAACCAATTGACGGAAACCGAAAACAAGATTGCTTACACCCGACAGTTCTACAACGACACGGTGACCAAGTACAACAACACCATTCAAACGATTCCGACCAACATCGTCGCCAAACTCGGCGGCTTTACCAAGAAAGAACTCTTTGAAGCGGCGGAAGAAGAAAAAGTTGTGCCAAAAGTTTCTTTTTCATAAGAATTTGGCACAATGCGAATTCAATTTTAATATTTATTTAAAAATAATCTTAAAAAACGTCACGCTTCAACAGACGCTTTGCGTCTGTTGAAGCGGATTTCTTTTCTATTTTATACTTTTTTGAATTTGATTCCGTAAGGAATACGTGCGCATTCGGTTGTTTTTGTCGGGTTTGTTTTCTTTTTTGAGATCATTTTTTCTTCTTCCAGTTGGTGGATGTAATCAACGATGTCTTCCGTGTCTAATTCAAAGAAAATGCCTTTGACCGGCAAATCTTCATCTTTGATTTCATTCCGGAAAAGCTGTGTTGAAATGTCATTTTCCGGCTCATCCCCTTCTTTTATTTTATATCCGATTTGAGCGCCTCTAAATGCTTCATACATCGTGATCTCATTTTTGAGCATTTTTAACAACATGTCAATTGTTGTCGGAACCATCAAATGTTCAAACGGTTGTTGAAATGAGTACGTACAAACGCACAAATACAATTGATTTTCCTCGTCTTTGCAGACAAACAAGAGTGGCGGAATATCTATTTGGAGCAGCACTCTCTCCAAGCAAAACTTTTTTTCTTGGACGATGAAATAAACCTTTTTCACAATATCACCTCAAAATCCGGTGACGGATCGCATCCGTCAAACAACCACCAATCGACATGGGCTGTTTTTTTGTTGACGGTGCATGGTCCATTTGAATCTTTGACATATCCTTTGATAATTTTAAGGGGAGAATTTGGCACACCCTGATTGGTTTTCATTTTTTTCTTTAATTCTTCAATATCTGTAAATAAAGAACATCCGTAATATGAAATATCATTTTCGTCAATGTGTCTCCCTTTACATCCGAGTTCGGCATAAGAATAAAAATCTTGGCGTTGAATCGGTTTTTCTTCATTTTCTCTTTTTATGGCTCTGAAAGCTGCAAATTTTTCATACTTCTCGTTAACGTTTCTGAATTTAACTTTCTTTTCCAAAAGCGCTTTCTTTAATTGAGGTGGAAATTTCAAATAAAATGCTTCATTTATCATCATACAACATCTCCTGCATTTGTTGTATTCTGAAATTTCCTTCATCTTTATAACAATTTTTAATATTCCCGAATCTGATATTATTTTCTTTTATATTTTCAATTCCATGGAATTGTAAATTGTTCTCTCTACTTTGTTTTTGTATTTTATTAGATTGTATCGACTGTTTCCAACAATACAGTTGTTTTCCTAATCCGTTTTGTACCAACCGTTTTCAACAATACACATGTTTCCTGATCCGTTTTCCACCCACAGTTCCTAAAAATACAGATGATTACATCTCTCCAATCAGATTTCCAAAAAGAGCGATCCGCCAAGTTCAGACATCCGCACGCCTCCGGCGTGCGAATGTCTGAACTTGCGGTCACGGACCGGGATTTCCAACAGCAGCCGATTTTCAGTCCGGTTCCGCTGTTGCTGCTATTACTGTCCCAACTTGTATCTCAAAATCGCAGCAACGCCCCCGAAAGAGGCCAGTTTTCTTCCCGGTTCAAACTCAGTACTGAGAATGATCACTTTTCCTTGTGAGCGTTCCACTTCCTGCATCATATTTTCAATCGGTGAAACACTTTTTCCGTCAGCGGTTTCCCGCTCTTCCCTCAATTTTTCATCGGCGACGAGAAGCGTTTCAACGGCACCGTAATCGATCGCGTTTTGAACGTCTGCCGGTCCGTAAGTTGCTTTTCCGTCGATGGACACTTCTTTTAAGAACGCGTCCATGTAATTGGTTTCCCGGGCCAGTCTTGACTCGTGCATGATTTTGTCGATGGATCCCTTCTTGAGAACTTCCAGGAATCCGGAAACGCCGATCATGGTACTGTCTTCCGTCACGGCTTTGGACGCCAATTCCGGATAGGTTTTTTTGAAGTAAATCAAAAAATCGTCTTTGGTAAAACCGGGGCCGCACAAAACGATGGCAGCACCGTCTTTGTAGACGAAATTCAGTTGGTCGGCAATTTCCTTGAAAAAAACATCTCTCAGGCCGCTTTCTCGTTTTCCCGACGACTGGCGGATGTGCGAATACGGCTCAACGCCGTAATGGCGAACAAGACCGATGTCGGCGTCGCCTTCCTCAATTCCCGCAATGATGACGGACGGCCGTTTGCCGGCTTCCTCGGCTTCTTCAATCCGCTGCAGTTGGTCGTTTTTCCATTGCTCTTTGATAATCGACAGGCTCGTCCCTTCTTCAATGTTGAGCGTGTGGTGCATGCCCATGTCCATTCCGGATACGATCACGCCGTGAATGCGCAGGCGGTTGGCGAATTTATGGAATTCCGTGCTTTCGACGCGAACGCCCAAGCGGACCGTGACTTTTTCCAGCTTTTCCGGCCGGATCTTGTCGTCGGCGCCTTCCGGCTTTCTTTTGGTGAGCGCGAAAACCACGTCGTTCGGATCGATGATGTATTTGAGGTGCCACAAATCTTCCAGCGTGTCCGCCATCAGCGCAATTTCGCCGCTGCGGCCTTTCAACTCCTTTTTCATCACTTTCGTCGGCATCCCTCCTTTTCATCATTATTTCAAATTTTATGATTTATTTTCATTCCCTTCGATTACTCTTCTTCACCGGCGTCATCCGCCGATTTCTTCCCATCCGGTCCGCTGCGAATATCAGACTCTCCGGGCGGCATCATCATCGCAATCTGGTCGGGAGATGCGATTTGTTTTAAGAATTTTTGGTCTTTGATTTCATTCATGTAAAGCCGGTAAATCTTTTTGGACAAATCGTTTTGATTAAATTTGCCGGGAGCGATTTCAATCACATGCTTTCCCCGCGCCTTGACGGCCGAAATCGGACCGCCGATCACACGCGTTTCGTCGGCAAGTTCAATGCCGACCGCCAGTTCCAAAACAACGTTGTTGAAATATTGGCGCTCGCCGCGGATCACGAACGATCCTTTGGTGATGTATTCGCCGCTTTCCGGTGTTTTGGTGACTTGTTCGCCTTTGACCATATAACAGTCGCCGGAAGAGCCGCCCGCTTTCCAAATACTGGAATGGGAAACGGCAAAAGTGGCCGCTTCTTCAATGGTGCTTCTCGGCACTTCTTTGCCTTCCGTTTTAATCACAGTCAGCGGCGCGCCCGGATATTGAGTGTGGAAAACCCAATCCCGCTTTTCCATGTATTTTTTGAAAATTTCCTCGTTCGTGTCCGAATCGCGGCCGCCGACAACCAAAAATCCGTCGGACGAATAGAACCATTTGAAACGGTCGAACCAATGCTTTTTTCGTTTGAGAACGTATTGTGACGCAGATTTTTTGTCTTTGTCCTTTTCTTTCTTCTCAATCGCAGATTTCGTATCCAAAATGGCTTTTTCGGCGCCCTCTTTCTTTTTCATGAATTTCTTTGCGGCGTCGTAATAGACATTCGCATTCTGTGGAATTGTCTTTTTGATATCGATGGTCGCTTTGCAATCTTTCAAATCCACCGTCACGGACGAATCGGCCGGCTGAATGGAAATGATCGAGTCGATGAACTCGTTTTTCTGTTCCTTTTTCGCGGCGTTGATAATTTTGATAATTTCATCCCATGAATATCCTTTTTCCCGCGACGATGCGAAAACGGCAATCAGGGATTCGACGAATTGATAATTAGCGTAAATGGATTCCGCGATTTTCGTATTTTTCTCGATCTCGCGATTGAATTTTTCAATCGTGTCGGTTTGCTGCTTTAACCGGCGTTCGAAAATGCCCAATTTCTTTTCGTGTTTGACTTCTTCTTTTTTGACGACAATCGCTTCCAGAGCTGTTTTGCCGAATGCTTCGTCCAATGCTTCCGAAAATGACGGAAACTCGATCTTCTTTTGATCTTTGTATTGGACCAAATCAAAAGCGACGACGTCGGCAATTTCAAAGCCGTCCGGCAATTTAAATTCCGGTTTTTTCTCTTTATTTTCAGCATCTTTTTCGGCATCTGTTTTTGTATCCGCCGATTGAGCCGGTTCCGTTGGATTTTGCTGCGGCGCCGGCGCAGCGACCGAAGTTCCGGCACCGGTTTTATTCTTCGATTCTTTCAAAATCAAAGCCGGTTTGAAGTTTCCGGTTTTGACCGGTTTCAACATTTCGGAAATCGCCGCATAAATCTGTTCGATTTCAGCGTCCGTTAAATCTTTAGCCGGTTTGGATTTGTCCACAGGGCAGCGTTTAAACACCTCTTCCGAGTAGAGTCCGCCCAAGTTGAAATTATTGGCCAGCGTCCGAATCGCATCTTTGTCGGAATTTTGGCAGACCGACTTGATTTCATCGACGCTTGTTTTGAGCGGATTGAATTGTTCGGCCGGCAACTCGTATGTTTCTCCGGAACGGATTCTGCGGTCTTTGAAGGTGACGGGTTTAAACGGTAAGATAATTTTTTCATTCTTGTCGAGCAGGATAATATTGCCGCGTGAAAACAATTCGGCCACAAGGATGGTTTCTTCGCCGCCGCGAACGACGCCGATTTTAATAATCCGGTCAAATTGGTGCTGTTCGATAAATGTGATTCTTCCGCCCATGATATGCTTTCGAAGAAGCATCGGGAATCCTTGAGGAATTTTCGGCGATTCTTTCAGATATTTGCTGAGATGCAGACGCACGCCGCTTTCTATGATTAAATCTTCCCGCCCTTTCCTTTTGTGGACGTAAAGATTGATCCGGATCTCGTTTTCTCCGGTCTGGTAAATTTTATCAATTTTGGCGTCGATGAGGGTTTTTTCGCCCGCGGAAAGCTCGGCGACAATCGCGGAAACATCGGCACTGGTCATTTCTTGTTTCATTGCAGGTAATAATAACAAAATATCTATAAATATTAGAGACATTAGAGTGTCATCAAAAATTATTCTTTTGAATTTATTTCATTTTTAAGCTTTTAATTTTTATCAAATATTTATCTTCAATCGAATCGATGAAAACGGAGGTGCGGATTTGGACGAATTAACGAAACGGTATCTGAAAGTCAAATTTCAGTCTCATTACAAATCGCTTGATTTGAAGCTCCCGCCATCGTTTACAAACCGCGAATGGGGTTTTATTTCATTCGACCCGATGCCGGAAGTTGTGATGAAGCGCCACAAAGCGTTTTGCTCTTTTAACGAAGTGTCGGAATATTTGATCGGCATGGCGCCGGCGCACGTTTACTATTCTGTCGCATATTATGAGACGCCGGGAGCGGCCCGAATGGATTTAAAAGGCTGGAAAGGCGCCGATTTGATTTTCGATTTGGACGCCGACCACCTGCCGGGCGCCAAACGGACATATTCCGATATGCTCGACCACGTCAAGAACGAATCCATCAAGTTATCCGAATTTTTGGTCGGCGACTTCGGCTTTTCGGAAGACAACATCGAGCTGGTTTTTTCGGGCGGCCGCGGTTACCACTTCCACGTTTACGACGACAAAATCGCCAAGCTCGACAGCGCCGAACGCCGCGAAATCGTCAATTACATCAGCGGCCGGGACTTGGATTTCAAATATTTCTTTAAAGAAGTGGCGATGGCCGGCGACGCCGGGGCCGGATCGGGTGCCACGGATTTTAAGGGAAAACCGAAAAAACTGCCGACCAAATGGATGCTGGAAGGCTATGAAACCGGTTGGGGCAAACGGATTGCCGAACACGTGACGGATTATTTGAAAACGGAAGTCCGAAAAGACAAAAAGGAAATGTTTAAAGACTTAAAGGAGAATAAAATTGCCGGCGATGCGACGCTGAAGAATTTGGCGGCCGTGGCGTCCAACGATGAGCTTTTGGACGAAATCACGCAAAAAGGCCGTTTGGATTTTCCGGTGAAAGATTTTAAAACGATTATCGAATATATTATTCAGCAAACGATTGCCGAGTTCGGTGTGGACGCCGGCGCGAGCGTCGACGAACCTGTGACGGGCGACATTAAACGTTTGATCCGTTTCCCGGGATCGCTGCACGGCAGTTCCGGGTTTGAGGTGCAGACGATTCCGCTGTCGCGCCTGCCGGATTACGATCCGCTGTCGGATTCGATCGCTTTTGGCGACAAACCGACGAAAGTGCGGATTTTGCGTCCGTTTTCGTTTGAGCTCAAAGGAAATGAGTTTTCGGTCGACGTTGGTCCGGCCGAGCTGCCGGAATACGCCGCAATCTACTTGATGTGCCGCGGAGTTGCAAATTATGGATCTTGATAAGACGATTGAGGAAATTAAACAGACCGCCCGGCGTGAAAAAGGGCGGGATTTAAAACCGATACCGGCGGATTTCTATGAAACCGCGGCCGCCGCCGTCAAGGAATTGGAATCGGAGATGATGAAAAACGGCCGTCCCCGGTCCGTTGAATACAAAATGCTGGAAGATGAACTGTCCAGTATGGTTTTTGATATTGAAACCGTTTTTATGAAACGCGTCGGCAAAATTGTCGAACGGGCGACGTCAACCGCTTTTACAAACTCCAAGTCCGGTCTTTTGAAAAAGGATTATGACAAATTGCTGGCGGAAGAACGTGTTCTTTACGAAGAAGTTCTGTCGGCCATCGGCAAGTCTCGAGATAAGCAGATTGCAGCGATTGTGGACGACCACGACGGCAGCGGTGCGGTTTCTCATGCGGGCGGCGCCGGCAGCAGCGCAACACCGGCGGACAAGCCGAAAGATGTTGACAAAAAAGCACAAGTTCCGTCTGAAAAGCAAAAGGAGCCTGAAAAGGCGGCATCCGGTTCGGGCAGCATCGCCAATATGATGAATTCGCCGTCTTCTTCGTCCTCTTCGCCATCATCGGCATCGTCTTCCCCTTCATCGCCAACATCCTCATCACCGTCGGCGAAATCCGAATCTTCCGCAAACGTTATAAACGAGAAATACGTTTCTGTGCGAATATTGAAGGATTTACCAGAATTCATGGGCGAGGACAAACGCACTTATCAATTGCATGCGAATGATGTGGTTTCATTACCGCATTCGAATGCTCAATTGTTGATCAAGCGCGGCGTCGCTCTCAGTATTCCCGGCAGTTCCGAAGGCAGTCCGGAGTCTTAATCATTTGATTTTGATCCATCTTGAATCGATTCATCATTGATTCTTTTGATTGCGGATGTGCGTCTCAGAGGTATGTTTTCCAATCGGCTTTGTGTTCGGTTGGACATCATGAAAATCATCCTTGGAATTCACCATTTCATTGATTGTATCTCTTCCGGCAACGGATCCTTTAAATATTGCGTCTTTGGGACTTACCCCGAAGATTGTTTGGAATCTCAGGTGTGAAAAAACATGAAAATGCCGAAGAAAATTAAGACTTACTGCCCGTTTTGCAAAAAGCACTCGGAGCACTCCCTTGAACGTGTCAAGAAAGGAAAAGCTTCTTCCTTGACCATGATCGTCCGCCAGAAAAAGAGACAGACCGGTATCGGTAACGCGGGTAAATTCTCGAAAGTCCCCGGAGGCGACAAGCCGACCAAGAAGGTTGCATTGAAATACAGATGCACTGTCTGTAAGAAAGCGCACCAGAGACCGGGCTTCAGAGCCAAGAAATTCGAATTTGTGGAGTAAGGAGTGACAAATATGGATTATACAAACCGCCCGAAAAGCAGATTCTTGCGCGTGAAATGCAACGACTGCGAAAATGAACAGATCATCTTCGGAAGCGCCAGCAGAAAGGTTGTCTGCAATGTTTGCGGCCGCACCCTTTCGGAATGCACCGGCGGAAAATCTGTTATCACAACACACATCCTTGAAGTGTTGGAATAATTTTTTCGCAACAAAATTAATATTTTAAAATTGAGTTCAAGCAATTTTTTGCTTGAACTTTTTTTTTGGATTTTTTCGTTTTGTACTGTTCTCACAAATAGATTAGCGACGCAGTCGCAATTCGCGAAGCGAATTTTGGCACCAGATGTTACACCGCCTTTAAAAATTCCGAAGCGAAGCGTAGGAATTTTTGAACAGATCATCTTCGGAAGCGCCAGCAGAAAGGTTGTCTGCAATGTTTGCGGCCGCACCCTTTCGGAATGCACCGGCGGAAAATCTGTTATTACAACACACATTCTTGAAGTGTTGGAATAATTTTTTCGCAACAAAATTAATATTTTAAAATCAAGTTCAGGCAATTTTTTGCTTGAACTTTTTTTTTGGATTTTCTGTTTTTTTCAGTCTTTTGTTTCAGTTTTTTCTTTCAGTTTCAGAGTTCTGTTTTCTTTTTTGGCGAGCGGCATGCGCGCGCGTTATGGCATTCGTTTTTAGTGAAGCGATTTTAATAACGAAGGGTCATTTTTTTAATATCGTGCAAACCATCCCGCAAAATCAAACGCGATAGCGTTTGTATTTTGCGGATTTCACTAACTGTAAGATACAAGTTAGAAATAGAATCAGTAGATGTAATCTGATCTAAAAATAGAAACAATAGGTGCAATTAGAACAGTCAACTGTAGGTACAAACTGCAACTATCAGCTATAACTGTAAATTTACTGTATCTTCCTGCTGTATTCCGAGAAAATCAAACGCATGCGTTTGATTTTTCGGGTGGGTTTGCTTGACATCTTCAAAAATCGGTCTCTTTTTCTTTTTGCTTTTCTTTCCAAAAATGCTCAAAAATCAAAATAAACACAATCGAAAAGACAATTCCAATGACGGCTCCCGCAAAAATATCCGACGGATAATGAACCAACAAATAAACGCGGGCTGTGGCCACAACGATGGCTGCTGCGATTCCCGGAATAAGCAGTTTTCTAAAATACCAAGCCAGCACCATCATGGTTGAAAAAGCTGAAACGGAATGCCCGGATGGGAAAGACGTGTACGGCGATGAATTGACCAGCATTTCTACTTCGGGAATGCCGAGCCAAATGTACGGACGCGGACGGTCAACCATGTGTTTTAATATGAAAACAATCGCGTTGGTGAAAATCAAGGCGCCGATGATGACGTATGAGATTTTCCGGGTTTCCGGACGTATAAAAAAGTAAACGGAAAGAATGATTGCCGCCAGCCGGATCGTTCCGGTGTACGACAACAAAACTGTGACAATATCCAAAATTTGGGTGCCGCCCCAACTGTAAATCCAAAAAATAATGGATTGATCGATGAATTGAATAATGTCAAACATTTTATGGCCTTCGTTTTTATTTCTTTTTTAATCGAAGGAACTGATTTTATTTATTATTTGTTTTGTTGTTTTTATTTTGTTTATTTAATCCATTTTGTTTTTATTTTTGTTTTTATCTTTGTTTATTTTATTGATTCTGTTTTTATTTTTGTCGTTTTGGTTTTATTGTTTTTTTGGCGGTGGTATTTTATTTATGTTTGACAAAAGTGCCCCGGTCAAGCTCATAAAATGCAAATTCCAGCTCTTCTCTGGTGTTCATGACAATCGGTCCGCCCCACGCAATCGATTCTTTGAGCGGCTTTCCTTCAAACAGCAAAAATCGAACGCCGTCGGTTCTGGCGGTCGTCTCAAATGTTTCGCCGCCGTCAAACAAAACAGCCGACTTTTCAAAGATGGAAACCGGGTTTTGATATTGGTCTTTGAAATTGGCGCTGCCGCTGAGGATGTAAATGAAAAGCGTGTTTTCCGGATTTGTTTCCAGAGTCCAAGCCGTGTTTGGTTTTATGGTGACGTCCAAATAATTGATTTTGACGTAATCGGCTTGCATCGCCCCGGCCGTTCCTTTGTATTCTCCGGCTAAAACGCGAATCTCTGTTCCGCTTC
This sequence comes from Methanolapillus africanus, assembly GCF_032714475.1. Classification (NCBI taxonomy): domain Archaea; kingdom Methanobacteriati; phylum Methanobacteriota; class Methanomicrobia; order Methanosarcinales; family Methanosarcinaceae; genus Methanolapillus; species Methanolapillus africanus. The sequence goes on along the minus strand of NZ_JAWDKD010000009.1, from coordinate 34,224 downwards.
CGTTTCCATCTTCTTTTATGACGGGGACCATTTCTTTGGTGATGTCGCGGTATTTCGGGTCCGTCATTTTGTCTTTGGCCGGCAAATTCACCCAAAGCTGGCAGCCAAGCATCCTTTCAGCGGGTTTGGGCATTTCCTGGTGGATGATGCCGCTTCCGGCGGTCATCCATTGGCAATCGCCGCCGTTGATAACGCCTTTATTTTTGAGGCTGTCTTCGTGCTCGATTTTGCCGGAAATCAAATAGGTGACCGTCTCAATGCCGCGGTGCGGATGATGCGGAAATCCTTTGATGTAATCTTTCGGGTCGGACGAATCGAAAGCGTCCAACATGAGAAACGGATCAAAATCTTTGACGTCGTTGTGCCCGACAACGCGAACCAGTTTGACGCCGGCGCCGTCAACGGCATTCATTCCCTGTATGATCTTTTTGACTTTTCGAACGGACATATTTTCACCAAAAATATAGATTCATCGAATATTATATAAACTGATTTATTAATTTGATAATTGGGTGAAAATAAAAATGCGACTCTCCTCTTTGAGCGGTTTTTCAAAAATGAGCGCCGTAACGCGCGCGTATGCCGCGTCAAAAAAGTAAGAAATAAAAAAGTAAAAACAGAAAAATAAAATACAAAAAAACAAAAAAGTAAAAACAGAAAATAAAGAAAAATGGGAAAAAAATGAATTTAATTTTCTTCTTAATTCTCGTCCCCAAAGCCGGTTTCGCAGTCTTCCAATTCATCGACGGCAAATTCTCTTTCCCGTTCCATTTCCTCATTCAATCGTGCTTCTTCGTCCGGGAATTCTTTTCTCAATTGATCCATATCAACGTTGGCTCCCGTTTTAATTTCCGCGATGACGTCATCGATGTCGCGGTGAATCTTGTATTTTTTGGAAAAATGATTGAGAACATTTTCGACGTCGCGGCGGAGCAATTCTTCCGCGTGCGGATGCGCAAGCGTGACGTATTGCGGCCAGTCGATGATTTGAATCCCGTCTTCGGAGACGAAAATATTGTATTCGCTCAGGTCGTTGTGAATGATTCCTTTGCCGTAAGTCAATTTGACTTGCCGGAGAATTTCATCCAAATACCAATCCGGGTCGAGGAGCTTTGTTTTGAAAAGATCGCTGCCTTGTGCGACTTCCATCACGATGGTGTGCCGGTTTTGGTCGACCGGTCTCGGAATGGAAACGTCGGGCCACAGTTTTTGCATGATATCAAATTCACGGGCGGCAGCCAGTCTTGCGGCATAAATCCAGGAAAAATGTTCTTTACCGGCCAAATGCTCGCGCGTCCGCTTTACTTGCTTAAAACTGGTCCGGCCTTCACGGTGCAGTTTTAAAATAAAAATTTCAGGATCAGCAATCGCCATTTCCGGCTCTTTTTGAACTTCCATCACAACCGATTCTTTCCCGACGCCGATTTCAACGCCGATGGCGGAAAATGTTTTTCGGGCGACATAGGTGTGCAGCGCCAGCGCGTCGTAGGCTTCAAAATAAAGTTTGTAGCCTTCATACGGATCAAGTGTTCCGATCACCATTTTTTTCCGGCGGAGCCATTCCAGCCGGTAATTGAGTTTGTCCAGTGGCATGCAGGCGAACCGTTGGATTTCGGAAACCGGAACCCATTCGTAATCGCGCATTCCCAACTCGATGCCGGCGAAAATTCGGAAGTCCTTTTTGTTGAGTTCTTTGAAAATTTTAAGGGTATCGTCAATCATTGGAATGAGAAATGGACGGGAGATATATAGTTGTTTTTGCACCTGAAATTGCGGAATACATATTAAATAAAATTCTTTCAAAAATAAAATGGAAAGTTTTATAAACTCTCAGAATATTTTTGTTTTGCCTCCCCGAATCAGTTCAATCGATATGTAATAAATTAAAATAAAACTCAAAAAAATAAAACTAAAAATGAGGTCAATTCATGAAATCGGCGATTGATATCGGAAAATGGTTTGTGTCTCAAAAGCTGGACACCCCGCAAAATACGTTAGATGGGAACATCAAACTCCAAAAACTGCTGTTCTTTGCCCAATTGATTCATTTAAAAAGAAACAACACATTGTTGTTTGAGGAATGTTTCTTGGCATTTACAAATGGGCCTGTTGTTGAAAGTGTTCGCTTGTCTTATAAAGAAAATTATGACTTATTCGGAACCGAATGTGTTTATGATGACACGGAGTTGGAATCGCTCATTTTAACGAATGAAATTTTCGGAGATTCCGAGGCAATCGAATTAGTTGAAATTTCTCATCATTCTCCGGCCTGGCGGAAATATTATGAAAAATCAATTCAAGGAAATTATCATGACAAATGTTTGTCTCTGATCCCGTATTCCGATTTCCAAAAAGAAATGGAAATGATTGACAACGTTTTGTTTGCTCATGAATACCAAAAAGAAGGTGTCAAAAGTGATTTCTGAGCGGCAGGGATTATTGTTTGTACCGCCGAAATATATCGACGGCAGAACCGGTACGAAAAAGCGTCCGATGTTGGTTGTTAAAGTCAATTCGGCGGAAAATGAAATTTCTTTGGTCAACATTACATCCGCAGAGGGGAAAGCAAAATGCTTCTTCCGGGAAGATCATATCCGTATTCGTCAATATGAGCCGCCTTTTATCAAACCGTCTTACGCGAAAACGAGTAGTTTATACGTTCTTGAATATTTTCAAAAATTAGATTCATTGATTCTTTACAACGGCGCTCCTCTCAACGATATGGATTTTAAGAACATCCTTGAACAAATCAAAGATACAAACGTGGTCAAATTTACAGAATCGGAATTGAGAGCATTTAATGAATTCAATTGATTTTTGTTGTCTGTTTTCTTTCCACTTTTTATTTTTTTATTTTTTGTGCTTTTTAATTAACATTCTCTTTCTGTGACTTTTAATTTCTTTTTCTCAATATATCTAATAAATTAAATATAAAAACCACCTTCTTTCTTTTATGATGGTGGACAGCGAAAAGGATGCGCTTCTTCAGATGGCTCAAGAAATTTTGGTCGCCGCAAGAACCGCTCCGAAAGGAAAAGGCATTGATAACCTTGTCACATACATTTTGGACAACGATGAAAAAGAAACGTTAGCAACCGAAATGGAAAAACTTTCTGAAAAGCTCGGCATGTTTTTCATTCGCGACGCCGGCAACATTCGGAATTCGGACGTCGTGGTCATGATCGGTTTGAAAGACTCAAAAACGCCGGGTTTGAATTGCGGCGCCTGCGGCTTTGGATCATGCGCCGGGCTCACGAAAGCGCCGAAAAACACGGAGCCGGTTCCACCGTTTCCGGGACCGGTTTGCGCGATCAAATCCGTCGATCTCGGCGTTGCGATCGGGTCCGCTGTTTCCAAAGCCAAAGACATGTGCATCGACAACCGGATTATGTATTCGGCGGGAGCTGCCGCTTGTTCCACAAAAATGATTGATGCCGACTTTGCTTTTGCGATTCCGCTCAGCGTTTCCGGAAAAAGCATTTATTTTGACCGGAAACAATAACGTCAGCGTTTTTAAATTTAAAGTATGGTTTCGTTTGTTCCAACTTCCCAAAAAAACAAACCCGCAAAATCAGACGCTTTGCGTCTGTATTTTGCGGAATTCGATCTATAAGATGCAGTGATTTACAGTTTATATTGCCGCAAAGGTTTGTATATTTACAGATTGCACTTACTGTTCATTGTTTTCAGATTTCAGTTTGCATCTGCAGTAACTGTTTTTAAATTTCAGATTGCACCTACGGGTGACTGTTTTTAGATTTCAGTTTGCACCTACAGGTGACTGTTTTAAAGTTGCATTTTGCATCTTCTGTTTCTAACAATACAGGTCTTTCTTAATCCGATCTGTACCGACTGTTTCTAACAATACAGGTCTTTCCTAATCCGATTTGTATCTACTGTTTCTAACAATACAGATGTTTCTTGATCCAATTTGCATCTTATTGTTCACAGCTAAATTTGTATCTGTTCGCGGTATCCGTAAAATACAGATGCTTCGCATCTGATTTTACGGGCTGGTTTGCTTGAGAGTTGGAACAATAAAAATCAAACTTTTAGCGACCAAAGGAGCCGTTCGCGAAGCGAACTCAATAGATTCAGACTCCCGCCGCCCTTGAAAAATTCCTAGCGAAGCGACGGAATTTTTGCGTCAGAATTTACGGGCTGGTTTGCTTGACATCTTCAAAAAATACCCTTCGGTTTTTGAAAAAACGTCTGGAATAAAGCCAACGACATAACGCGCGCGCATGCCGCCCGCCAAAAAAAGAAATCTTTGTGTTCGATTTTCTAAAAAACATTAATTACCTTGAATTCATTTTCATAGTCTATGAAAGAAAGACTTTACCGTTATTATCCCGAAGATTTCGGAAAATTAGATGTCCGCGTCATTCACATGGACCTCGACTTTGACGTTTATGACGACCGCACCGTCGTTTCCTCAAAAATGTTTTTAAAAACGATCGATCCCGTCTCTCAACTCTCACTCAATTGCCGCGACCTGGAAATCTTATCCGTCAGCTGTCCGGAAAATTCCATGACATATAACTACCGGCAAAAAGACGCGATGCTGGACATTATTTTTGATGCCCAGGTTCCCCGGCACACCGAACTGACGATTGAAACCAAAACCATCTGCCGGCCGACCAAAAACATTCTTGAAGGCCTTTATTATGACGAAACGCCTGCCGGCGCGCCGCCGCAGCAAATCACTCAGTGCCAGCAATGGGGCTTTCAGCGCATCGTTCCCTGCTTTGACGACATGACCGCCAAGTGCACCTACCGGACCACAATTCGCGCCGATTCGCGCTACACCAACATGATTACAAACGGCGACATCGCCGTTCCCCGGCAAACCGTTCAAACGCCGGCGGGTCCCCGCGATGAAATCGTTTACGAAAACATGAAAACGCCGATGGCACCTTACCTCTTTTTCCTCGGCGTCGGCACCTACGACACCCACCACCGGGAATTTGAATATCCCGACGAGTCCTGCATCGATTTGGAACTTTTGGTGCCGCCCGGCGCCGATAAAAATGCAGCGGCCCAATCTCTGGACGTCCTGCATGATTCCGTCATGTGGATTTACCTGTTTACCGGTCCCGAAAGCCAAAAAGACCTGGAAGAGAAGCGGCAAATCTTTGAGCTGACCAAACTGCGCGACCAGCTCAAACACAACCTCAATTCCGCAAACGTGCTGCCCGACAACGTCAACAAAACCATGAACAACCTCATCGCCGTCCGGGACAAAATCGCGGCGCTGTCTAAGGATTTGACGTTCGGTTACAAATACACCGGCACCGTTTACCGTGAAATCGGCATGCAAAATTCCGACTTCGGCGGCATGGAAAACGTCGGCAACACCACGATTACCACCAACCGCATCATGCCGTCTAAAAACATGACCGACGGCGCTTTTGAATACATGGCCGACGTCAAGGCGCATGAATATTACCACAACATCAACGGTTCGGAAGTGACCGGCAACAGTCCGTTTGAAATTTGGCTCAACGAAGCCGTGACGGTTCACATCGAAAACGCATTCCATGCTTATTTCTTCGGCGACGATTACACCCGCCTTCAAACGATTCTCGACCTTTACGCGCCGGTCTCCGGCACATTCGCGCTCGACTCGGGCGCAGCCTCCATGCCGATTCTGCCGGACGGATTCAACGATCCGAACGATTTGATCACCTCCGTGACCTACGTCAAAGCGCCCGAATTTGTCCGGATGGTCGAAACTCTCATCGGAAAAGACGTTTTTGCCAGAGGGCTTGACGCCTACCATAAAAAATTCAGCCACAAAAACGCACGCACGTTTGACTGGATTCACGAAATGGAATTCGTTTCCGGCACCGACCTCTCCAAAATGGCCAACGTCTGGCTGCACCAAACCGGCTATCCGACTTTATTCGTCACCAAAACGTACGACGCCAAAACGAAAACGTTTAAAATGACGCTCAAACAAGCGCTGCCGTTTTCCAAACGCCCGTGGATCTTCCCGTTCTCCTATGCGCTTTCCGACCGGAAAGGAAAAATCATTCATGAAGAGACTTACTTTGTCCAAAACGAAGAGGAAGAAATCGTTCTTTCTGTGGAAGATCCGGCATTCGTTTCCTTAAACCGCGGCGGCTCCTTCTACGGCAAAATCGTGACGCAGGCCGACGCCAAGGAATTGATGATTCAGGTCCGAAAAGACAAAGACATCGTCAGCCGGTTTTTGGCGTTTTACACGCTCACCGACCGCGAAAAAGAACGCCTTCTCAAAAATCCGGACGCATCTCCGTCATCCGAATACGCCGACCTTTACCACGAACTCCTGTGCGACCACGCGCTTTTGGATAAAACCGGCAGTCTCTTCTTGACAATTTTCGAGTCGACCGACAACGAAGAATTTGCGCACCAATACGACAAACTCTTTGCCGTCCGCCGCAAAATCCAAAAAGAAATCGCCAAGCGCCATGAGATTTCTCTTAAAATCATTTACGAAGAATATTTCGACCAGCCGGATCCCGACGACGAAAAATTGTATTCCGTCCGCGGGTCGCTGCGCCTCAAAAGCACTCAAATTAAACGCCGGCAAGTCAAAAACAATGCGCTCCGGTTGTTGGCGACGCTGGACACGCCCGAAATTCACGGCCACATCAAGCGGCAGTTTTTGACCGCCACCAATGCGACCGACCGTTTGGCGGCGTTTTCAGCTTGGCTCAACAGCTCGGCGCCGGAAAAGAAAGATCTCACCTTCATTTACATGGAAGAATGCAAAAAAGACTTGGTGGCCTGGGAAACATTTTTGGCGACCGTGGCCGGCACCGACGCGCCGGATTGTCTGGACATGATTCGTTTGATTGAAAAAGATCCGACGTTCCGGATTGAGCAGGCCAACGATCAGCGCGCTCTTTACGGCACATTTGCACGCAACCGTAAATATTCACTTCAAACGGAAGAAGGCTTGGAATTCCTCAAAGAAACCATCATCCGGCTGGCCGCCATCAACGAATACAGCACGGTCGGTCTTTTGAATGCATTCTCTGCCATCGATAAAATGGAAACGAAATATCATGTGCCGCTGGTGGCGGCTTTGGATGAAATTGCCGAAGTGATCGACCCGGAAAAATCGCCCAGCGTCTTTAACCGGATTAAAAAACTGCTCATCGGCGCGCCGAATGCTGTTCGCGCCTATGAAATTCACACCAACAAAGCGCGGTCGTTTAACTGATTGCAGCTGCAATACACCGTTTTGAAGGACCGTCAAAATAAACGATCATGAATGTCAACCGGGCAATTATAAGGTATTGTCCGGATTATATTTTAAAATTATTATAATAATTTGGATGAAAAACTACATATAATATTTTTGTGTAACACGTAAAACTTTTATCTTATCAATAAAAATCAATTTCAATCATCATTGACAGGCAATTGACGGTATGTGTTTTCACGTCCCGCCATTGCTTTATTGAGGCTCATCATGTGTATTCATTCTTTTCCGCCATTTCTGACCGTTGCGCTGACCGGGACGCCCGGTACGGGAAAAACGCAAGTGTCAAAACTCCTTGAAAAGGACGGTTATTCGGTCCTTCACTTAACGGAGTTCATCGCCGAATGCAATATTTCGGTTGAAAGAGATGTTGAGCGGGATTGCAATATTGTGGATATGGACGCTTTGGAAGAGGCTGTTCTTTCGTTCCAGAATAAAATTCGGGGCGGCTTTGAGAGAAAAATCAAAGAACACAATTTTTCCGACGAAGCGTTTCTTCAATTCACCCGGGATCCGAAAAATCTGCCGATGCTGATTATCGAAAGCCACATGGCGCACTGCTTATGTGATTTAGCGGTCGTTTTACGGTCTCATCCGACCGTTCTCAAAGAACGTCTCGACGCCCGCGGCTATTCCGAAAGGAAAGTTCATGAAAACGTCATGTCAGAAGCGATCGACGTCGTTTTATGCGACTGCTACGATTACTGCCGCCGTGTTTATGAAATTGACAACTCTTCTCTGAAATTAAGCGAAACAGCCGACTGCGTCAAAGAAATCGTTCACGCGCTTTACGAAGATGAATTTTTGAAATTCAGATCTTATCTGTCCAAAAACGGCGAAAATATACCCGATTTGACCGGCGGCGGCACAGAACCACCTTCCGGCTTAACTGTGGTCGAAGAAGAAGGCGTTGTGATTTATGAAAGCGATTACGACGACGCGATGGATGAAACCCATCCCGTTTTAATTAAATATGTTCCCGGGAAAAACGATTGGAGCAATCTGGTCGACTGATTTTATTTTCAATTTTATTTGATTTTATTCTTCTTTCCGTTTTCTGTTCTTTCTGTTTTTTTGCAGGCGGCGCCGACGCGCGCGTTATGGCATTCTTTTTTTAAAGATTGCTCAAAAGTCATCCCTATTTTTTCAAATTCGAGCATGTCTGCTTCCGTCCGGTTTGAAGTCAATAAAAGAGAAAAGAAAACAGGAAATTTCCTGTTTTGATTTGAATTAGAAAATATCGCTCGGTTCAAAGTAATTGGCTTCGTGTCCGCAGGACGGGCAGTTTGCCGGCGGTTGTTTGCCGACATGGACATAGCCGCACTTCAAACATTTCCAGGTGATCGGCTCGTCGCGGCTGTAAAGGGTGCCGGCGTTCAAGCGGTCCAAAAGGAGCTGGTAGCGGTCTCTGTGGTGCGCTTCGACTTTTCCGATTTGGCGGAAGAGCCGGGCCACGTCTTTGAATCCTTCGGCGTCGGCGGTTTCTGCAAATTCCGGGTACATGGAGCAGGTTTCGTATTGTTCGCCGTCAATCGCCGCTTGTAAGTTTTCTTTGGTGTTTCCGATGCCGTTTAATTTTTTGAATTCGTCTTTGGCATGCTGCATTTCGTTTAATGCAGTTTCTTCAAAGATTTTGGCCACATAGTGGTAGCCTTCTTCCCGCGCAACCTTGGCATAATAGTCATATTTGTTTCGGGCTTGGCTTTCGCCGGCAAATGCTGCTTTTAAATTTTCTTCTGTCTTGGACATAGTTTATATCCCTCTCTATGTTTTTAACGATAATTTGCCGAGCACTATCCGTTTGTGCGAAAAGTGTTCTGATCAATCGCGCCGCGCACGGCACGACATTAATATGAATGGATGGCGCCTTTCTTCAACTTAAGAAACGTCGAGTTTAAAGTCAATCGTCGTTGACTTTGAGAAATGAAACTGGGGATGGACCGTTGGCCGCTATGCATGGATCAGTTTTGTTTCTTAAGTTGATGGATTGGGATGTGCCTGTTTAGTTGGCTTCGTCAACGCCGGCTGCGGAACACACCATATCATCCATTGAGATTTTTGGGGTGCAGTGGGTGCATCGGCCTTGGAAGATTAAGTTGGCGGATTCAATTTCGAAATTCGGGACAACCACGTTGTCAGTAATGTAATTAGAGATGTCCATATCGAATATATCGAACACGGTTTTGCACATCCGGCAATAGGCGTGGTGGTGGAAACTGGTGTCAGCGTCGTAGTGCGCTTCGTTTCCGACTTCGAATTTTAAAATTTCACTGTTGTCTGCCATCATATTCAAATTACGGTAGACGGTGGATAAACTGATGGTCGGGATTTCCTTGGAAACTTCCGCGTAAACAGTTTCGGCCGTCGGATGTGATTTCGTACTGCTGAGGTACTCCAATATTTTCATCTTTTGGACTGTGTTTCTTTTGATCATGATAAAACCTTGAAAAACCAAAAATTAAGTTATGTTTTTATGTCGTTTTTATGAAATTCGTTTTTGTTTTTTTGTTTTTCGAAATTTTACTTTTTTAAAAGTTATTTTTAATTTATTTTTAAAAATTTTATTTTTTCAAAAAACTGTTCATGAATGCCGTTTTTATATAGTGGATGCTGTATGTGGTTTTAATTTTTTTTTGCTTATATATCGCTATATATGCTGTTTTATTGAACACATGGCAGTTTGCACTTTTCAAGTGCAAATTATTACTACAAATTTTATGCTAGTAATAACAACTCTTATTAAGAGTTCCTCCTATTTAATCTTAGTCATTTTAATTTTTTTAAGTAATTATTTTTAATTGGAAATAATTCCTATTTATCGTTAATTGTCTATATTGACATCGACTGCCCTTTGTTTTAATTCAAGTTATTCTTTACATTATTCAAAAAATAACTTATTTGTTTACGATTTTTAAAAAGTTTTGCTATTTCTATAATTATATTTCTAAAAAAATATTTAAAAAATTCAAATATATTATTTTTTTATTTGTTATTTAACTCATTGTCCATATGCGTTAAATCATAGCTTTATCGGTCATTTTCCGGTATTTGACCGGTTTCTTGCCGTTCGGGAATTTTTAAATATATTCTGGCCGCATGGAGTGTTATGTTGACATTCATTGGTTTGGGTCTTTTTGATGAAAATGATATTTCTTTAAAAGGATTAGACGCCGTTTCGGCGGCGGATTTGGTTTACGCCGAATTTTACACGTCCCGCTTGATGGGGACGACGATTGAAAAATTAGAAGCGCTTTACAAAAAGCCGGTTCATATTCTTTTGCGGGAAGACGTCGAACAAAATCCGGATTGGATGATGGCTGCCAAGGACAAAAATGTTGTTTTTTTGACCGGCGGCGACACAATGGCGTCGACGACGCACGTGGATCTGCGCATTCGGGCGCACGATTTGGGCATTGAAACCAAGCTCATTCACGGCGCGTCCATCATTTCGGCGGTTTACGGCCTTTCCGGCCTTCAAAATTACCGTTTCGGAAAATCGGTCAGCATTCCTTTTCCGTACATAAGCGCCCGCGGAAACCGTGTGGTAACGGAAACGCCGTACGACACAATTCAAAAGAATAAAGAAAACGGTCTTCACACGCTTGTTTTTTTAGACATCAATCCGGATCACGGCTACATGAAAGTTTCCGAAGCGCTGAAACTGCTCATGGAAGTTGAACACAAACGCAACGAGGGCGTTATGGAAAACCAAATCGCCGTCGGAATCGCAAGAGCCGGATCGGACGACGTGTGTGTGAAAGCGGATTTTGCCGGCAATTGCGGCAATTTTGATCTCGGCGGTCCGCTCCAAATTTTAGTGATTCCGGGAGAACTGCACTTTTTGGAAGCGGAGGCGCTTGTGAAATTGGCCGGCGCGCCGGATTGTATTTTGAAAGAAGAATGAAGAAGAAAGAAACTGAGAAATGTAAGAGGAATATTGGAATCGGTTCATTTTATTGTTCATTTTATTGTTCTTATTATTTTAAAAATTGAATCATAGTGATAAAATATTGAAGACAGTATGGGTTTGGAATAAGAAACAAATTTAAAGAAGCAACTTCTATTCTAAGAAAATCCGAAATCGGAACGGAAAAAAGGGATATTATGCCGGCAGATCTTCATGAAAAAACAATTCGATACGAGCGTTTGTTGGCCGCCGCTTTGTTAAAAGCGGTTCCGTCGCCGATTGAATCGTCCCACATGATGAGCGTCGCCCGGGACTTTAAAACGATGGCCGATTCGTATCACAAGGACGGTCTGCATTTTATGGACCAAAACGATTACGTCAATGCGTTGGCTTCTTTCAGTTACGGCCACGCTTGGCTGGACGCCGGCGCCAAACTGGGCGTTTTTGACGTGGACGACGATGTCCTTTTCACAATTTAATATTTTATACTTATTTACTTTGATTATCATCTACTTTAATTGTCATTAATTGTTTACAACTCGTTAAATTATCAACAATTTCAAAAACAACATACATTTCAAATGAAAAAAGGAGTTTTGAGTTATGCCGAATTATAATGTTTTTCTTGAGGGAGCCTGGTTGGTTAAAGACGTCGCCACCGGCGAAGACGCGATCGGAATTGCGCTTGCCGAAGCCGGAAAACGTTTAAACCCGAAATTGGATTACGTCGACGTTGAAGTCGGCACCATGAGCTGCGCCGCCTGCGGCGAGGATTTCATGAGCGCTTACCTGGTTGCGGATACCGCGATCGTCGGTTTGCTTTTCCAAATGAAGGTTTATGAAGCCGAAACGGAAGAGCATGCGTCTAGAATCGCCAAATCCGTCATTGGAAAAGCGCTTCGCGACGTTCCGCTCAAAGTGATTGAAGTCGACGAATTCTGATTTGATTTGTCCGATTGATCCTTTCAATTGATCCTTTCATTTCAATCTTCAATCCTTAATTTTTATTTTTAATTTTATTTTATTCATTCACTTTCATTTTTTCATTTTGATTGATTTATATTGATTTTATTTTAGGTGTTCTTATGGTGAAAACAATCTCCGTAACCGGCCACACATCGCTTGATTATTTGCTTTGGGTGAACAGAATCGTGGATAAGAACCAGTCGTCTCCGATTAACCGGTGTGAAACCCATTTCGGCGGCGGCGCGGCGAATGTGTCGGCGGTGATGGCGAAACTCGGTGGTTCCGTCCAACTGGTCTCTCCGGTCGGCGATGATTTCACGTCGTCCGGCTATGAAGCGCACCTGTCGGATTTGGGCGTCGATTTGTCCCTTCTTTGGCGGATGAAAGACGAACACCTCTCAAAAGCGTTCATTCTCACAGACGGGATGTCCAATCAATCCACTTATTTTTATTGGGGCGCCGCCGGAAAACTTCGGGAAATGACGCCGCCGAAAGTCGATTTTGTTCACATGGCCACAGCGGATTGTTTCTTCAACGCCAAGATGTCGGAGATTGCGGATTTTGTTTCATTCGATCCCGGACAGGATTTGGTCACTTATCAAAAAGAGCCGCTGAGGGCGATTTTAAAGAACACGAATCTTCTTTTCACCAACCGTCACGAAATCCAAATGGTGTCGGACATTTCCGGTTATTCGTTTGAAGAACTCAAAACCATGATCGACGTCATTGTGGTGACGTATGACAAAGAGGGCAGCGTTCTTTATTCCGGCAAAAACGTTGTTTGCGTCGGCAACGATATTCAAGTCGGCAGCTGCACGGAAATCATTGAAACCAATATTCCCTGCGTCCTCGCAAAATCGGTTGACCCGACCGGCGCCGGCGACGCTTACAAGGCCGGCTTTTTGGTCGCGTTTACAAAAGGATATCCGTTAGGCGTTTGCTGCAAAATCGGCGCGGTCGCCGCGTCTTATGTCGTGGAAGAAATCGGCTGCCAAACCAATCTGCCGGACTGGAAAATGATGGCCGAACGATATGCTTTACACTTTCCGGCTTCGGATTTGGAATTATAATCTATATAATACAATCTGATTTCTTTATTTTTGTTTTTATTTTGTTTTTATTTTGTTTTTTATTTTTAATTTCGAGGGATTTTCATGAGAATTGGGGCATTGGTGTCGGGCGGTAAGGATTCCGTTTTTGCGATCCAAAAGATGATTGAAGCCGGCCACGATATCGTTTGCATGGTGTGCCTGGTTCCTGAAAATCCGGAATCGTATATGTTTCATTCGATTAATACGAAATTGGTTGCCGACATTTCGGCCGCTTCCGGCATTCCGCTTTTATATCAAAAAACCGGCGGCGTCAAAGAAGAAGAATTGGACGACATGAAAAACGCGCTGTCGGCATTGAAATCGGAATATAATATCTCGGGCGTTTGCACGGGTGCGATTGAATCGGTTTACCAGAAAAGCCGGGTGGAAAATATTTGCAAAACGCTGGAACTGGAAGCGTTTTCGCCGCTTTGGCACGCGAATCCAAAGTCCTTGTTATCGGAAATGATTGATTCGGGCATGGAAATTATTTTTGTCACAGCAGCAGCGGACGGCCTCACTGAAAGCTGGCTGGGCAGACGTCTTGACCGTGCAGCGCTTTCGGATTTGGAGCGCCTCAACCAAAAAAATTATGTGCATATCGCCGGCGAGGGCGGCGAATTTGAAACCGCCGTTTTGGACGCGCCGTTTTTCAAGAAGAAGATTGTCCCCATAAAAACCAATTCCCGTTGGCTGCAAAACCGGGGCTATTTGGATATCTTGGAAACGCAATTGATTGACAAGAATTAAACAATTTGTTAATTTTATCAATATTTATTGTCTATTTATCATCTCAAGCAAACCACCCCGCTTAAACAGACGCCTTTGGCGTCTGTTTAAGCGGATACCACTTACAATAAGATGCAATTGGAAAACAGTCACCCGTAGGTGCAAGTTGTAACTTTAAAATAGTGAACTGTAGGTGCAAACCGTAATTTTAAAACAGTCAACTGCAGGTTCAAACTGAAACTGTAAAATAGTTAACAGTAGGTGCAAACTGTAACTATAAAATAGAAAACAGTAGGTGTAAACTGAAATCTAAAAATAGTCACCTGCAGGTGGCAACCGGCAATCTGAAAATAGAACTCAGAAAACGCAAACCGTCACTGTCAATATTGGAGAAAATTATGTCAAACCCGTCGGACGACTCGAAAAACGGAATCAAAAAAGCCATGCATTTTGAATTCCTTTCGGACAACAAAGTCAAATGCAATCTTTGCGCGCGCCGCTGTTTCATTTTGCCCGGCAAATTCGGTTTTTGCCGCGTCCGGCAAAACGTTGGCGGGGTTTTGTACACGCTCAATTACGGCATCGTTTCCTCCAAGGCGATTGATCCGATCGAGAAAAAGCCGGTCTTTCACTTTTTGCCGGGAACCGCGACGTATTCGATGGGCACGCTCGGCTGCAATTTCAAGTGCCGGCACTGCCAAAACTGGCGGATTTCTCAAATTTTGTTTGACGACGACGTCCTTTCAATGGGCGGCTCTGATTTCGATTTTACGCCCAGTGTTCTCAATTCCGGATATATGTCTAATTCCGGCTCCGATTCCGGGTCAAGTTCAGTTTTTGATTCCGATTTGGATTCCGACACAAGTCTTTTCTGTTTCGATCCGGAAATGTACGACGAAAAAGTCACGCCGGAAGAAGTTATTTACCGGGCTCTGTTTTTGGACACGAAAAGCATTTCTTTCACCTACAACGAGCCGACGATTTGGTATGAATTCATTTACGACACCGCCGTTTTGGCCAAAGAAAACGGTCTTTATGTGATAATGGTTACAAACGGCTACATGACGCCTGATGCGCTTGAAAAGCTGGCGCCGTATATTGATGTTTACCGCGTCGACATCAAAGCGTTCTCCGAAAAGTTTTATTCGGAAATCACGCGCGCAAAGTTAGAACCCGTTTTGGAATCGACAAAAAAAGCCAAGGAGCTCGGACTTTTCGTTGAAACCGTCACCCTTTTGATTCCGGGATTGAACGACGACAAAAAAGAACTCGCTCAAATGGCCGATTGGATTTTGAAAAATCTTGGTCCGGAAACACCGGTTCACCTTAATGCGTTTCATCCGGATTTCCAATTGACCGGCGTTTCAGCGACGCCGATTTCGACCATGGAATCCGCACGCAATATTTTCATAGACGCGGGCATCGACTACGTTTATATCGGAAACATGGAGTCCAAATACAAACATACCTATTGTCCGGAATGCAGCACGCTGCTGATTAACCGCAGTTTTTCGCTGGCTGATTTTGTTAATTTGGAGAAAGACGGTGACCGGTTTGTTTGTTCCAATTGCGGCAAGGAAATTTATTTGTTTGATCCGTTTGATGAGTTTTGAACTTGATTTTGATTTTTCGAGCGGGTCGGGCGCGCGCGTTATCGCAACAAATTTTTAAAAAACGTCAATAAAGTGAGTTGTCGTCTCTTTTTCAAATCAAACAAATCATCCTGCAAACATTTGTTTCAAATCGAGCAAACCATCCCGCAAAATCAGACGCTTTGCGTCTGTATTTTGCGGAATCCGATCCGTCAGATGCATTCCAATTTAAAAATACTGAGTTACACCTACAGTTGACTGTTTTATAGTTGCAGTTTGCATCTACGGTTGCTAACAATACAGTTTTTTCTTGTTCCGGTTTTCAGCAGCAGGTTCCAACAATACACATGAAACTTCCCTCTGCATTACATATGTTGCTACTGCATCCAATTCTGTTCATCGTATTCCGATTAAATCAGACGCGAATCGCGTCTGATTTAATCGGGAGGGTTTGCATGGCATTTTCAAAAAACATCCACTGATTTCTAAAAACGCAAAATGAAAAAGTGCCGCCATAACGCGCGCGCCTGCCGCCCGCCAAAAAAACAAACAGAACAGAAACAAAACAGAAACAAAAAAAGGAAAATAAAAAATAAAAGACTGCAATTAAGCAATCTTTTGTCCGGCTTCTTTTCCGGAGGTGCAGTTGAACACTTCGGTGATTTTAATCCGGACGATTTGTTTCATCGGGAGACCCGGTTTCATGGTGGCGACGCGTCCGGTCATTTCCGAGTACACGTTTCCTTTGTCGGTGATTTCCACGACTTCGCCTTTCATTTGGAAGCAGCCGGTTGTTTCCGGACTCCAGACATAAATGGCGACGTGCGGGTTTTCTTTCATGTTGGCAATCGTCTTGAGGAAGAAGTTGTTCATCACGTGAATGTAGTCGTCTTTCTCGTCTTTGTCGTTGATTTCAGCGATGCCGATCGGGATGACGTTCGGGATGCCGCTCTTGGATGCGGTTGCCAAGGGAAGAACACGGACTTTTTTGATGTTTTCTTTCATTTCGGGTGTTAATTTGACCATAATTTGCCTCCGTTATGTTAAGAATCGATATGCAATAAAACAAAATAAAATGAAACGATGGATGACCGTTTTCTAAAATATATTCGTTCAGTGTTAATAAAGATTCCTTTTCCCACACAGTATTCTCTCATATTTGTCTTCCATCTCATTATTGTCTCTCGTTTGCCTTCCGTTTGTCTCCCGTTTGTCACATCATTGTCTATTTATAGAATCGGTATGGTTTTTGAACTTATGAGACTTGACAGTTATTTAGTAGAAATGGGTTTTTTCAAATCCCGCGGACGCGCCAAGAGCGCCGTCGAAGGCGGCAAGGTCACCGTCAACGGAAATGTGTGCGTCAAAGCGTCCAAAAACATCACCACGGAAGATAAAATTGACGTGGAAGAAGGGCTCGATATGCCTAAAGGCTATTTTAAATTGAAAGCCATCCAAGAACTGACAACCATTTTAAGTCCCGGCGACTACGTTTTGGATTTGGGATCCAGTGCCGGCGGCTTTATGCTTTGCGCGCTGGAATTCATCGGCCCGTCCGGTCACATTCAAGGGATTGAGTTTTCCAAGGATTTCAGAACCGAGCTCGGCAAAATCGCTTTCGAGCACAAAAACGCGGAAATCATGTTCGCCGACGTTTTTACCGTCTCGGTTGACAAAATCGCCACCGATAAGAATTCCAAAGACAAAAAATTCGACGTGCTGCTCTCCGATATGACGCTGGAGCCCAAAGATTCGCTTTTGGCGCTGTCCCGCATGTGCGTGCTTCTCAAAGACGGCGGCTGGCTTCTTCAAGTGATTAAAATCCCCAAAAACAGGTTCAAGAAATCCATTGTAAAGAAAATTGAGTCTTTTGGATTTACCGTGTCGGACGTTTTGGAACCGCAAACGCAAGAGGTTTATATCGTCGCCCAAAAAACCGGCAATCCGGTCATTGGAGGGGGTGCGGATGGCGATTTCGAAGACAATGACTCTGATTCTGAATTCGATTCCAAAAATGACGTTGAAAGCATCGCCGGGGAGTCGGAAAATATTGAATCCGAATTTGATGACGACGATGGAGATTACGAATACGACGACGAAGTCGATACGAGCACGGATTTCGTAGACATCACCGATATGGATTTTGGAGAAGATGACGACGATGATGATTTTGAAGATGGCGACGGTGATAGTGAATCGGAAGCAGATCAAAAATAATTCTTTTGATTCTGTTTTCTATTCATTTTCTCCATTTTCATATCCTCCATTTTCATTTCTTTTTATTTTATAAATCCTGAATAGTTTCATCCCGCTTGGAAAGTCTTTAAATGAAATCAAACCGTCCAATCCAAACAAAATGCTGAGGAGAATCAGATGACTGAAAAAGGCAAGAAAAAGGCAGACACAGATGGTGCAAATGCTGCCGACGACCCAACAAAGGAAGAGGAGCTTTATCTTCCGGTTAGTGAGCTTGCCGTTTCCGAAAAGATCAGAAATTTTTACTTGGATTCCGGCATCCAATCTCTTTATCCGCCTCAATCACAAGCGGTTTTGGCCGGTCTTTTGGACAACAAAAATGTGATGATTTCTATTCCGACGGCGTCCGGAAAAACGCTGCTTGCGGAACTGGCGATGCTCAAAAGCATCGAAAACGGCGGTAAGGCACTTTACACTGTTCCGCTGCGCGCGCTCGCCTCTGAAAAATTCCGGCGTTTTTCAAGCTTTTCAAAAATGGATGTCAGCGCCGGTATTTCGACCGGCGATTTGGACTCGGCGGATGAATATTTAGGATCTAACGACATCATTGTCGCCACATCCGAAAAAGTGGACTCGCTCATCCGAAACGAAACCCGATGGCTGCAACATATTTCCGTCGTGATTTTAGACGAAGTGCATCTGATCGATTCGCCGGACCGCGGCCCCACGCTTGAAATTATTATCACAAAACTGCGCCGCATCAATCCGGAAATGCAGATCATCGCCCTGTCGGCCACCATTCAAAACTCCGGTGAAGTCGCCGAGTGGCTGAACGCCTCCCACGTCGTGAGCAGCTGGCGCCCGACAAAGCTTTACGAAGGCGTTTATTTTGACGGCGTCTACAAAGCGAAAGTTCAAAAGCCGTCTTTAAATGCTAAAAATAATCTGAAATCTTCTAAATATTCAAAAAATTCAAAAACGTCTAAAACCGAAAAAAAATCAGTTGATGCTGACAAAGGCGAAACTGAAATCAAAATTGATCTTCCGGAAGATCCCGATAGCTGTATTGAAAAGGAAATCAAGCAAATCTATATCGGTAAACTTCCCGAAGCGGCTGTTTCGCTGGTCGCGGACGTCATTTCGGACAGCGGCCAATGTTTGGTTTTTGAAAGCAGCCGGAAAAATGCCGTCGGTTTCGCTAAAAAAGCGGCGCCGGTCGTTTCCTCTTTGCTCAAGCCGTCCGAAAAAGATGAATTGGCGGAAATCGCCGCTGGAATCACGGAAGGCAGCGACACGGATATTGCCGTTGTTTTGGCCAACTGCATTCTGCACGGAACGGCTTTTCACCATGCCGGGCTCACGGCCGAGCAGCGGGAAACGGTGGAAACGTCCTTTTTGGCCGGCAAAATCAAAATGATTTCCTCCACACCGACGTTAGCGGCCGGCCTGAACCTGCCGGCCCGGCGGGTTATTATCCGCAGCTGGCGGCGTTATGATTCCGACAGCGGCATGCAGCCGATTCCGGTGATGGAATACAAACAAATGGCCGGGCGCGCCGGCCGTCCGCATTTGGATCCTTACGGAGAATCCGTCCTCATCGCGTCCAAAGAAGACGATGTGGA
Organism: Methanolapillus africanus; assembly: GCF_032714475.1. Taxonomy (NCBI): domain Archaea; kingdom Methanobacteriati; phylum Methanobacteriota; class Methanomicrobia; order Methanosarcinales; family Methanosarcinaceae; genus Methanolapillus; species Methanolapillus africanus. The sequence goes on along the minus strand of NZ_JAWDKD010000009.1, from coordinate 14,866 downwards.
CATGCTGACGGAACGTTTCATCGAAGCGCCGCCCGAAAACATTGAGTCCAAACTCGGCGCGGAAAATATGGTTCGAACGCACGTTCTGTCAACGATTGCCAACGGATTCGCCGATACGCGGGAAAAGCTGCTGGAATTTTTCAAAGGAACGTTTTTTGCGCATCAGCGGGGACTGATGAGTACGATTGCGCTCAGCACCTTGATTGACAAATGTCTTGACTTTTTGATTGAAAACGAGATGAGTCAAGAGAAACGAAAGAATGCCGACGCCGTGTCGGAAGCGCTTGATTCGGGTCCGGCCTCGTCTCCGTTCCAAACTGCCGACAAAATAAGCAAATCTTATACGAATTTTAACGGCCGATCGGATGCCGTTTTGATACCGACGACGCTGGGGTCATTGGTTTCAAAACTGTATATTGACCCGCTGTCGGCGACAACGCTTTTGGATGGCGTTCTCAAATCCAAAGAAGGCGGCGGCGATCCGGCCGTGATCGGCTTTTTGCATCTGATTTGTCAAACGCCGGATATGAAATTGCTTTACATGCGATCGAGCGATTATGAATGGGTTCAGGAATTTATTGCCGACAACATTGAACATTTCATTTCGGTTCCCGAAACCACAAAGCCGGCCGAATACGAATGGTTTATGGGCGAAGTCAAGACTGCCGTTTTGCTTTACCGCTGGATTTCGGAAACGCCGGAAAACGATATTTCCAAAGAGTTTGACGTCGGCGAAGGCGACATCCGGAATTTTTCGGAAACTGCCGGCTGGATGGCCAACGCGGCTTCCCGCCTCTGTCAATTGTGTGGATTTAAATCGGAAGCAGCCGCATTGTCTGATTTGGAACTTCGGCTTCAATACGGCGCGTCGGTGGACTTGTTGTCGCTTTTGAAAATCCGTGGTATCGGCCGCGTCCGCGCCCGGAAACTTTACAACGCCGGATTTAAGTCAAAAGACATGCTCAAAAAATCCGATTATGTCACGGTGGCCGGGTTGGTCGGACCAAAAATTGCGGAGCAAATTTACAAGGAAACCGGAATGGCGATTGATCCGGAAGATTTGAAAAATCAGAAGAAGCGAAAGGAACGGCTGAAATCGCCTCAAAGCGTCGGTTTATCTGCTAAAATTATTGATGTCGACGCCGGCGAAACCGTTTCCGCTCCGGCGGGGGTAAATTCGGAGACAAACGGCGATCCGGCAGCGTCCAAACCCAAAAAAACTCAGCGCCGGTTTGATGAATTTTTCAATGATTGAAACGATTTTTATAAAAAGTTTTATCATCTGCTTTTATTTTATTTTGTATTTAATTCATATTTAATTTATATTTAATTTGAATTCATTAATTGAATTTAATTTGTATTTTATGACATAATTCTTTGAGAATAACCCTTTTCGGTTATTTTTTTCAAAATCAAACTCAGAAGGAATATCATGGTACTTATCCAAGTGGCTTTGGATCTCGTCGAATTGGACCGCGCGCTTTTGATCGCTCAAGAAGCCGTTCTCGGCGGCGCAGATTGGATTGAAGCCGGCACGCCGTTAATTAAAAGCGAAGGCATGAACGCCGTTCGAAAACTTCGGGAAGCGTTTCCCGGAAAAACGATCCTGGCAGACATGAAGACGATGGACGCCGGTGCGGTTGAAGTGGAGATGGCGGCCAAATCCGGCGCCGACGTTGTCGCGATTTTGGGGCGGGCGGACGACGCCGTTATTTCGGAATCTTTGGAATCGGCCAGAAAATACGGCGTCCGGTTGATGGTCGATTTGATTTCGGTCGACGATCCTGTTGCCCGTTCTCAGGAACTGGTGGCGTTAGGTGTTGATTTGATTAACGTTCACGTCGGCATCGACCAACAAATGACCGGAAAATCGCCGCTGGAAACGCTGGCTCAAATCTCAAAGGAAATTGACGCGGAAATTGCGGTGGCGGGCGGTCTGAAGCCGGAAACGGCGCGAAACGCCGCTGCCATGGGCGCCGGTATTGTGATTGTCGGGTCTTATATCATTCATTCCGATAACGTCACGCAATCGGCCAAAGAGATTCGCCAAGCCGTAGACAATGCCGGTTCTGTTCCGGATTCCGGTAAAAAATCGCAGGAAGATGAAATTTTCGAGATCTTTTGGCGCGTGTCGTCGTCCAACATTTCCGACGCCATGCACCGGAAGGGCGCGATGTGCGGCATTTCCACTTTGTTTCCCGGAAGAAAAATCGTCGGGCGCGCGGTGACGGTTCGGACGCTGGGCGGGGACTGGGCCAAACCGGTGGAAGCGATTGATTTGTGCGGCAAAACCGATGTTTTGGTCATTTTCAACAGCGACCGGAATATTGCTATGTGGGGCGGGTTGGCGACGAAAACGGCGGTCAATCGCGGCATCGCGGGGCTTGTCGTCGACGGCGCGGTTCGGGATATGCACGAAATCAAAACCTTCGACCTTCCGGTTTTCGCCGCGAACGTGGTTCCGAATGCCGGCGATCCGAAAGGGTTGGGCGAGATCAATTGCGAAATCACCTGCGGCGGTCAAATTGTCAATCCGCGGGATTTCATTGTCGCGGACGACAGCGGCGTTGTGGTCATTCCGAAGGAGCGGGCTTACGAAATTGCGCGCCGGTCGGAAGAAGTTTGGAAAAAGGAAAAGCGGATTTCGGATGAAATCGATAAAGGAAAGTCGATGTCTTCCGTTTTGGAACTTTTGAAGTGGGAAAAACAAAAGTAACGACCCGTCCATCTTCGAAATCATAACTACTTAATCATAAATTATAAAATAATTACTCAAATAAAATTCGGGGGACACTCATATGTTAAAAAAACAGCTTCCGCTTTTGATGACGCCCGGACCGACGCAGGTTCGGGAAAACGTTCGGCTGGCTTGTTCGGCGGAAATGACCAATCCGGATTTGGATCCGGATTTTTTTGATTTTTACAAAGACACCTGCGACCGCTTGTCCCGGTTCTTGCACACTCAAAATCAGGTCTTGATTTTGAGCGGCGAGGGCATGCTGGGTCTTGATGGCGTTTGCGTGTCGCTGGCGGAACCCGGCGACCGCGTCCTGATCATTGAAAACGGCATTTTCGGGGAAGGATTCGTCGATTTAGTGAACCTTTACGGCGCTGAGCCTGTTTTTTTCCACGGCGCGCGCGACCGGGAAATTGACGCCGCCGCTTTAGCCGCCTTTTTGGAAAATGATTCCGATTTTAAATTCGCGACCATCGTCCACTGCGATACGCCGTCCGGCGTCTTAAACGACTTAAAGGCGCTTTGCCCGCTTCTGAAATCGTACGGCATTTTAACGGTGGTCGACGCGGTTTCGTCCATGGTCGGCGAAGACATTTTCGTTGACGACTGGACGGTGGACATTTGTATCGGCGCGTCTCAAAAAGGATTTTCGGCGCCGCCGGGACTCACATTTTTGAGCGTCAGTCCGGACGCCTGGTCGGCAATGGAAAAAAGAAAGACGCCGATCGCATCCTTTTACGGGAATTTGTTGATTTGGAAAAACTATTATGCGGACTTTTGGTTCCCGTATTCACCACCATCCAACAGCATTTATGCGATTTCGGTGGCGTTGTCCAACGTTGAAGCGGAACCCGGAATTGTTAAACGGCATGCCGATTTGGCGCAGGCGACGCGGGTTGCTGCTCAAAAAGCCGGCTTGTCCCTTCACCTGAAAAGCGGTTACTGCAACACGGTGACGGCCATTAATGCGCCGGCCGGCATTGACGGCGATGAATTGGTACAGCAAATTCTGGACGACGACAACATACTCATCGGCGGCTGCTTCGGCTATTTGAAAGGAAAAGTATTTCGGATCGGTCACATGGGTGAAAACGCCAAAGCGGAAAACGTCGCCAAGGCGTTGGCGGCTGTTCAAAAAGCTTTGAAAAAGAACGGCGTTGAATTAAAAACAGATTTAGAAGCTTCTTTTTGGGAAGAATATGAGAAATTGAAATAATTTCTCTTTTTCTTCTGTCTTTTATCTTTATTTTCGTTTTCTTTTTTGGCGGGCAGCACGCGCGCGTTATCGCGACACATTTTCTTTTTGCGTTTTTTAAAACCCAAGGGGTTGCTTTTTGGAAACGTCCGTAAATCTTCACGCTTAAACAGACGCAAAGCGTCTGTTTAAGCGGATGTTGCCGGACGGAAAGATACTGTTGGAAAACAGAGCCGGAAAACTGAGCAAAGCAACATGTGTATTTTCAGTAACTGTAGGTGCATATTGGAGCAAGGATGCAACTGTATTGTTGGAAATGGCAGGTGCATATTGGAGCAAGGATACAACTGTATTGTTGGAAACGGTAGGTGCAAATCGTAACTTTAAAACAGTCACCCGTTGGTGCAAATTCTAACTATAAAATAGTCACCCGTTGGTGCAAATCGTAATTTTGAAACAGTCACCTGTCAGTGCAATTTGAACTGAAAATTGAAATGACGGCTGCAATTTAAAAATAGAATATAATGCCGGGTATTCAATTCAGCCGGATAAAACTGTATCCGGCTGAATCAACCTCAGAGTTTTGGATATGAAAAAAGTATAAAATCATTCACGTTTGGAATTACAATGTATCGAACATTTTTCTTTCCAACGCAACGGCGCTTTCCACTTCGGCCGGATTGGCTTTCACGTCGCCGACGGAAACGAATTTGCCGACGTTTTGGAATCCGAGCATGCCGGCCACTTGATCGTATTTGGCCAAATTCGACTCAAAGGCGGCGCGGTTGGGCGTGTTTTGAGAGTAAATGAACGCGACTTTTTTGCCGGCGGGGATTCTGCTTTTGAATTGAGCGTCGACGCAGGAGTAAAGGCGGTCAATGAAAAGTTTTTCCTGAGCGGTAATGTCATAGAAATAAACCGGACTTCCGATGATGATGCCGTCAGCGGATTTGATTTCGGCAATGACGCTTGCGAAATCGTCTTTTTGAACGCATTCCTCGTGGGTTTTGCAGTAGTTGCAGCCTTTGCAGGGTTTGATGTCGAGTTTCGCCAAGTCCAAGTGTTTTGTTTCGGCGCCTTTTGACGCGGCGTCTTCTAACATTTTTGTGACAAGCGTGTTGGTGTTGCCGGCCGCGCGCGGGCTGGCTGTGAGTCCGATCATTTTCATTTGTTCCACCTCATGAAATACAATATCGTATTCAATTTAATCAATTAATTCTAACAGAACAGTTAAAACGTTCATTAAAAAGTTAAAACCACGGTTGTAACAATTATTGTTACAACATAACATAATGATTTTTCTTTTATTTAACTTTTTGGCTCAAATCATCGATCAAAGATTGAACGGTGGCTTCTTTGAGTGAGTTTTCCATCGTTTTTTGAATTCCTTGAAGTTGTTCGTCAATCACGGTGTGAATGTAACAACACCCGCTTGCGTCTTCGCAATTTTCCGGCATTTGACATCCGGGATTGCATTTCGGGCAAGCCAGCGGACAATTTTCATCCGGCTGACGGTGAACATTAAAAAGAGAACTGTCGTCGACGGCCTCAACGGCTTGGTAAACGTCAAAAAGTGTGATTTCGTTTGGCGGTTTGGCCAGCGTCGCGCCGCCTTCTCCGCTTTTGACATCGACGATGCCGGCTTTTTTGAGCTGGCCGAGCGTTTTTCGGATCACGGCGGGATTGACGTTCACACAAGATGAGATAAATTCCGACGTCATTTTTTGCCGGCTTTCGAGAAGAGCGACGCACAAAAGCGTATGAATCGCAATACTGAAGCGGCTGGCAATTTGCATGTTTTTCTCCCGGCTGTTATTTGAAAAATAATTGTTCAATTTCCATTGATTTTTAATAACATCAACGGTGGATTTCTATTTATCATTTATCTCTTCGGTAATCTTAAATAGATAAAACGGATTTATTCCATCCTCAATCTATTTTGTATCAATATTGAACTCCGTCGGAACAATTTTATAAATTCTCAGTTTTTTAAAATGTTATCCATTAAGATGAGATTATTTAATTTTTCCAAACGGACTTTTTTCATAATCATGGGGAATTATCGATGAAAATTTTATTGGTCGGCGGCGGCGGTCGTGAACATGCGATCGCGGCGGCCGTTAAAAGAAGCCCGCAAAAACCGCTTTTATATTCGGTCATGTCGAAGAAAAATCCGGGTATTTTTGCGCTGGCGGAAGAAACGTTGATTGCGGATGAAAAGGATGCGGCGAAAATTGCCGAATTCGCGAAAAGCAAAGGCATCGACATGGCGTTCGTCGGCCCGGAAGCCCCGCTTTCGGCCGGTGTTTCGGACGCGCTTTGGAACGCCGGCGTTCCGACCGTCGGTCCCAAAAAGAGCTGCGCCAAAATCGAAACCGACAAAGCGTGGGCCCGTAAATTCATTGAAAAATGGGGCATCGACGGCAACCCGAAATACGCCGTCTTTTCCGAATACGAACCGGCTGCGGCATTTATTGACGAACTCGGCGACGTCGCCGTGAAACCCGCCGGCTTAACGGGCGGAAAAGGCGTTAAAGTGATGGGCGACCAGCTTCCCGACACGAATGCGGCGAAAGAATACACGAAAGAAGTTTTAAAATCCGACAGCGTTGTCATTGAAGAACGTTTTATCGGCGAAGAATTTACGCTTCAGGCGTTTGTCGACGGCAAGCATTTGGCTTTCTGTCCGACGGCGCAGGACCACAAACGGGCGTATGAAGGCGACATCGGACCGAACACGGGCGGCATGGGCGCGTACACCAACGCCGGCAAATTGCTTCCGTTTTTGACGCCGGAAGAATATGACGCGGCCAAGAAAATTATGCAGGACACCGTCAACTGTTTCTCCAAAGAAACCGGCGAAGAATTCAAAGGAATCCTTTACGGTCAGTTTATTTTGACCAAAAACGGTCCGAAATTGATTGAATACAACGCCCGCTTCGGCGACCCGGAAGCCATGAACGTGCTCTCGATTTTGGAATCGGACATGGTGGAAATTATGAAGGCGGTCGTTTCGGGAACGCTCGACAAGATTCAGGTGCGTTTTTCGGACAAAGCGACGGTGTGCAAATACGCGGTTCCCGAAGGCTATCCGGACAAACCGATGGCGGATATGGAATTGAAAATCGATGGCGGCACCGAAAAGAAAGGCGAGTATATCATTTATTATTCCAGCGTTTATGAAAAAGACGGCAAAATTTTCACCACCGGCTCCCGCGCCATCGGCGTCGTCGGTTTTGGAAAGACGATTTCCGACGCTGAAAAGATTGCTCAGGATCTTTTGGACACCAATATTCACGGCAAGATGTTTTTCAGAAGAGATATCGGTACCCCGGAATTGGTGCAGAAAAGAATTGACCACATGGATGAGATTCGGTCGCAGAAGTAAAATGACGATCATCGATTCAGTAAACGGATTCAGTAAATCAATTCATTAATTTAATTATTTTATGAACAACACTCACTTATCATTTACAGGAGGCTTATTATGAAAGATTTGATTTCAATGGCGGATTTGTCTTTGGAAGATATTCGCGAGATTTTGGATCTGGCGGCTGAAATTAAGGAAAAGAGAAGCCAGGGAAAGATTATTGACCATCTCCGGAACAAAAGTTTGGGCATGATTTTTGAAAAATCGTCAACTCGGACGCGTGTTTCTTTTGAGGTCGGCATGAACGATTTGGGCGGCCACGCGATTTATTTAAATTCAAACGACATTCAAATCGGCCGCGGCGAGTCTGTTGAAGACACGGCGCGCGTTCTTTCCCGCTACCTTCACGGCATCATCGCGCGCGTTTATTCGCACGACACCTTGGTCAAACTCGGCGCCAACGCCTCCATTCCGGTCATCAACGCACTGTCGGACGAGGAGCACCCGTGCCAGGTTTTGGCGGATTTGCTGACCATTAAGGAATACAAAAACAAGATTTCCGATATGAAATTCGTTTGGGTCGGCGACGGCAACAACGTTTGTAATTCTCTGATGCTTGCCTGCGCGATCGTCGGCATGGAAATCGTTGTCGCCTGTCCGAAAGGATACGAGCCCGACGAGCGGTATGTGATCAAAACCAAGGAACTCGGCGGCGTTTTAACGATTACGGACAATCCGTTGGAAGCGGCCAAAAACGCGGACGTTTTGTACACCGACGTTTGGGTGTCCATGGGCGACGAAGCTGAAGAAGAAAAGCGTCTCCGGGACTTTGCCGGCTTCCAAATCAATGAAGAATTGATTGCCGTTTCAAAGCCGGACGTTATTGTGATGCACTGCCTGCCGGCGCACCGCGGTCTTGAAATTTCCGCCGGCGCGCTCGAAGGTCCGCACTCGGTCGTTTTCGACCAAGCGGAAAACCGGCTGCACGCCCAAAAGGCTGTTTTGCTGAAATTGATGGCAGGGGAATAATTCTTCTGCCTTTTATTTTTTATTTTTCTATTTTTGGCGGGCGGCAGGCGCGCGCGTTATGGCGTCCATTTTTGTTTTGCATTTTTGAAAAATGTGTGGGCGGGTTTTGTTTCGCTTATTTCAATTGAGTGGTTATTTTTTCATATTATTTTCATTTTGTTCAGACTTGTTTTTTATTCTCTCAAGCAAACCATCCCGCTTAAACAGACGCAAAGCGTCTGTTTAAGCGGATACTGTGAACGATTGGAATTGGGATAGCTGAAAGTAGATGCATATTGGAACAAGTGGTTATGTGTATTGTTGGAAAACAAATGGTGCAAATCGGATCAGGAATTATGTGTATTGTTGGAAACAGTAGATGTAATCTGAAATCTAAAAATAGTGAACTGTAGGTGCAATCTGCAATCTAAAAACAGTCACCCGTAGGTGCAATCTGAAATTTGAAAATATCCCACAATTAATTTCCTATTTATTTCCGTTTGTTCTTAAAATTCCGAATCTGCTGTGTCCTTTATATCCGTGAACTACTTATATATGGAGAATATAGTTACTTGTCAGGATATTTATATATGTAAACTCCGTATACGTTTTGCTTTGCCACAAGCAATTTGAGTTTATATTAAATATGATGTTTTTCATTTTCACGCACATTCATTTCGTTTATTTCATTTCCAATTTCCGATTCAAAGGTGGTGTTTCTCATCGCAGCCAAGAGATATTCTAATCGTTCCAATCAAAGAAGTTCCTTTCATGTCCCCTCCTTCAAAAACAATTACGTGAAGACTTTCGCTCTCTCTTTGGTGATGGCCTTTTTCATGGTCTTTACCTTGTATGGTTTATACGGCATGCTGGCCGTTCGCGACATTCCGATTCCGTATGCTGTCGCTTTGCTGATTTTCGCCGTTCTTTTCGTGATCGGTTACGAATTTTTCGATTCCCGGCTCGCCAACAAAAAATCGGCTCTTGCCGTCGGATTTGTCTTTTCGCTTTTCCTGACAATCGTTTTAATCGCGCTCATCAACTTTGGTTTAATGGCTTACCACGGCGACGTCACCGGCATCGGCTGGGAGAAATTCATTATTGCCTTCGCCGTTTGTTTAATCATTTCGGTTTTGCTGCTGAAATATGCGGAAAATTATTGATCTTGAATGCTTTGACGGTGTCAAAGCATTTTTCACTTTTTTGTTTTTCCTGAATTTTATCTGCTTTGATACTTTTTGATTTTTCGATTTATTTGCCTTTATTTTCTTTTTTTATCTTTGTTTTTCCTTTTTTATCTTTTATTTTCACTTTTCTTATCCTTTGTTTCACTTTTTTATTTCACTTTCTATTTTTTACTTCTTTCTCTTCATTTCTTTTCTGAGTTAACCGATAAATTTATTTAATATATTTTTATTTATGAATTTATATTTAAATTTGTGATTATTAGTCATAATCTTCGATTTTATCCGAACAATATCATTAAAAATCAGATACTAACCTAAAGTTAATATTTTATCCGATTGTTTTATTTTTTGAAAAAATTAAAAATAATAGAAATATTTAAATACTAAAACTACGTTTTGAGTTCTGTTTAACTCTAAGGATTAAGAGGCTGTAAAAACATGGTACACAAAAAAGAAGATGAAACGTGTTATTCTGATGCGCCGCCGGAAGAAGAATTTGAGGCGGAAGCGGATGACGACCTTGACATGTGCGGCGAATGCGGCGGCACGGGACAGGTCCCCCATCCCGCAAAAGGCCGCAAGTCCAAAAAGGACAAAAAGAGCGGACAGAGTGACGCGGAATCTTTGTTGGCGGAAGAAAACGCCGCTTTAAAACAACGCGTGGATGATTTAACCAACAAATATCTTATGATGGCTGCCGATTTTGAAAACTATCGGAAGCGCAGCGCAAAGCAAATGGAAGAATCCCGGAAGTTTGCGTTAGAACCGATCGTCAAAGAACTGATTGAAGTGGCCGACAACTTTGAACGCGCTGTCCTGTCCACCGAAAAGAACGGCAAAACCCATGACGAATCATTGCTTGAAGGTTTAAAAAACACGCACCGGCAATTCATGTCCGTTTTAGAGTCTTACGGCGTTGCCCGAATTCCGGCCGAACCCGGAACCGAATTTGATCCGCATCTGCATGATTCCGTGATCCAAGTCGACACAAACGACTATCCCGACGGAACAATTGTCAATGTCTTCACGCCCGGATACACCCTTCACGGGAAAGTCATCCGTCCGTCTGTGGTCTCAGTCGCAAACAACGTTTAAATGATACATATTATACCGGCAAACGGCTGCATAATGCAACTGTTTCCGGTCTCTAATCGATCATGCAACAACATAACAAACAACAACCGAATGAAAATGATTGATCTTCAACCCAATCCACTCCAAAACCCGAATCTGTTGATTCAACAAACAAAACAAACAACAAAACAAACAACCCATAAAACCCCCAAAACAACAAAAACAACAACATTAGCCAAAACCCAAACCAAAACCCAAACAATACAAACCCTTCAAAAACCCCTTCAATCTCCAAAAATTGAACCTCAAATTAAACCCCGAAAACCGCCGAAATTCCAACCCCAATTGCTGAAATCAGAATCGATCTTAGCAATTGAAAACGGGATGCCCGTTAATACGTGATTTTCGGGTTTAATTGATGTTTCAATTTCAAATTCAGTTTCAAATTCATTTTATTAATTATTCAATAATTCAATATTCATTAAAAAAACGACTTATTCATTCAAAAATAAATTTCAAAATACAAAAATTAAAACCAAATACAGGTGAAATAAATATGGCAAAAATCTTAGGTATTGACCTCGGTACAACCAACTCTTGTATGGCAATTATGGAAGGCGGCGAACCGACCGTTCTCCCGAACGCAGAAGGCGGCAGAACCACTCCGTCCGTCGTCGGCTTTTCTAAGAAAGGCGAACGGCTCGTCGGACAAATCGCTAAAAGACAAGCAGTTTCCAACTCCCAAAATACCGTCCAATCCATTAAAAGACATATGGGCGACGCGAATTACCGTGTGACTCTCGGCGGCAAACCGTACACCCCGCAAGAGATCTCCTCCATGATTCTCCAAAAATTGAAAAACGACGCTGAAGCTTACCTCGGTGAAACAATCACCCAAGCGGTCATCACCGTTCCGGCTTACTTCAACGACGCGCAGCGGCAAGCCACCAAAGACGCCGGCACCATCGCCGGTCTTGAGGTTCTCCGTATCATCAACGAACCGACGGCAGCCGCATTGGCTTACGGCCTTGACAAAGAAGAAGGTTCCAAAGACCAGAAAATCTTCGTTTACGACTTGGGCGGCGGCACGTTCGACGTGTCGATTCTCGAACTCGGCGACGGCGTTTTCGAAGTTTTGGCCACCAACGGCGACACCCGTCTCGGCGGCGACGACTTTGACAACAGAATCGTCGACCACCTCGTGGCTGAATTCAAAAAATCCCACGGCACCGACTTGTCCAAAGACTTGGCGGCTCTCCAGCGCTTGAAAGATGCGGCCGAAAAAGCCAAAATCGAACTTTCCGGCGTCACCAGCACCAACATCAACTTACCGTTCATCGCGCTCGGACCCGACGGCGACCAACTCCACTTGGACGTGGACATCACCCGCGCCCAATTCGAGAAAATGACTGCCGACTTGCTTGACAAGACGCTCGTTTCCATGAAACAAGCCTTGAGCGACTCCAAATTAGCCATGGACAAAATCGACAAAGTCATTCTTGTCGGCGGTTCGACCAGAATGCCGGCCGTCGTTGACTTGGTCGAAAAATTCACCGGCAAAAAACCGTACAAGAACATCAACCCCGATGAAGCCGTTGCGGTCGGCGCCGCCATTCAGGCCGGCGTTTTGTCCGGCGAAATCAAAGACGTCTTGCTCCTTGACGTGATTCCGCTCACCCTCGGTATCGAAACCCTCGGCGGCGTGTCTACTCCGCTCATCGAGAGAAACACCACCATCCCGACCAAGAAGAGTCAAATCTTCTCAACCGCCGGCGACAACCAAACATCCGTTGAAATCCACGTCCTCCAAGGCGAGCGCAGTGTGGCTTCCGGCAACAAAACGCTCGGAAGATTCATTTTGGACGGCATTCCGCCGGCACCCCGCGGCATCCCCCAAGTTGAAGTGACGTTTGACATCGACGCCAACGGTATCCTCCATGTCGGCGCCAAAGATCTCGGCACCGGAAAGAAACAGTCCATCACCATCCAAAAACCGGGCGGACTCTCCGATGACGAAATCGACCGCATGGTCAAAGACGCCGAGCTTCACGCCGATGAAGACAAGCGGAAGAGAGAAGAAATCGAGACCCGCAACAACGCCGAATCTTTGATCAACGCCGCTGAAAAAGCCGTGACCCAAGCTTCCGATGTTGTTGAAGTGACCGACGACCAAAAGAAAGCCGTCGAAACCGCTGTGGCCGCTCTCAGATCCGCTCTTGAAGGCAGCGACGTCGACATGATCAAAAGCAAAACCGAAGAACTTGAAAACGCTGTTTACCCGATTTCCGAAGCAATCTACAGAAAAGCTTCCGAGGCCCAACAACAACAGCAACAACAAGGCGCCGGTCAAGCAGATGGCAACGTCGTGGACGCCGAATACGAAGACAAACAGTAACGGCATACTATATTGATGCGAACGGATTTCAAAGATTTTAAATCAAAATTTAAAATTTAAATCAAATTTAAAATCCAACGTCAAATCCGTTCACTCATACCTTCCATCATTTGAAAACCAAACAACCCCAAAACAAACAAGCAGACAACCCAAAACAAACAACAAACACACCCATAAAAAACACCCTTAAAAACGAAACACACAAAACTAAACCACAAAAAACGGAAAAACGAACCACCCCACATAAAAAAACAGTACCTGCATACACGGGACAAATTCAAAAAAAGGAGCATTCATGACGGCTCGGCTTTAAGGCCGCTTCAGCTGAATATGTCTGTTCCTTTTTTTTATTAAAAATGTTTTTATCGGATGTCTTATATTTCTCATTATTTCAGGTTCAGATAACATTTCATTTCAGATTACATTACATTTCAGATTATATTTCAGATTCAGATTACATCAGATTACATTTCAGATTTAGATCACATTTCCGTTTCAGATTCGGACCACAGCTCCGGTTCAAATTCAGACCCCATTCTGTTTCGGATAACATCCTTCTGATCATTTCTATCATTCATCATTTCACATTCTGATTATTATGACAACGAAAAAAGACTATTATGAAATCCTCGGCGTTTCCAAAGATGCGTCCGACGATGAAATTAAAAAGAAATACCGAAAACTGGCGATGGAATTCCACCCGGACCGGAACGATTCTCCCGAAGCGGAGGAAAAATTCAAGGAGATTTCGGAAGCTTACGCCGTTTTGTCAGACACCGACAAGCGCGCCACGTATGATAAATTCGGTCATGCCGGATTCGACAGCCGTTATTCTCAGGAAGACATTTTCAGAGGCGCCGACTTCAGCGATTTCGGCGACATTTTCGGCGACATTTTCGGAAACATCTTCGGTTCCGGATTCGGCGGCGCCAAACGCCGCGGTCCGCAGCGGGGAAGCGATTTACCATATGAGGTTCGTTTGTCATTTGCTGAAGCTTATCAGGGGAAAACAATCTCGATCGACGTTCAAAAAATGGCGACCTGCGACACGTGTTCCGGCTCCGGCGCCAAACCGGGCACCAGCCCGAAAACCTGTCCGGAATGCCGCGGCTCAGGTATTGTGGCCAAAACCATGCGCACGCCGTTTGGAAACATGATGACGCAATCGGCTTGTCCGACTTGCGGCGGCACGGGACAAAAAATCGAATCCCCTTGTCCGAAATGCGCCGGCAAAGGCAAAGTCAAAACGACCAAAAAGATTTCCATCACGATTCCGCCGGGTGCCGACAACGGAATGCGTATCCGCTATCCGGGCGAAGGCAATGCCGGAGACGCCGGTGCGCCGGCCGGCGACTTGTATGTGTCGGTTCGCGTGGATCCGGACCCGTATTTCAAACGTGAAGGCGACGATGTTTACACCAACGTCAACATCGATTTCGTTCAAGCGTCCTTGGGTGCTGAAATTACCGTTCGGACGATGGGCGGCGACGTCACCATGACCGTTCCGGAAGGAACGCAAACCGGAAGCACTTTCCGTTTGAAAGGCAAAGGTTTCCCGCACGTCAACAGTAAGACGACAGGCGACCAATTCGTGACCGTCAACTTGGAAATCCCGAAAAAACTGACCAAAGAACAAAGAGACCTTTTGGAACAGTACGCCAAAGTGTCGGGACTCCCGTCCGTCGGCGTGAAAGGCAAAGGTAAAAAAGACAAAGGCTTTTTCGGAAAAGTCAAAGACGCTTTGGACCAGTAATTGCTTTCAAAAATTAAAAATGGGTCACGATAAGAACAACCAAATAAAATGGTGTTCAAATCATGATCATGCAGATGAAAAACAAATACATTTACCGTTCTAAAATTTCTGAATCCAAATTTCGGCAAATTGTGAAGCTTTTTGCCT